>NZ_CAJHBP010000024.1:0-46644 GCF_904846665.1 Psychrobacter sp. Pi2-51
AATTACCATTAAAAGAATAACGATTAATAATAAATAATAGTATTTCAAGGAGCAGTTATATGGGTATGTTTAGTTTTGCAAAAGACATCGGTGATAAGATTTTTAATCGTGACGACGAAAAGCATGATGCTAAATCAGAAACCAAAGCAGATGCTAGTACGCCTGTCGCCAGCGGTGAGCCTTCAGCACAATCGGTTGCTAACATTCTGCTGCGTCGCATCCAGCAGCAGAACCTCAATATCAGTAACCTAAAAATCAAATATAACGGTTCGACGGATACCGCTGAAATCAGTGGTAACGCCAAAACACAGGCTGACCGTGAAAAAGCCATTATCGCTATTGGTAATGTTCAAAACGTCGCTAAAGTCATTGATAACATTGATATCGAAGAAGACGCGCCTGAATCTACGATGTATACCGTAAAATCTGGTGACAGCCTATCTAAGATTGCTAAAGATGTTTATGGTTCATCTGGTGATTATACAAAAATCTTTGAAGCCAACAAGCCTATGCTGTCTGATCCAGACAAAATTTATCCTGGTCAAGTATTGCGCATTCCAAAGCCGTAATTTCTAATCCATAACTTCTAAGCTTAATTAGCATTAGCATGTCTAATAAAATAAAAAATGCCTCTTTAATAAGAGGCATTTTTGTGTCTAAAAGGAATAGGTTTACCGATTATTGATATTTAATTTTTCAGTTTGTTCGGTAAGCGCCCAATTAATATGTTCGTCCAGCATGTCGTTATGCAAGCCTAACTTAGATTGTAGATGAGAGACTATTTCTATACTGGGATTAGCATTGCCAAGTCCAATGGCGATATTGCGCAAAAAGTTCACATAGCCTGTGCGCCTGAGCGGACTGCCTTCAGTTTTTTTCATGAACTCTGCGTCTTGCCATTGCCACAGCTCAAGCAAACTGCTGTTATCAAGCTGATGCCGTGGCGTGAAGTCTTCTACGGTTGTAAGGTTGGCGTAGCGATTCCACGGACAAATGAGCTGACAGTCGTCACAACCGAAGACGCGATTGCCAATTGCGCGACGATATTTGGTATCAATGATGCCATCATGCTCAATCGTTAAATAAGAAATACAGGCAGAAGCATTGAGCTCGTAGGGCGCGACAATCGCTTGGGTTGGGCAGATATCAATACAGGCGCTGCAACTGCCGCAGTGCTCTTTTACTGGTTCATCATCCGGTAACTCAAGACTCATAAACAACTCACCCAGCACAAAGAACGAGCCCGCTTGTTTGTTTAGCAGTAGCGTATGCTTGCCTGTCCAGCCAAGTCCAGCTGCATCTGCAATAGGACGCTCAAAGATAGGGGCAGAGTCACTAAAAGGCCTGAAAATAAATTCTGCCTCAGCCCCAATATCCAGATGCTGCCATTCGGCAAGCATCGCTTCTATCTTTAAGGCTAATTGTTTTAAGCGGCTGCGCATCGTCTTATGATAATCGCGGCCTCTGGCATAACGCGCAATAATACCCTGATTGGGATGATCATCATCAGTGACCGCACGCGGGGTTGGTGTCTGAGTGAGGTAATCCATACGCACGCTGATGATGGTTTTTGCTCCTTCTACCAGTTGGGCAGGATGCGCACGTAGATGGTGATTGTTATGCATAAACTGCAATTGGCCTTCATAGCCTTTATCCAGCCACCGTTGCAATTGTTCAATTTGTTGGGTAAATAAAGGATGATGTACGGATAAGAAGCCACAGTCGGCAAACCCTAAAGACTGTGCTTGAGCCTTGATCCATTGCTTTACCTCTGCGGTGGTAGCAAACGTTGGGCTATTACTCACAGTAATCTTTTTTTCGGGCGCAGGGTTAGGCTCAGGAGACGTTTTCTGAGCTGATATCTGCTGAGTTGAAGAGTTAGATAAGTTTACTTTAGAAGGATTATTCATGTGTGATAGCAGGCAATAGAGTGAATACCGATATGATAAGCCAGTGAGCTAAGAGCGCAAGTATAAAAGCAAATAAACTCACATTTCATATTGATACATAAGTCAAAGTGAGCTTTTGCTAAGCTTAGACAAGCGAGTAACCAGCAAGTTTTGATATGATAAAAAACCAATAAAAATAATCGAGGAACGGTATGCAAACTCAATCCAATGTATTTTCATCAGACACAACGAGACCGATAGCCCTATATAGCAGCGAGCAAGTCTACGCTATGGAGCAAGCATGGTTTGCAGAAGGTTATGATAGCTTTGGATTAATGAAGCAAGCTGCTTGGCAAATGGCGCAGCATATAGAACAGCTCTATGAACAAAAGTATCTGAAAGCTCGTGCCTCAGCTGATCATAAAGTCTATCGACGTAATGCTTGTCAGCAACGAGCGAGTATCTGGGTAGGAAAGGGGAACAATGGCGGTGACGGTTGGCTTATTGCTTACTACCTGCAGCAGGCAGGTTGGCAGGTTAAAGTAATCACAGTCGGCTATACTATTGATGATATGGAGACAGACAATCAAGTAAAAACTGCTAATAAAGCAGACAAGCACGATCTTGTATCTGATGCTAAGCAAGCGCAACAAATAGCGCTATCTGCTAAGGTAAATTATCAACGCTTTGAGGATAGTAGTGCCAGTCAAAGTGAGATAAGAGAAACGGACTGGCAAGCTGATATTTATATCGATGCATTATTTGGTATCGGGCTGGACCGTGCACCTGAAGGGGTTTATGAGCAGGCTATTAGCGCCTTTAACAAGGTCACGCAATCCAATGATGCTTTGGCAATTGCCGTTGATATCCCGAGTGGCTTAGTGGCTTCTACTGGTCAAGTATTTGAGCGCATTGCCATACAAGCTGACGTGACGTTATGTTTGATTGCCCGTAAATTCGGCTTACATACTAAAGATGGCATGGACTATAGCGGGAGCGTGATTGATATACCGTTAATACCGACTCAGTCAAGCAACTCAGCCGCCACTCTAGTGACTGTAGCGCACGCTTTAAATGCTCGTCGACAGAACAGTTATAAAGGCAGCTATGGTCACGTCTTGGTCATCGGTGGTAATCGCATTGATGGCTCGCAAGGTATGGGCGGTGCAGCCATACTATCTGCCAGTAGTGTCATGGCGACAGGTGCGGGCAAAATTACCGTGGCTTGTCACGATGCCTTTCATGAGGCTTTATTAACGTCATTACCCGATGCGATGACAATTGATTTGCACGATAAAGAAGGGGTGAAGGCATTAATTAAAGAAGCTAGCGTTGTTACCATTGGCATGGGACTGGGGCGTGATAAAAAGGCACAAGCATTATTCATCAGTTATGTTCAGGCTGCTATAACAGAGAAAAAGCCACTGGTCATTGATGCCGACGGTCTTTATCATTTGTCATCATTGCAGATGGAGAGTCGTGAGCATCCTCATAAACACGAATTCATCGCTCAGCTGCGACAACACAGCATGGATCATCAGGTTTGTTTGACGCCGCATAGTGGTGAAGCGGCTAGGTTGCTTGATAAGAAAATTAGTGTAGTAGAAGATGACCGATTAGCAGCTATAAAACAGTGTGCTAAAACTTATGGCGGTGATTGGGTGCTAAAAGGCGCTGGTTCATTGGTACTGGAGCAAAGGATATTAGAGCAGAAGGGTTCGCAAGCGCATATTTATGTTTGCGGCGTAGGTAATGCTGGCATGGCCACCGCTGGCATGGGCGATGTATTGTCTGGGGTGATTGCTGGGTTGTTGGCACAACAAGATCTAGAAGACGAAGCGCGCTGCTTACACCAAGCGGTTCTGCTGCATGCGTTAGCAGGAGACGCCTTGGTGAATGATACTGACCATTACCAGCATAATAGCTCGCTACTGATTGGACAGCGCGGGCTACAAGCGCAAGATATGCCAGCGGCCATTCGTCATGTCATGCAATTGATTACCAATAAAAATTAAATAGGGTAGTGTGCCGTATTAAATAAAAACTAGGTCGTAGAGCCATTACAATACTGAGTGATGGCTTGTTGCACGCGCTCACGCTTAAGCTCGATTTCGCGACCATCTAAGTATTCACGTTTGCCATCACTATCCATCTCATAGATGCGCCCGCCAACGTTTAGATTGGTTAGGTTATTACGCAGTGATTGGCAGCGCTGCGCATTAGCCTGCGCTTCTTGATCCTTAATACGTGCTTCTAGCTGGGCAACGCGCTGTTCTTCTGCACTTTGAGTAGGTGTATTTTGGTTAGCCTCTGTTTTACCCGCTAGCTGACCTGCGTTATTCTGTCTACCATCGCTACGAAACTCGATCACTTCAATATTTCTGCCTTCTTGCGGTGCATGCTGGCTGTACTTCACTTCACCATGCGTACCAATCGATTTATACACTTGGATAGCATGACTGGCATTCATTGACAGCATTATCATACACGCAGTACTGATACTGATGAGCAGCTTGGCAGGGGTATGTATGGTAGACGTGTATGCCATAGTAGCGGTCCTCTTAGGGGGGTAAAAAATGAAGGTAGATATTTATTTAAAGGCAGTATTTACATCGATAAATAACAATATGAATACAGTAGCGTTTGATTTTAGCAAATAATGCTTATGAATGTACATTATTTAATAACTAATAGTTAGGGGTGGGTTTTAGAAGTTTTTCTTGACAATAGGACTCAAACCATTGAATATAATAGCAGTTGATTGGTCAGTGAGCGGCTTTTATGATATTGCCGTGGCACTTGAGAATGAGAACTGCGGGTTACTTATCGGTAGCTTACGTCGTTTTATTTTCTTTGTGATAATGATATGGCAAAAATGATGATCATAGCGATTATTATTAACGACTGTATATGTTGTCTCCGGACTTATCTGTCTACAATGACTAAGATAAACTTATTATTTGAAATACGCTAAGTGTGGATTTTTGCGGTTGTATTGCTTGCATTAAATGCAAAACAATATTTGGTTATGATGTTTTTTATTAGCCTATTATAAGATCAGATGATCTTAGGACGTAGTATTGGCTATTAGAATTATTTTATGACTTTAGCTATAGCAGCGCCTCTTTTATAAACACTATCGCTCATAAGTAATAAGCCTCTTTTATAGATGCATTCGTATCTTGTCATGGTATATCGATAAACTCCTGTCACAAAACTGACCCCAAATACATTGCTGTGTTTGAGTATTATCTTGCGTTGTACGACGCGATTGCTTAAATATAGTGGGCAGACATTCTTGATATGGACAAGGATTGGCAATCATTTTTATAAGATTTAAAATAACGCCCAAACGTGGTTGTTTTCTTTTATAAAATAATGCAAATTCTCGCCGCAAAAAAAGGTGATGACAGTGACGCAAACCACGCAAAGTCCGAATATGACGGGACATACCCAAACAGGTAATGCCGCCAAAAATTTTGAAGAAAAGCAACAACGTCTTGCTGAAGGTAGCAAGCAGCCTGTGATGCTATCTGGTGCTGAGATGCTGGTGCAATCGTTGACGGATGAGGGTGTCAAATATATTTTTGGCTATCCAGGCGGCGCAGTGCTGCACATTTATGACGCGTTGTTTCAGCAAGAAAACATCGAACATATTTTAGTGCGTCATGAGCAAGCAGCTGGCCATATGGCAGATGCTTATTCGCGAGTAACTGGTAACACAGGTGTCGTGCTGGCCACGTCAGGTCCTGGTGCTACCAATACAGTAACTGCGATTGCCACCGCCTTCATGGACTCAGTTCCGATGGTCGTGATTTCAGGTCAGGTACCGAGCAGCCTAATCGGTGAAGATGCGTTCCAAGAAACCGATATGATCGGGGTCTCTCGTCCTATCGTGAAGCATAGCTTTCAAGTACGCCATGCTAGCGAAATTCCAATGATTGTCAAAAAAGCCTTTTTTATTGCGCAGTCTGGTCGTCCAGGTCCTGTCGTCATTGACGTACCAAAAGATATGACCGCGCCTAGCGAAAAATATGCCTACGAATACCCAGATGAGGTGTTTATACGCTCGTACCAGCCTTCAGTGAAAGGGCATGGCGGCCAAATTAAAAAAGCAGTTGAGACCTTATTATCAGCGCAGCGTCCTGTTATCTATGCCGGTGGTGGCGTGATTTGGAGTAAAGCCCATAAAGAGCTGACCGAACTTGCACATCGTCTAAACTTGCCAGTGACCAATACGCTAATGGGTTTGGGAACATTCCCTGGCTCTGATCGTCAGTTCTTGGGTATGCTCGGTATGCACGGTACTTATGAAGCCAACATGAGCATGCATCATGCAGATGTTATTTTGGCAGTTGGTGCGCGTTTTGATGACCGTGTCACCAATAATGTCAAAAAATTCTGCCCGAATGCGACTATTATTCATATCGATATCGATCCAGCTTCTATCTCCAAGACTATTCTTGCCCACATTCCTATCGTTGGTGACGTAAAATCGGTTCTTACGGATATGTTGGAGATTATCGGTGAAGATAAAGAATTGGAGCAGCATGCCCTATTAGATTGGTGGTCACAGATTAATGAATGGCGTAAGCGTCATGGTCTGCGTTATGACACCAGTACCGAAAACGGCATCAAGCCACAAAGTGTCGTACAAGCACTAGACAGAGTGACCAACAGCAACGCCATTATCACCAGTGACGTCGGTCAGCATCAGATGTTTGCCGCGCTTTACTATACTTATCTAGAGCCGGGTCAGTGGCTCAATTCGGGTGGTTTAGGTACGATGGGTGTTGGCTTACCGTATGCAATGGCAGCCAAGCTTGCTAATCCAGATCGTGATGTGGTCTGTATTACTGGCGAAGGCTCTATTCAGATGAATATTCAAGAGCTATCGACATGCCTGCAATATAATCTACCAGTCAAAATCTTGAACCTAAACAACGCTCAGTTAGGTATGGTAAAACAGTGGCAAGACATGCTGTATGAAGGTCGTCATGCGTCATCCTATATGAATTCATTACCAGACTTTGTCAAGCTAGCTGAAAGTTATGGTCATGTCGGTATCAAGATTACCGATCCTGCCACCATGGAAGCACAAATTGCAGAAGCCATGGCAATGAAAGACAAGCTGGTATTTATTGACGTTTATGTCGATCGTAATGAGCATGTGTATCCAATGCAAATCGCTGGACAGACGATGCGTGATATGTGGTTAACCAAAGGGGAGCGTACCTAATGCAACAACAACATCTGATTTCGGTATTGATGGAAAACGAAGCGGGTTCGTTGTCGCGGTTAGTCGGCTTGTTCTCACAACGTGGTTATAATATCGAAACCTTAAACGTCGCCCCAACGGAAGATCCGAGTATTTCGCGTCTGACAGTGACGACGATTACTTCTCCTGAAAGAATTGAGCAGATCACCAAGCAATTGCATAAATTGATTGAAGTGGTTAAAGTGCTTAATCTATCAGACACCGTTCACGTTGAGCGCGAGTTAATGCTAGTCAAAGTTCGCGCAACGGGTAGCGTACGTGAAGAGATCAAACGCAGCGCAGATATTTTCCGTGCACAAATTGTTGACGTTAATGCCAATCTCTATACGATTCAGATCGTTGGTGATACGGCTAAGCTAGATGGTTTTATCGATACTATCGGTCGAGAACGTGTCTTAGAAGTGGTACGTTCGGGTGTGATTGGTATTGCACGTGGAGAAAAAACACTGAGTATTTAATACGCTTAGTGGCTGAGCAACTGAATAGTTAATCAAAACAATTTTAGTTATAATCTATCTATTTACCATTAACATAACGCTTATGTTAGTGACCATTTCACGATAATGGCTACTGCATAGGCGTTTACTATCCATGGCACGCCATGATTGAGGAAAAGGACTCTATTTATGAACGTTTATTATGATAAAGATTGCGATCTATCGATTATCCAAGGCAAAAAAGTTGCGATTATTGGTTACGGTTCACAAGGCCATGCACACGCACTTAACCTACAAGATTCAGACGTCGATGTGACTGTTGGTCTACGTGCAAACTCAAGCTCATGGAAAAAAGCGGAAAACGCTGGTCTAAAGGTTGCTGAAGTTGCTGATGCAGTTAAAGCTGCTGACGTGGTTATGATTTTGACTCCTGATGAGTTCCAAAAAGAGCTTTATAACAATGAGATTGAGCCTAACATCAAAGAAGGGGCTACGTTAGCTTTTGCTCATGGTTTCGCGATTCATTATAACCAAGTTGTTCCTCGCAGCGATCTTAATGTCATCATGGTTGCTCCAAAAGCACCTGGTCACACGGTTCGTAACGAATTCACCAAAGGTGGCGGTATTCCAGATTTGATCGCTATCTATCAAGACGCCTCAGGTCAAGCCAAGCAATTAGCTTTGTCTTACGCAGCTGGTGTTGGTGGTGGTCGTTCAGGTATCATCGAAACCACGTTCAAAGATGAAACTGAAACTGATCTATTTGGCGAGCAGGCCGTACTCTGTGGCGGTGCTGTTGAGCTAGTAAAAATGGGTTTTGAAACGCTAACAGAAGCGGGCTATGCGCCAGAAATGGCTTACTTTGAGTGTTTGCATGAGCTTAAGCTTATCGTTGACCTCATGTATGAAGGCGGTATCGCTGATATGAACTACTCAATCAGTAATAACGCTGAATATGGCGAATATGTGACTGGTCCTGAAGTCATCAATGAGCAATCACGTGAAGCTATGCGTAATGCGCTAAAACGCATCCAGTCTGGCGAATACGCAAAAATGTTCATCAGTGAAGGCGCAACCAACTATCCATCAATGACGGCTCGTCGTCGTAACAACGCTGAGCATCAAATCGAAGTGACTGGTGCTAAACTGCGCGGCATGATGCCTTGGATTGGTGGTAATAAAATCATTGATAAAGACAAAAACTAAGTCAATACTTATGATGGTAAGGCTTAATAAGTCTTAACAGACCCCGTGTTATCAAGTGATAGCACGGGGTTTTTATTGCTATCAGTAGTGCGTGATGGTTCGATATTACCTTTCACTCATTATAGCGGTTGAAAACCAGTAACCCACACCCAATGTAGGCAAGCGTCGGTTCAGTTACATGACTATGTCGGTGGTTGGTCGGTGGTTGTCGGTGGTTGTTTCTCTTCTTATTTTTTCCATAGATTACAGGTTGTATGTTGTGCAAATATCTTTTCCAGACTGGCTAACGCCGCAATTCGTGTATATTACTCTTAGTGCTGTCGTGGCTGTTTTGATTTGGATCGAAGGTGAGATGCTCAAAGGCACCGATGGCAAGCTGCCACAATCTAAGTTTTTTCAAATCAGCTCGCTGCTAGACACTTCATGGTTTTTTATCTCTGTGGTGATGTTATACGTGATCGATCTAACGCCGTTAGCGGTTGCAGTACCTGCGGCATACGGGATTTATACGGTGTTTGGTTGGGTTTACGGCACCAGATTGTTAAAGCGTAAAGGTATCCCAGATTCACCCAAAGATTTGGTCATACCAGCTAAATATATTGCTTATAGCCAATCGTTTTCTTTGATATTTTTTGCTCTTTGTTTACTGGTGTTGACCTCACCATGGCTACCTATAGCACAGTAAATGTATGCAAAAAATGGTGAAATCTAATTTTTATTATTGAATATATATAACAAGAATATTAAAATTGACAGTAATAAACAGGGTCTAGAAGAGATAACGAGCCATCAAAATATGATGCCAAAGGGTTATCAAAGGCTTCTTATATTGTTTACAAAACTCTGTAATTTAATATGTTGCAGTCAAAAAAAACTGTTATAATCAAGCTGTACTCAATGGATTTTAGGCAAAAACCATAAGTTATCTCTTTGATATATTATGAGTTTGAGCCGTCGCATTCAGCAAAGAATCTAGGGTATATATCAATTAATCGGTGATGACACACGTCTCGCCAACAGTTAAAGAGTCAGGAAAATTTATGTCAGATAAAGTTGAAGGCACTGTAAAGTGGTTTAATGAAGCTAAAGGTTTTGGTTTTATCGCTCAAGACAATGGCGGACAAGACGTATTCGCTCACTACAGCGCTATCCAAGGTGGCGGTTTCAAAACCCTAGCTGAAGGCCAAAAAGTATCTTTCATCTTAGGTGATGGCAAAAAAGGCCCACAAGCTGAGCAAATCGAAGCCATCTAATTTTAACGGCTGTTGAGTATCACTGTTAACAGTATTCTCAGCAATGTTAATTTTAATAAGATGTATAGATTTCTTTGTTTGTTAAAACAATAAAAATACTGTTTAGACTTTAAAGAAAAGCAACCTCTCATCAGGTTGCTTTTTTTGTGCCATTTATTTCACATTGAAAATAACTGTCGTTAAATACTAGCGGTTTGAACGGTCGATGATTCCAGATAATGTAACGTATTTACGTAATAAAAATGCAGGAAAGAGGGTGTTTTATGAAGTGGCATACATGGTTTTCAATTGAATGGCAGCAAGTATTGGGTATTTCATTATCAGCGCTTGGGTTTTATTTAGGACTCATGTTATTTACGCGATTGATGGGGCTACGAAGTTTTTCTAAGCTCTCGAGCCATGATTTTGCCATGACAGTTGGTATTGGTAGCATACTGGCCTCAACAGTGTTGTCCGATAGCCCGTCTTTGTTACAAGGCTTATTCGCCGTTGCTGTGCTATTTATGATTCAAGGGGTTATCTCAGCTATCAGACGTAAAGTCAAACCCTTGAAATCCTTGATTGATAATCAGGCCATCATATTAATGGCGCATGGTGAATATTTTTTGGATAACCTAAAAGAAGCGAATTTGAGTACCAGTGATGTGCAAGAAGTACTACGCAAAAATGGGCTCAAATCCAAGAGCGAAGTCTTTGCAGTTATTATGGAAACCACAGGGGACATGAGTGTCATTAAAAATGATAACACCATTCCCGATTGGTCGTTGTTTGATGATATTCGTGATAGTGATTTGTTGATTAAGCCTGATAAAAGCACTTTATAAATTGTTTTAAGGGCATAAAAAGCATTGAGGTGATAAATAATAACAAAACGTTAAGTAAGTAATGCGATGATAATGCTATAAAGGGCAAAAGGTTAAGCCCCTTATTAGAATGAAACCGTAAATAATAGGTCTATAAACTATTTTTTTAAGAATAGTGACAAATTTATGACGCATTATTCACGGCACTGCCTTGACCTTAAGGCGCTGCTCGCGCAAGATAGATAGGTCTGATAATAACGGTTGGCTTAGCTTTAACAGATTTGATGAGTAGGGAATAGTAGACCGATACCCTTTGGTATTGTTTTGGCATTTCTGACTATTAATTTGCTGTTGAGGCAGTAACGACCTTAAGTAGCACTTTGAACGACGATTTGAACGACAGTTTAAAAGATGAACCTTTGGTTCTTAACTGACAATTTTTTAATTCATAACATTAATAAACGAGGAACGTATGAAAGCATTAGTAGCGGTCAAGCGTGTCATTGATTATAACGTAAAAGTTCGTGTAAAAGCTGATAACTCTGGCGTGGATCTATCTAACACTAAGATGTCAATCAACCCTTTTGATGAAATTGCAGTAGAAGAAGCCGTTCGTCTAAAAGAAGCGGGTGTGATTGATGAAATCATTGTTGCGTCTATTGGTCCAAAAGAGTCACAAGAGCAAATCCGTGCAGCGCTAGCATTGGGTGCTGATCGTGGTGTTTTAGTATTGACTGATGCCAAGCCTTATCCACTGCAAATCGCTAAGATTCTGAAAAGCATTGCTGAGTCTGAATCTACAGATATTATCCTATTAGGTAAGCAAGCGATTGATGACGACAACAACCAAACTGGTCAGATGCTAGCCGCATTGATGGGCATTGGTCAGGGTACGTTTGCCTCAGAAGTGAAAGTTGAAGGCGATAAAGTTAACGTCACGCGTGAAATCGATGGTGGTTTACAAACGCTTGCACTTGACTTGCCAGCGGTGATTACGACTGATTTGCGTTTGAATGAGCCACGTTATGCCAAACTGCCTAACATCATGAAAGCGAAGAAAAAGCCACTTGATGAAAAAACGCCAGCAGATTTTGGTGTTGATATGGCTTCTAAGCAAGAGATTATTAAAGTTGTGCCACCTGCTGAACGTAAAGCTGGTATTACAGTGAAGTCAGTTGATGAATTGGTCGATAAGCTAAGAAACGAAGCAAAAGTAATCTAGTACTTTGTTATAGCGTATTCTGCGTAAAATTATCATGACGCTGCTCGTGTATTTTAAAGCTAAGCGTACGAATAATTTTATGAACAGATGACCACATGAATAGATGATACGAACAAATAAAGGATAAAAACAATGGCAATTTTGGTATATGCAGAACACGACAATGCCAGTCTAAAAAAGGCAACTTTAAACACTATCGCTGCTGCTAAACAAATGGGTAGTGATGTCCATGTATTGGTCGCCGGTAGCGGCGCGCAAGCAGTGGCTGATGAAGCAGCAAAAGCTGAAGGCGTGGCTAAAGTACTACTGGCCGACAATGCGGCTTATGAGCATCAATTGGCTGGTAACATAGCGCTATTGGTTGCTGATATTGCTGGTGATTACAGCCATATCATTGCACCTGCTACGACGACTGGCAAAAACTTCATGCCACGTGTTGCGGCATTACTTGATGTGAGCATGTTGTCAGAAATCTCTGCTGTCGTAGATGCGCAAACTTTTGAGCGTCCTATCTATGCAGGCAACGCAACAGCGACTGTTAAAACATCAGAAGATAAAGTGGTATTGACTGTACGTACGACCGCATTTGATCCAGTCGCGAGCGAAGGTGGTTCAGCCACAGTTGAAGCAATCGATAACGTACAAGAAACAGGTAAATCAAGCTTTGTTAACGAAGAGATGGCGAAATCTGACCGTCCTGAATTGACCTCAGCTGGTATTGTTGTCTCTGGTGGTCGTGCATTGGCCAATGGTGAGAACTTCACTAAGTACATCGAGCCATTAGCCGACAAATTAGGCGCAGCGGTTGGTGCATCACGTGCTGCTGTTGATGCAGGCTATGTACCAAACGATATGCAGGTCGGTCAAACGGGTAAAATCGTTGCACCGGATCTATATATCGCTGCTGGTATCTCAGGTGCTATTCAGCATCTAGCTGGTATGAAAGACTCTAAAGTCATCGTTGCTATCAACAATGACCCAGAAGCGCCTATCGCTAGCGTTGCGGATTACTTCTTAGAAGCTGATTTGTTTGAAGCATTGCCTGAGCTAACCAGCAAGGTGTAAGCTTGAACGATTAAGCATCTGATATCGCTTAATCTATGATAAATCGTAAAGCCTCCGATTCAATGAATCGGGGGCTTTTTTATGGGATATTTTAGATGCTGATATTTTCTATGCCACTTTTTATATCGCTGTAATTTAGCTTATTTTTATTATTATTCTCAAAGTGATAATACGCCTTAGAGTTTATCTCGATTTTATAAGACCTATCAAAATGAGGGCACACGCTAGTCAAATCGATAAATGTCAGCTACTATACTGATACTATCATTTGATTTGTATTTTTTTAGATTGATCTGACTACAGATGACTAAATGATAGACCAATTAATTAGTACGTTAAGGGATTAGGAGATACTAATGGAGGCAGGATTAAACATGTCAGAACGCTTACCTCAGGAATGGAATGATTGGGTAACAACGAATATGATGCGCGGTGTTCGAGCAGAGACAATCGTTCAAACACTAAAGGATAATCGCTTTTCAGATGCTCAAATAAAAGTCGCACTGAGTGATGATTTGAAGGTAGCAGCAAACGACAGTAAACAACCTATTCGTAGGCTACCAAATAACTGGAAAGAATGGGTCGCTACCAATTTGCTTGAAGGCACGAGTAAAAACAGTATTGCGAACGTATTGACGCAGCAAGGGTTTAGTCATGCGGAGATATTACTAGAAATAGAAACGGCTTCTAAAAGTCCTTACCTACAGGCAGGCGTTAAAGCCGCTAAGCTCCTAAAAAAACGAGAATGGCTGCTTAGCACCTGCGATGACTTGGCCAAGTTAGATCCTGGTTATAACAAGCAAATTGATGTGATCGATACGCCACCGTTTGAGGTGTTTATTAAAGATTACTATAGTAAACATAAGCCTGTGGTACTAAAAAAAGGCATTGATCATTGGCCAGCACTAAAAAAATGGAGCCCGCAGTATTTTGCAGATACGTTGGGAGATGCAGAAATTCAGGTGCAGTTCAACCGCGAGAATGATGCGCTTTTTGAACGTCATTCTGATAAGTATCGTAAATCAATGCTGATGTCTGAATTTGTCAATATGATAGAAAATGACGGTGAAAGTAACAACTATTATATGACTGCTAATAACACGCAACAAAACGTTGAAACCATTAAACCGGCACTTGATGACATTGGTGATTTTGGTAAAGGTTATCGACAGCTTTTGGACAATGATGCGGCCTTTAGTACGTATTTTTGGATGGGACCCAAAGGAACATTTACGCCGCTACACCACGATTTGACCAATAATATGCTGGTTCAAGTATATGGTGCTAAGAAAGTAACATTGATTCCAGCATGGCAAGTACCTTGGTTATACAATGATTTGCACGTATATAGTGAAGTGGATTTTCCTACTTTCGATCTGAAGAAACATCCTTTGATGCGGCATGTGACCCCAGTTGAAATCACTATTGAAGCTGGCGACGCATTATTCATTCCTATCGGGTGGTGGCATTGTGTGAATGGACTGGAAAAATCTATTAGTATTAGTTTTACTAACTTTAATGCACCGAATAACTATTCTGCAAGCTTTATGGAAGCACAAAACTGATGTGTATGTAGAGTTGAGTGAATAAGATCTAAATAAAAAAAAGACTGAATAAACATATTTATTCAGTCTTTTTTTTATCAATCTTTTATCTGTACTACATAAATGACAGTGCGCTTTAGGAGTAGCTTCTTTGACGTAGCGTTTCATATAAGCATAATGAGCCTGCAATGGCGACATTGAGGCTTTCTTGGCCATTGGGCTGTGGTAGAGCGATAGGGGTGGCACACTGCATCAGTTCATCGCAAACGCCTTGACCTTCATGTCCCATAATCCAAGCGATTGGCTCTTTTAAGTCATGTTGATAAATAATCGTATCGGTATGTGAACTGGTCGCTAAAAGTGGTACTTGGACATAATCTAAGATGTCTTGCACACTTAGACCTTCATAGATAGTTAGGGCAAACTGCGCACCCATACCTGCTCTTAGCGTCTTAGGAGACCATGCTTGCGCTGTGGCATCGGTACAGAGTATGTTCTTGATGCCAACTGCTGCTGCGGTGCGTAGTAGGGTACCAACATTACCACTGTCTTGGACATCATTCAGAATCAGGCAGTCATCATTGATTATCGCTAAGCTAGGCGTCGGTATATTAATAAGCGCCATGATATCGATACCCGTACCCAAGCTACGAATACTCTCATATAGCGAGTCTGATAGCGTTAGAATAGGCGTATAAGTCGGCAGACGAGTTAAAACCTGCTGCACCTCAGAATGCTGATGTGCGGATTCTGCTAGCAATATTTGGGTAAACGGGTAGTCGCTACGCAGAGCTGCATCGATGAGATGAATCCCTTCGATGACAGTTTGACCTTGTTTTTTACGCTGTCGAGCTTGCGCCAATAGTGCCTTGACCAGTTTGACCGTCGTATTTTTATCTGAGGTAATCAGCTCGGTGGGATTTGCTACCATAATGGATCGCTTAGAAAAAAAGATAGAGAATTTGGACACTCATTATAAATCCACATCAATAATGGACATTATAATGAGTGTTACCGGACTGGTTCAGCTGACTTATTTATCAGTGTGCTTTACATGTAAGTCTTTAATATAATTGACTTCATTCTTGCTACCGAGTACCACTGGGACGCGCTGATGAATATCCGTCGGTTCGATATCTAGGATACGATGGACAGCATCAGTAGCACCGCCACCAGCACGCTCGATTAATAAGCTCATTGGGTTGGCCTCATACATCAAGCGCAATTTTCCTGCTTTGTGAGCGTATTTGGTGTCAAACGGATAAGTAAAGAGACCACCGCGGCATAAGATACGGTGCACATCACCAACCATGGCGGCAACCCAGCGGGTGTTGAAATCGCGACCACGCACACCAGCTTCGCCAGCAATCAGTTCATCGATATACTGTTGCATGGGCGCGCGCCAATAGCGATAATTTGAGCTATTGATCGCATACTCGCTTGTATCAGCATCAATTTGGACATGGTCTTCAATGAGTACATAATCATTGGTGTCTGGATCTAAGCTAAACATGACAACGTTATCTGCTATGGTCAATGCTAGGACGGTAGAGGTGCCGTATAACAAATAGCCAGCTGCTAGCTGCTTATTACCCGCTTGCAAATAATCGCTATTTTCACTTGTCTGACCTTGACGCTCATACGGTAAAATAGAGAAAATAGTGCCCACTGCCATATTGATGTCGATATTTGATGAGCCATCAAGGGGGTCGAACAATACCAAAAGACTGCCATCAGCATTGGCGGCGGTAGCATCATCAAGCTCTTCTGAGGCAACACCTGCGCAATGAGTATTTTTTGCCAACGCATCAAGCAATAAATCATTTGCCAGTACGTCTAGTTTTTTTTGCTCTTCGCCTTGGACGTTTTGATTGCCGGCTTCACCCAAGATATCTGCCAACGCTCCTTTTCTAAGCAACTGCGAAATAGTTTTGCCAACGTCTGTGACCGTCATAATGACGTCATTCAGTGCAGGGCTGGTCGCATTGGCGTTTAAATAGTGTGCTAAGGTCGTCATGAGGCTTCCTAATAAATGGCCTAGAAATTTGAAAAAAGATAAGCGCTAAAGCAGTTTGCAGGTAGCATTAGCCACTCTTGGAGCAGGTAAATATTTAAATAGGTGGTACGGTGTCTTTGTCCCACACACAAAATCAGCTACACTATCTCTGTTATTATTCATTGATAGTTTTAGAGTACTGGTTTTTTATTGTGGTGGGTATAGGTCTATGACTATTATCTAATAGCGCTGCCGAACTTGTTTTACATCGCTTATACTATTAGGGTAAATTGTAGCAAATAAGCGCCTAAATGTCCCTGTATCTGTGCGTATCCGCTATAAATGAACAAACAAAGATGAATAATCCGTTATTATTGACTCATATAAACCAACGATAAAGACTTGTCATTATGTCAAATTCTATTGATAGTAGCGCAACACACACCATCTCACCGACAGATTATGCCAAATTCGACCCCGATACTATTCATCAAAAACTAAATACCTCGTTGAGTCGTCCACAGCTTAATATAGATGGCGGCATCCGGCATTTTTTGGGCGTAGAAGGGTTAAATAAAGCCCAATTGCAGGCGATTATTGCCAAAGCTGAGACATTTTTTGATGATAATGGACAACTAATCAATCGTCCTGAGCTGGAAGGCTACACGGTGATGAATCTGTTTTTTGAACCATCAACGCGTACGCGCACGACCTTTGAAGTGGCAGAAAAACGCCTAGGTGCTAATGTGCTCAATATTGATATTGAACGCTCTAGCACCAAAAAAGGCGAAAGCCTGCGAGATACCTTGTGGAACCTACAAGCCATGACAGCGGATATTTTTGTCGTACGCCATTCTGCTTCAGGCGCTGCCCACTTTATGGCGACCGAAGTCACACCAGACATTGCTATCATCAATGGCGGTGATGGCTGGCATGCCCATCCGACCCAAGGCATGCTGGATATGCTCACCATTCACCGTGAAGCGCCGCGTCCTTTTGAAGAATTATCGGTGGCAATCGTTGGAGATATAAAGCATTCACGCGTCGCGCGCTCGGACATCAGCGCCTTGCAAACGCTAGGGGTTACAGATATTCGCGTCTGCGCACCACGTACATTATTGCCCAAAGGTATTGAGCGTTTTGGTGTACAAGTTTATGAAAATATGGATGAGTGCGTGACAGACTGCGATGTGATTATGGGCTTGAGAATTCAAAACGAGCGTATTGGCTCGCCATTACTGGCGTCATCAAATGAATACTATAAGCACTATGGCATCACTCCAGAGCGGGTCGCACTTGCTAAACCTGATGCGTTGGTGATGCACCCAGGACCTATGAATCGTGGGGTGGAGATTGCCTCTAGCGTTGCCGATGGGGCACAATCTGTGATTTTAAAGCAGGTGAATAACGGTATTGCTATTCGTATGGCGGTATTGTCGCTTGCGATGGAAGGTCAACGCGCTCATCAAGCAGCTAGTAAGTAATCGCTGCCGCGCTGTTTTATTCTCACTTATTTTATTGATACGGTAATAACGCTCATGTCTACTATGCTCAATACTGATGCACCGCTCATTGACCATCTCCCTGATACTTTTAAAGCATCACTTTCAGATACTGCGAGAACTAAGCTGGCCAGCCTAGAAGCTGGACGCGAGATGTGGTTGCTGCCACCGTTGGTTGATTTATGTGCCCGTCTACGTGAACCAGGCCAACAACAACACGGTACGCTAAAGTCAGAAGGTTGCGCTGCTCGAGCCAATGGTTTTTTGCATGTAGTGACGCCACCCGATACCAATCCTATCTTAGAAAACGGCTCGCTGTTAAAAGGTTTGCGTGAGCGCGCGCTTGAAGATGGCGGTATTTATTTGCATATCCTGGGTGCACTAACGGCAGGTTTGGAAGGTGAGCGTCCGTCTAATATCGCAGGACTCAAAAAAGGGGGCTGTATTGCGGTCTCTAATGCACGTAGACCTTTTGCCAATGATTTGGTATTGCTGCGTACTTTAGAATATGCTGCAACCTTTGGGATGAAAGTATTCTTTTATCCTGACGAGTCCAGTCTGTCAGGAGATGGGGTGGCGCATGAGGGTTATATTGCCTCATATCATGGACTAAAAGGTATTCCATGGATTGCAGAGACTGTGGCCTTGTCTACTCAGCTATTGATGGTCGAAGAGACTGGAATAGCCGCTCATTTTAGCCAATTGTCATGTAAGTCTTCCATCGAGCTAATGCGCTGGGCGAAGGATAAAGGGTTGCCGGTTACCTGTGATGTGGCCATGCATCAGTTGTATTTAACCGATGACAACTTAGAGGGTTTTAACGCCCAAGCTTACGTGTTACCGCCACTGCGCAGTAATACAGATCAGCAAGCCATCCGTCGTGGATTAAAAAATGGCACCATTGATGCGATTTGTAGTCATCATGAGCCATTGAACAGTACTGCCAAAAAAGCGCCCTTTGCCGATTGTACGCCCGGTATTTCAAACTTTGATACCTTTATGGCGCTGGCATGTCAACTGGTCAATGATGACGTGCTAACGCTAGAGCAGTTGGTCGATAAAATCTGTCTGAATCCTGCAAAAATCGCTGGCATTAGCACGCAATATGAACACATTGGCGGTGCCGTATTGGTCGATCCGAATATCGAGTGGCAAGTCACTGCGCAATCGATGCTGTCAAATGGTAAAAACACGCCGTTCTTTAATCAGAAATTGCAAGGGCGCGTCGTGGAGACGTTCTTTGGCTAATTTTCCCCAACGGGACGAGGATTTACAGACATCTTCGAAGGCTAATCGCCATGACCGGTCAAGTCATGACGATAGGTTGCGCGGTGAATCTAGTGAGTCGATTAAAGCGGTGGCCGTCTATGAAGTGGCTAAAGGGGTCAGTGCGCTACTCGGGGCAGTCGCGTTATGGTTATGGCATACTGACCTTGAGCGTTGGCTCGCCACTGCCACAGAAACTTGGCAGCAGAACTTTGGTCATTTCCTTGCACCGCAAATCGACAGCACCGTGCGGATTGCCCAGCAGGCAAGTAAAAATTGGCCTTTATTTCTATTATTTATATTTGTCTATGCAGCGATACGTTTCATTGAAGCTTATGGCTTGTGGCAAGATAAGACATGGGCCTATTGGTTCAGCGTCATCGGCTACGGAATATTTATTCCCATAGAACTGTATTATCTGATCGCCCGTCCCTTTGACTGGTTTAAGCTGGCTATTTTTATTTTAAACATTGTCATCGTTATTGTGGTGTATCGTAATATGAAGCAAAAAGGTCTAATATAAAGCTTTATAGTCAGAGCACTTTTAAACTGCTACGGTGTTGCCCGTCCTAGATGTACTCAGTGTACTATAGTCAATCCACTATAAAAGCGTTACAGCGTTAACCTCGCTTGAGGTATTAAATATACATCTACACTCGGTTGCCTTGTACCACTTTAAAATTGAACCGACTATATCTGCGGTCGGTCGCCTTGTAGTGATTCTAAAATTCCTTGACTATAGATACTGATTAAAAAACCCAGCATAAAGTTAATGGCTTTATACTGGGTTTTTATTATCTACAAGCTTTTATAATTGATATTTTTATTGTTTACATAGTCAGTGAAAAGTAATATCAATAAATCACGCACTGCTGATATCAATTTTTCTTGCTTGCTGTGCCTGTGCAGACAGAGGCTACAAAAAATTAATATCAGCAGTATCGTAGCGTTTTAGAGTTCTTTGACTATAGCTCAACGGTTTTCTCATCTGTACGAATGCTTTTGGCGACTTTGCCGACGCTCAACCCTTGTACCAAGATGGAGAAAATGACGACGGCATAAGTAAGTGCCAATAAGATATCGCGCTCTGTGCCCATAGGCAATTGCAGTACTAGGGCAACCGAGATACCACCGCGCAATCCGCCCCATGTCAGCACTTTCCATGCACCAGCTGGCAAGTTAAGTTGACGGCTAAAGGTCTTAGTAGTCATGCCAACCACGATCAGCCTTGCTAGCAGAGCGATGATAATGGTCAGAGCACCTGCGATAAATAAGTTACCCGAATAGGCGATTATCACAACTTCAAGACCAATCAAAACAAACAAAATAGCGTTGAGAATCTCGTCTATTAACTCCCAAAACAAATCAATATAGTGGCGAGTCTTATCACTCATTGCCAGCTCGCGACCGCGGTTGCCGACCATTAATCCCATCATTACCATAGCTAGGGGCCCTGATAAATGCCAATGACTGGCCAGCGCGTAGCCGCCTATGACACCTGCTAAGGTTAATAGCACCTCCTCTTGGTAACTATCAATGCTCTTTAATAAATAATACAAAATCGCACCGAGCACTAAGCCAAAGACAACACCGCCACCAGCCTCGACAGCCAAGGTATGTGCCACGTAATTGGCGGTCGGAATATCACCGCTAGACAAAATCCCAAGCAGCAAGACAAAAATAACGACGCCGATGCCATCATTGAATAAGGACTCGCCAGCGATGACCGTTTCGATGCTCTTTGGCGCACCAGCCGATGCAAGGATACCCATGACCGCAATCGGATCAGTCGGTGATATTAAAGCACCAAACAATAAGCACCACAGAAAGGGTAGGCCAAAGTCAAATAGGGGCAGCATAAAATACAGGGCAGTGGCAATGAGTAACGATGACACTATGGTGCCGATACCTGCAAGAATACCAATGGGTAATTTATAACGTTTTAAATCACTAATATTGACATGCAACGCTGCTGCAAATAACAGCATAGAAAGCATGCCATCGAGTAGTACTTCAGTAAAATCAAGCTGCTCTAATAAGCTGACCTCATAATCAATGAGCTGGTCAAAGCCTAAAAAGCCCAAAAAAATCGCGCCGATAGATAAGAGAATGGAGATGACCATGACACCAATGGTGGTGGGCAAACCAATAAAGCGATGATTAACATAGGTCAATAAGGCGGTAATAGATAAAAAAATCGCGCTGATTTCAAGGATGGTCAGACTGGTGGTAGATGCCATGAAAGAAGTCTCAGGGTAAATGTAAAGATATCTCTAAGCCAAAAGCTTATGAGTGTTGCGTAAATAGAGTGTTCGTTCTTATCTGCTGGCATTCGATGTGCCAATAACTCAGATCATTAGCTTGATTCTGTCTGTAACGCCTTATCAATGTGGGCAGCAAACTCACCAACATATGCAAAATATTGATGGGCAGCGTCGTCGTCAAGGATAAATTGCTTTGCCTGTTGGCACATGGCTTTTAGATCATCGATTAATTCGATATAGCTCAGATTTTCCTCGCCTGCGCGCGCAACCAATTTCAGTTCGTGCAGCAGGGTTTGCTGTTGTGCTGTATTTACTCGAGCGTAGTTCAGATCGACCATTGCCTGACAGAGGGCTTTTAATACCATCAAGTCGGCAGTCGCGTAACGGCGTATTTCACCAAGTGAGGTATCAATAAAGTCTGATATTCTTGGCGTATGAGTGACGACAGCTAGCATTGTAAATCGTTGCTCACTGCCAGTATCAGCGTCGTCGTTTTGCGTTGGTGGCGTATAAAAGTGATAAGGACTTGGTGGTTGACGACGCATGATAATACTCAAGCAAGTGGTCAGTGACTGTACACAATTAACCGCCGTTTTGGGATCATTGATACCAGGAGACAGGGCACGCACGGCTATCTCGGTCATTTGTCCTAGACTATAAGCGATATCATTAGAGTGTGTTACGCGCTGCTCAATACGTATGCAGGTGGCAAAGCGCTGCCAAAAAATGCCATCGGGTGTACGCGGTATAACAGCCAAGTGTGCTGTCTTCGTCCTTTTTAGGTTGTTTGGATGATCAGCTGGGCGTTGATAAAAATAGCCAATAACGTTTTTGTCAGTGACAAAATCGCCAAGATTGGCATGGAGTTGCACCACGCCACCGTAGTCTTGTGTCAATGTGATCAACGATTCTAGATAAATTTGTTGTAAGTAACCACAGCTTGGCGAATAGATAGTCGTCTTCGGCCAAGCGTAAAACTGCTCAACGTCATTGTCTTCAACATCACGCTGATGTGTGATATCACACTGGTCACTATACCAATGGTAAATACTTTTAATCGCATCGTTGCTGGCATTTTGAATGACATGTGATGCTTGAATGGCATGTACCATATGTTGGACAAAATATACCAATAACAAGGCACAGATAATCGCCATGATAATGGCAAAGGTTACTGCTAATTGCGGCACACCAAA
The DNA here is from genome assembly GCF_904846665.1 of Psychrobacter sp. Pi2-51. Classification (NCBI taxonomy): domain Bacteria; kingdom Pseudomonadati; phylum Pseudomonadota; class Gammaproteobacteria; order Moraxellales; family Moraxellaceae; genus Psychrobacter; species Psychrobacter sp. Pi2-51. The sequence goes on from NZ_CAJHBP010000024.1 coordinate 22,922, forward strand.
CGCAACGTCATACTTATGAATCGACTTTAAGACCAATAAACTATAACTAAAGGTACCGATAAACGCACCAAGGACAAATTGGTTTGGCGTATCTGTCAAAAAATTACGTAACAATCGCGGCCCAAATTGCGAGGAGGCCATCGATAGTACGGCAATAGTTATCGAAAACGTGGTGCCTGCGACGCCAAGTACCGCCCCTGCAATCGCGGTCATAATTGCGCGTGCCGCATCATCATCGCCCGTAAAGGCAAAACTGAGCTCCCTGACGGTTTCACGGTCAAAGTGCTCATCAATCGTGACTAAGATAGGTGCGAGTATTATACCCACGAGTACACAAGCAGTCGGGATAAACCAATAAGAGCCAATCAAATGCTCCCAAAGGTTTCTAAAGCGATCAGGCAAGTCGGTTAGCGTCTTTAGCGACCATAACTGTGCGAGATTTTTTAATCCGTTTTGTCCTGTATTGACAGCGCGGGTAAAGAGGCTGTTTTTAGCATGGTCATTGGCTGCCATAGGTATTGAGGTATCCAAAATAATAGTTATTTGACAGTTATATGGCTTGGTTGGTTAAAATTCATCATCAGTTCAATATAAGAAATTACGGCAAGCATGACATCCAGCCGGGGTGGGTTTCCCTTGCTAACCGTACTATTACCGCTCAATTACTGATGTTACTCATATTGCTTTTGGATTGTCTGCTTCAGTAATGATAGTGTTTTTACCTTCGCGTCTACCAGCATCGGTTTTTACTGGTTGTTCGCCAGTGTCTTTAGGAATAACAATTTCATGGTCATGATTGTCGCAGTCTACATCGCTGTCTTTATCATACGCCACAGGGTCAAAATGCGGGACATCATTATGAACATCTGAAGTATCTTTGGCTAATTGCTGAGTTGGGGTAGTCATCGTTTTTCTAAACAGTTTGTCTCTCTTATGAGGATGAGAGTCAGCGTCGTCATTTGCTGATTTTTTGCGAGGCTCGCTGTTTGTGAAGATGGTGCCCAATGGTAAGTTTAGCTGTGCTTTGGCAAACGCCTCAGTATTCTCAAATCGAGTAACCAATAAGCTTAGCCAAGGTTTCTGATCTTCTTGATTCATCTCGTCCAGCTCGTCCTTGATAGGTAGCGGATAAGGCAATGTACGATAAAAGTCCCATAATGTCATGTTGCGCAAGTCTTTTTTAAGCACATAGTCATCGTCTTCGGTCATAGTAATGAGATTGCTATCTTGCAGATAGTTAATATAGGTATACCACTTCGGTAGCTCTTTGCGGCCCAGCACATTACGCAGTGCTTGCTCGCTAACCGCTTCACCCTCTAAGTGATGGGTATACACGAGATTTAGCATGTCTAACAAGCTAAGCAGCGGATGGCGCGGGTAGACTTCCTCAGTTTCAAAAATCGTCAAGGTATAACTAATCTCAACCCCTAATAAAATTAAATTCCAAGACAAATATATCCATAATAAAAAGATAGGTAGCGCGGCAAAAGCACCATAAATCGCCTCGTAACTGGTAAAGTTTGCCATCACAGTACCAAAAAGATGCTTCATCAGCTCAAAGACGATGGCAACAAAGATACCGGCAATCGCTGCATTTTTTGCTGGCACGCGAGCTTTTGGGATAAACCAATACATCCCGATAAAACCAGCGATGGTGATGCCAATTGAAACGGCTTGTACCCAAAAAGACCAATCAATGCCATAACCCGCAATTTGGCGGTTTAAAAAACTCAGGCTTTGCACGGTACTTGAAGCGATAAATGCCGTACCCAAAACCAGCGGCCCTAGGGTAACGATGGTCCAATAGCGCAGCATGCTTTTGATACCACCTGAACGATTTTCTACGCGCCAGATTTGGTTAAAAGCACGCTCAATGGTTGTCAAAGTCATGATGGTCGTAAAAAACAACACCATCGCACCGATGATGGTGAGGTTTGATGATTTTTCCGCAAAGCTATTGATATACTCGCTGACCTGCATGCTTGATTGTGGCAGCAAGTTGCTATAAATCACCTCATAAATCTGTGCTCTGACCGAAGCCAATGCTGGTACTGAGGATAAAATCATCAGTAGCACCGTTAATATCGGTACAATAGATAGCATGGTCGTATAGGTAAGTGACGCCGCTTTTTGTTGGCAGTTGTCTTCAAAAAAATGCCGAATCAAAAATCGTAAGAACTGAAACCAGCGTTGGTGTAAAAATGGGATTTTTTTTAATAAGTTTTCCATGTCGACCATTTAGCAGCGATAAGAGTGACAATAGTGTAACAAAAATGTACTATCCGCATCTGCCAAATAATTGTGTCAAAATGCACAGCGGCAACCGTTAACGGGTTTGGCTCGCTACAATGTCAAGCAGCGTTTGTTTGCATGTCAGTCAATGACTGGGGCATAATGTGCACATATATTCTGGTGTTTAATCCTGCACGATACATGGGCATAGAAGTGGCTGCGCAAAAATTGACAGCCTAATGGCAGCGTAAAACGCTGGTACACTGCGAATACTGCTAAAGACAATAACGTCGATGATTTTATGAGGAAGTTTTGCTAATGAGTCAGACCACCCCTTATGTTTTGGTGCTTTATTATTCGAGTTATGGTACGACTAAGACATTAGCATATGCGATTGCACAAGGGATTGAGGATGCTGGCATGACCGCACGTATCCGTACTGTGCCTACCGTTGCACCCGAAACCACGGCAAGCAAGCCTGCGATACCGGACGACGGTGATTTGTATTGCACGATGGATGATCTCAAAGATTGCAGCGGTCTGGCACTTGGTAGCCCGACGCACTTTGGCAATATGGCCGCGCCCATGAAATACTTTTGGGACAATACGGTCACCCTTTGGTTGGCAGGCAACCTACAAAACAAGCCAGCTTCGGTATTTACAGCGACCGGCTCGATGCACGGTGGTCAAGAGACGACACTGCTGACCATGATGTTACCGTTGATGCACCATGGCATGATGATCGTGGGTATACCGTATGCAGAACCCGCCCTCAATCGTACCAATCGTGGTGGTACGCCTTATGGTGTGAGTCATGTTAGCGGCGCGTTGCATGATCAACCGGTATCTGCTGATGAGCGTGAACTGGCAATTGCGCAAGGTCGTAGACTTGCCATTACGGCGACGGCTTTAGCACAGGCTAACTTTGGTCGCTAAGCCGCACTGATATATTGCTTATAAGGAAAAGATACTTCTAATGGCTATTAACCGTTCTGATAACGAGGCTAATGCCCCAATAGAAAAAGCTACTGACGCTGGCAAGCCTATTGCACCGATGCGTCAACGCTTGCTACTCACGTGGTTGGTTTGGATGGCATACCGGTTACTGGCCTTGCCGATTATGATCAGTGTTTTTAATCCGACTAGCCCTGATATCATTGGTGGCATTGCTTGGCAAACGCTGTGGTTGATTCCGGCTTTTATCTTGACACCAGTGATATTACGCGGCCGCTCGCCCTATATGTTATTGATTGGCAGTATGCTGACCTTAGTATACTTAGGGGCTAGTGGGGTCGTGCTGTTTACTCGTTTTTATGGTAGCAGCGTGATTGAAATTCTAGTCTATTTACTTGATTTTGTCTTACTATTTGCAATCAATGTTTGGTTATTTATTTTACTAAAGCGTCTGCCATCGATGAATAATGTCGTTAAGCAGCCTCGTTCTCGCTAGTCGTTCATTCTTGATTTACCAGCATAAAAAAGCGGCGCTCTGCATTAGAGCGCCGCTTTTTTTCGTCTTTTTACTAGTGTGATAAAAGCCTTAATTGACTTTGGTTAATTCTAAATCCATTTTTTTGCCATCGTTAATCTGACTTACTTTTACCGGTAAATAATCTAAGCTTGGCGCTAACCAAAAACTGGTAGAGCGGCTATTGTCATCATGGATACGATCGACACGCACGGTATCAAAGGTACCAGCTGGCACAGTGATTTTGGTATTGCCAGATTTTTTAAAGGGTGTTTTCTCAATTTTATCTTTCTTCGCCATATAGTAATTACCTGAGAATTTACCGTTCAGTAAATCTTGGCGAATTTGCACCTCAAGGCTCAAATCATCAAAGGCTTGCTGCGCCATACTCATGGTTGAGGTTTTGCCTCTATAGTTACTGGTGACCTTTTTGCTACTTGGGTTAAAGTCTAATTTATGTGTACGTCCAATACCTAGGAGCTTATAGGTGGTACTGGCCTGAGTTGGGATCACATTGTTACCATTGATGGTAAACGTACTATTTTGTGCCGCACTTGCGACGCCAGCCACCCGTGCATTGACATTGTACTTCCATGTATTGCCCGATTTGTTGAGCGTACGGGTAGCCGTGCCTTTATATTTGTCTTCAACGGTAAAGCTATAATTGGCGTTCGATGGTTGAATGGTTTTTGCGCTGGCAAGGGTAGGTGCGGTCATACTTAAAGCTCCGATAGCAGCAATACTGGCGCCCGAGGTCAAGGCGGTTAAGAGTTTGGACTTGCTGCGTGTGGTGTTATTAGAATCGGCTATTGATGACTTTTTATTTTTTGATAAAAAACTCATGGATGTTCCTTAGTTAATATGATGCTGATATAGCAGCTTTTATCGATAGTTCTTATTATGTTGATAGCTTATGTTTCTAGCCTCTATAATGGTCATACTCTGTTACATTTTCAAGAGCAACAGCAGACTGGCAGGTGTAGTGCTTGTAGCAAATGTTGCTATAAAGCTTGATCCAACGATTAGAGGTAACTTGCTGTAAAGTCAGAAATAAGAGACAAATAAAACATAGGTTTTATATTAAGTGCCGCATTAAGTACCGCGATTTAGCAGCCTTTCATTCAGTCTTTCATTCAGTCTTTCATTCAGTCTTTCATTCAGCCTTTTATCCAGCCAAAATTCCTCAATATATTCACTTCTCATTTTTCCAAAGTTCGTACATTATATTTGCCAAATAATATTAAATGGCAGAAAACACTGAATACCGAATTATCATTAGAATAATCTTGTAAATTTTTGGCGTTTACACTTGAAGCTAGCCCATCTTGCCCCCACTTTTTGATACAAGCTCAAAGCTTATCTAATGCTGCTTTTAAGCGGTAATGCTTATAGATATTGGTATTGAGACCATTAATTCAAATAAACCCTTATTGTAAATAACTAAATTATTGGAGACATATTGATGAATATTCGTCCTTTACATGATCGTATTGTTGTCCGCCGCATAGAAGAAGAAACAAAAACGGCTGGTGGTATCTTGCTTCCTGGTTCTGCTCAAGAAAAGCCTTCACAAGGTGAAGTGCTAGCAACTGGCAACGGTCAGATTCGTGACAACGGTGAAACTCGCGCGTTAGATGTAAAAGCTGGCGACAAAGTTTTGTTCGGTCAATATGCTGGTCAAACCGTGAAAGTTGACGGCGAAGAACTACTTATCATGAAAGAATCTGACGTATTGGGTGTGTTAGAAGGCTAGTCCTTTTGAGTATTCATTTATACTCAGCGCATTTTGACAATATCATTGAAACATTTAATTGCATTCTCATACTTATAATAGTGGAGTAATTTAACATGGCAAAAGACGTAAAATTCGGCATAGATGCCCGTAAACAAATGATGGACGGCGTAAACGTTCTAGCAAATGCAGTACGAGTAACACTAGGCCCTAAAGGTCGTAACGTGGTAATCGATAAGTCGTTTGGCGCACCTACCATCACTAAAGATGGTGTTTCGGTTGCCAAAGAAATCGAGCTTGAAAACAAATTTGAAAACATGGGCGCTCAATTGGTCCGTGAAGTCGCTAGCCGTACCAACGATGTCGCTGGTGATGGTACAACGACTGCAACGGTATTGGCTCAGTCAATCTTGCAAGAAGGCATGAAATCAGTTGCCGCTGGCATGAATCCAATGGATCTAAAACGCGGTATCGATAAAGCGGTACGTGCTGCTGTTGAGCAAATCCATTTGCTATCTACCCCAGCTGACGATTCAAAAGCGATTGCCCAAGTTGGTTCTATCTCTGCCAACTCAGATACCAAAATTGGTGAGTTGATTGCTCAAGCGATGGAAAAAGTCGGTAAGCAAGGCGTTATCACGGTTGAAGAAGGTTCAAGCTTTGAAGATACCTTAGAAGTTGTCGAAGGTATGCAGTTTGACCGTGGTTATATCAGCCCGTACTTTGCGAACAAGCAAGACAGCCTGACTGCTGAATTTGAAAACCCATATATCTTATTGGTTGACAAAAAAATCAGCAACATCCGTGAGATCGTGCCATTACTTGAGCAAGTCATGCAGCAGAGCAAGCCATTGCTAATCATCGCTGAAGACGTAGAAAATGAAGCATTGGCAACTCTAGTTGTGAACAACATGCGTGGCGGCTTAAAAACTTGTGCCGTTAAAGCACCAGGTTTTGGCGATCGTCGTAAAGCGATGCTAGAAGATATCGCAACGCTAACAGGCGGTACGGTTATCTCTGAAGAGATTGGTCTGAGCCTTGAGACTGCGACTCTAGAGCAACTTGGTACCGCTAAGAAAGTCACTGTCGGTAAAGAAAACACCGTTATCGTCGATGGCGCTGGTAACAAAGCAGATATCGAAAACCGTGTTGAGTCTATTAAACGTCAAGTTGAAGAATCAACGTCTGACTATGACAAAGAAAAGCTTCAAGAGCGTATGGCTAAACTGGCTGGCGGCGTTGCCGTTATCAAAGTTGGCGCTGCGACTGAAACTGAAATGAAAGAGAAGAAAGATCGCGTTGATGATGCGCTACATGCCACTCGTGCAGCGGTTGAAGAAGGCGTTGTCCCTGGTGGCGGTGTTGCTCTAGTTCGTGCAATGAATGCATTGTCTGAGCTACGTGGTGATAATGACGACCAAAATGCTGGTATCAATATCTTACGTCGCGCAATGGAAGCACCATTACGTCAAATCGTGACCAACTCTGGCGAAGAAGCCTCAGTGGTAGTTAACGAAGTGAAGAGCGGTAGCGGTAACTACGGTTACAACGCAGCTTCTGGCGAATACGGCGATATGTTAGAGATGGGTATCCTTGATCCAGCTAAAGTCGCTCGTTCAGCGCTAGAGAACGCAGCATCTGTTGCCGGTCTAATGCTAACCACTGAAGTCATGATTACTGATTTGCCACAAGGCGATGACGGTATGGCTGGCATGGGTGCTGGCGGTGGAATGGGCGGTATGGGTGGAATGGGCGGCATGATGTAATTTTACTTCTGCTGCAAAGCGATTTTTCTTCGTCAGATGCGCTTAATGTACAATAGGTACTATTTTCGCTAGTCTTCCTCGATAAATCGCTTTTCGCTAGAAGTATTACCAACGTACAAAGTCTGTTTAATCATTAAAGCCCTGTTATCGAAAGATAGCAGGGCTTTTTTTGCGTTTAATACGATAGTTAGCGTCACACAGAAAACTCCCAGCGAGCTGAGCTTACTGGGGTTTTCTATATCAAATTTGATTAATATTTCTAATATCAATTTAAATTTTCAATTAACTGATTATTAAGATATAGTTGTTATAGCGAATATATTCGCTATGAGTCACAAGCAACCAATCAAACCAGAAGGAATTAACAGATGAAAATACTATCGATTGTGATGGCAGTATCAGCGTTAGCTCTATTTTCTGTTCCTAGTTCAGCTGAATATAAATTTCAGAATAGTATGCAAACGTCTCAAAAAGAGATGAGCATGTCTCGGGTTGAACGGCCACAAGTGATGCAGCTGTCGTTTAATAACAAAGAACGCAATACCAATGAAAAGGAGATTTACGAAAAGGTTATGAAAAGTGCCAAAGCGAGCGGCTTTGAGCTCAAAGATATAGAAGCGATGAAAATAGCACATATCGTCAATGGCGCTTTAGATAATGAGCCGCCAGAAGCAGCGTCTATTAATATTAAAGTGACTATTCATCTAAAAAGACCAATTAAGATAGAGGTTGAGATTTCTCTATAATTTATTCGTTCTCTCATCAACAATTTTAAAAGCCATACTTTATGAGTCACTTACTCTATATACATAAAATAAGACCCTAATAGACTTTATATTTATTAGGGTCTTACAATTAGAGATTAATCACAGGCAGAGGTTGATTGAAGGTATTACTGCTACTGACTCGCCTCATCCCGTCTAAACGTCCACGTTTTATCATCAGAAGCATCTTCACAATAGTAGTATCCAGCCAAATCAAATTGCTTTAGCTGTTCAGCATTGGTCAGCTTATTATCTGCCGCATATTTCACCATTAGTCCACGCGCTTTTTTGGCATAGAAGCTAATGACTTTATAGTGGCCATTCTTTTCATCTTCAAATCTTGGCGTGATAATCTCCGCATTCAAGGCTTTCTTCTTTACCGCTTTAAAGTATTCATTAGAAGCAAGGTTAACCAAAACTTTGTCATCGCTATCAGCCATGCGCTTATTAATAATCTCAGTGATTTCTTCGCCCCAAAACTCGTATAAATTATCGCCACGCTCATTTTTAAGCTTAGTACCCATCTCAAGTCGATACGGCTGAATAAAATCCAGTGGCTTTAGCACGCCATAAAGACCGGACAAAATACCCAGATGTTCATTGACGTAGATAGCGGTGTCTTTGTCCATGTGATACATATCAAGACCCGTATAAACATCTCCATCAAACAAATAGCCTGCGGGTTTAGCATTACTGTCCGTAAAGTGAGTATTAGCACTCCAAGACCAGTCCTGATTGCGCTGTGCATTCAGCTGTGCCAAGTCATCAGAGATGCTCATCAGCTCTTGCAAATCAATCGGCTCTTTCGACTTCAGGATTTTCATCAGTGCCTGTGAGTGCTCAATCAGCTCAGGCTGACTATAGTAGTTGCCTAAATTGACTGGCACAGTGTCTTTTTCATTCAAAGATTTGGCAGGGGAGAGTACAAAATACATCGTTATTCCTTATTATAGTAAATCAATGACCGACCTATTGAGGTGTCAAGCTTTCTCATTATACGATATACACAGGTTTAACTTGACTTACTCGTCGCGGTTTTGTATTTTTTAACAGTATACTGGTAGTTTATAGTTATGTCACAGGTCGTTACTGATTCTCTTAGCCTATGTACCATAAGGGCTGACAAGTTAGTTGAAAAATAAAAATTTTTAATATAACAATAAAAGTTATGCAGATGGTGTAAATGCCTAACTTTTTATTTTACTTGTGGGTCATCATTAGTCAATGAAAGTTAGCCGATGATATCTCTATAATAAAAAGGCATGATGGCAAACCAGCTATCATTTATTAAATTGATAATCTTTGGTCGTTAATGTTAAACCAGTAGTGACCAAAGGTTTTTTTGTCCCCTGTGCTTTTTCAATGTGCGTTGAGGGTATTAAAAGTAGTCATTAAGACGTAAGTAAGGAGACGGTATGAAAATCGGTGTAATCAGTGCAGATATCGCGAGCGAAAGTCGCGTAGCGATAACCCCAGACGCAGTCAAAAAATTGCGTAAGCTTGGGTTTGAAGTCGTCATACAGTCAGGTGCAGGTCAAGCAGCATATTATGCTGATGAAATGTATCAAGCTGCCGGTGCCGAGATTGCCAGTAGTAGCGCCGAGGTCATTACACAGTCTCGAATTATTACTACGGTCAATGACTTACCTGCTGCGGCGATAGAACATTTGACCACAGGTCAAATTGTCGTTGGGATGCTCGACCCGTATCGTAATACACAGCTAGATGCTTATGCTGCCAAAGGCGCTACTGCTTTTGCAATGGAGTTATTGCCGCGCACATTGTCACGCGCACAGAATATGGATGTCTTGTCATCACAAGCCAACCTTGCCGGTTATAAAGCGGTATTGCTGGCAGCCAATGAATACTCGCGTCCTTTTCCAATGTTTATGACTTCAGCTGGTACGGTTAAGCCTGCCAAGGTGATCATCTTAGGGGTTGGTGTTGCAGGTTTGCAAGCCATTGCAACCGCCAAGCGTTTAGGCGCTGTCGTTGAAGCCAGTGATCTACGTCCGACTGCTCGCGAGCAAGTGGAGTCACTCGGTGGTAAATGGCTTGATGTGCCGATGAGTGCCGAGGAAGCTGAGACCGCTAAGTCTACAGGTGGTTATGCGTGGACACCATCAGAGCAGTATGTCAAAGATCAAGCCGCTGTGGTAGACAAAGCGTTAAGCAATGCCGATATCGTGATTACGACGGCGCAGATTCCTGGACGTAATGCTCCGCGCTTGGTACACGGGGCAACGCTTGCCAAAATGAAGGCAGGCTCAGTGCTGATCGATATGGCTGCTGGAACGGGCGGCAACGTAGAAGGCAGTGTGCCTAACGAAACCATCACTACGGATAATGGCGTGCGTATCGTTGGTGCTGCCAATATTCCATCGATGCTAGCGGCGCAGTCTTCAGATTTGTATGCCAACAACTTGGTTAACTTTATCACGACCTTAATTGCGCCTGCTGGCGATGACGCTTCAGCAAGTGACACATCAGCTAACTTGGCACTTAACTTAGACATGGAAGACGAGATTCAGGGCGCACTGGCGGTGACACATGACAGTCAGGTACGACTGGCCAAACGCTAGTTTGACTGGCTAAGTTTTTACAGCCTGTCATCACAACATTGTTACTACTAACGTTGTCACCATACATTTGCCAGTAACGAATAAATTTTTAGGAGGATAAGATGATTGCCACTATTTTAGCTGCCGCGCCAGCCGGTGCCGCCATGAGTAGTACACCATTTGTAGCGATTTTCACTGTATTTGTGCTCGCTATTTTTGTCGGATACTACGTCGTTTGGGGCGTCACGCCTGCATTGCACACGCCACTGATGGCTGTGACCAATGCTTTATCAAGTATTGTCATCGTTGGTGCGATGCTACAGACCGTCACGATTGATGGCTCTATATTTACACCAACCAGCTTGCTGGGTGCCTTTGCGGTATTTCTAGCCAGTGTCAACATCTTTGGTGGTTTTGCCGTGACTGAGCGTATGCTTGCGATGTTTAAACCCAAAGTGAAAAAAGCACCCGCTCTTGAAACTGGGACGACTGAAAATGGAGGCAACGCATGAATGATTTTTCAACAATGATTGCGGCAAATGCGGATTGGTTTTACCTAGTCGGCGCTATTCTTTTCGTTTTAACCCTACGTGGTTTATCTAGTCCAAAAACGGCTATTCGTGGCAACCGCTTTGGTATGGCTGCGATGGCGATTGCTGTTGTGACCACATTCTTCTTAGCAGAAGGCCCTGTTCTTTGGTTGATTATTGGTGCCATGGTATTGGGTGCGGTCGTCGGTATGTGGAAGGCAAAAACGGTCGCGATGACCCAAATGCCAGAAACCGTTGCCTTGATGCATTCTTTCGTCGGTTTGGCAGCAGTTGCGATTGCCTTGGCAACCGTATTGCATACTGAGCAGCAGCATGGCGCGGTTGCTCGTGTCGAATTGTTCATCGGTTGCTTTATCGGTGCGATTACTTTCTCAGCGTCAGTATTTGCTTTCGGTAAATTGGCGGCGAAGAGCTGGGCCAAAACATTGGTCGGAGGATGGGTCAAACCTGTCCAAGCGCTACTGTTTATTGCGATGATCGGGTTTGGCGGCATGTATTTCGTCACTGATTCATTACCTGCCTTTTATGCAATGGCAGTGATTGCGGTCATCTTTGGTTGGATGTGGATTGCACCAATCGGTGGCGGCGATATGCCAGTGGTTGTATCACTATTGAACTCATTCTCAGGTTGGGCAGCAGCGGGTATTGGTTTTACCCTCGGCAACTCAATGCTTATTATCGCAGGTTCGCTGGTCGGCTCATCAGGTGCGATTCTGTCTTATATCATGTGTAAAGCTATGAACCGCTCATTACTCAACGTACTGTTCGGTGGTATGGGCACGTCAGCTGTGGCAGCAGGCGGAGACGATGGCGCGCCAAAGAACTACAAGGCTGGTTCAGCAGAAGATGCAGGCTTCTTGATGGCCAATGCCAGCAACGTTGTGATCGTACCAGGTTATGGTATGGCGCAAGGTCGCGCGCAGAATGCAGTAAAAGAGCTGTATGAGCTGTTAAAAGAAGAAGGCGTTAACGTTCGTTTTGCCATTCATCCAGTTGCTGGTCGTATGCCTGGACACATGAACGTCCTATTGGCTGAAGCAGATGTGCCGTATGACGATATTCTTGAGATGGATGAGATTAACTCAGACTTCGCTAGTACGGATGTGGTCTTAGTGATCGGTGCCAACGATGTGGTAAACCCATCTGCAAAAGATGATCCGACTTCACCAATCTTTGGTATGCCGATCTTAGAAGTCAGCAAAGCGCAAACAGTTATGGTTATCAAGCGTTCGATGAGCACGGGTTATGCAGGACTTGATAATAGCTTGTTCTACATGGACAAAACCATGATGATCTTTGGTGATGCGAAAAAGATGGTAGAAGAGATGGTACGTAGTATCAATGGCGCTCATTAATCTTTAGAGTAAGCGGTTAAATATTTACTTCTAAATATAAGCTTTTAAATAAAAAAGTCACTGAGGTGGCTTTTTTTGCGTTAAGGTACGCCTCGCTTATATTCAATCATTGTTTACATCAAATAAGTTTATACAAAATAAGAGTTAAGAAGGTTATTTATGAATATGTTGATACGTTTTTTTATTATGGTTAGTTTGCTAAAACAACAACTTAAGCAGCAATCAGTGAGTGAGACGCTCAGTATAGAGACATTGACTGCACTGACGGTTCGCCATTATCGAATATTGCCGCATGATATGGGTTTTCGCGACCATCTACCTAACTATCGCTACCTATCTTTTATTGAGCTAAACATTACGCGATGGGTAATGAAGCACTGTCATCAAAAAGGCATTAAGCCCCTAAACTGGGTCATCGCCATGCAAGAGATGATTTATCTTAAGCAAATTAAGTTTTTGGACAAAATGACGCTTAGTAGTGCGGTCGCAGGATGGGATCACAAATATGTATATTTTGAGCATCGCTTCTTTGTAAAAAATCAGCTAATGGGCGTCGGCATGACTAAGTTTGTTTTTACAGACGATAACGGTATGCGCACACCAAAGGTATTGGATATGACAGGCGAGCAGATGACGAATACGATTACCACGTGGAATGAACACCAAGTAGCAGTTAAATCTACCAAATCTGCTGAGCCAGCTGAAGCAACAGAGACAGCTTAACGAACTTGCCTATAATCATAAGACGAATTTTGGTAGGATGGTGGCTATTAAAGCGATAACATTTTTTCTTAAAATTAAAAAAGAAGGTACCATTATGATCCCACAAAAACTAAAATGGACAGACAGCTTGGATATCGCTATCGAGCTTTATGAAAAATTTCCAGAGACCGATCCACAGTACATACGTTTTACAGATTTGCATCGTTGGGTGACCGAGCTTGAAGGCTTTGATGATGATCCACAAAAATCAAATGAAGGCATCTTAGAAGCCATTCAAATGAACTGGATTGATGAAGCGGATTAGAGTAACTTCGCTACTAACTATAAGTTACGTACTCTATAAGCAACTAACTATAATCTACGTACTATTTCAAATAAAAAATCGACTAAATATACAGGACAGGCGCTATCATGACTTCACAAATTAAAGAGCTATCCGAAGCGATAGTTTGCAAAGGCATCAGTGCTCGTACCACTAATAACGCTGAAATCAGCCATGACACTGCTAAATTGGGTCGTTTATGGCAAAAATTCTATCAAAACCATGTGAAGCAGCTTTCTGAAGGTGAAGACATTTATGGTGTTTTTCATAACTATGAGAGCGATGATTTAGTAGGCGCTTTTGATGTCGTGGCAAGTTGGAAAGTAGACAGCGAGCAAGAGCAGCAAAGCGCTGGCAATTTAGTAACGGTCAGCATTCCTGCAGGGAAATACTTGGTATTCTCTGAACAAGGTCGAATGCCTAATACAGTGATGAACGCTTGGGAGAATGCTTGGACTTACTTTAACGATCCAAGCTGTGAGCATACTAGAACTTATCAGGTCGATTTTGAGCAGTATATCGGTGGTAATCTAGAGTTTGGGCAAATAGATCTTTATATTGGTATTGAATAAAGCTATTCGTGTCATAAGTAGCCAAAAGACAGTTTTTATCTAAAATTGGCTGCAAAAAACATGAAAGTGCATTGATAGAAGCTATCAGTTAGTAATTAACTTAAGTGATTGAATTAATGCCTATCAAAATCATAAATAAAAAAGCGCCAATCTAAATCAGATGGCGCTTTTTTTACTCTAAATAACTACAATTAGTCCAGTAGTAAATTTTCTAAAATCCCCTCATAAATCTGCGCAAGCTTTCCTAAGTCATCAACTTCGACTTTTTCATCAACTTGGTGAATCGTGGCATTACGCACGCCAAGCTCAACCACTTGTGCACCCGTTGGCGCAATGAAGCGTCCGTCTGATGTGCCACCAGACGTAGACAATGTAGTATCAACATCGGTCACTGCTTTAATCGCACACTGGCAAGCAGACACTAGCTTACCTTCTGGGGTCAAAAATGGCTGACCAGACAATTTCCAATGGATATCATAACTGGCATGATTCTCTAAAATCTGGCTATCTTTAAAGTACTTATCAAAGATGGCATGCGTTTTTGCTTTCAGCTCATCTTCGGTCGTTTCCGTTGAAAAGCGAAAGTTGAACACGACTTTGAGTGTCTCAGGAATGACGTTAGTCGCGCCTGTGCCACTATTTATATTAGAAATTTGTAGAGACGTCGCAGGGAAGTAGTCATTGCCGTTATCCCAAGTGGCGTTTGTCAGTTCTGCTAATGCTGACATAGCGGCATGGATGGGATTGGACGCGAGATGCGGATAAGCGACATGGCCTTGTTTACCAGTGACAGTTAGCACCGCACCCAATGAGCCACGACGACCATTTTTGATAATATCGCCCAACGTATCGGTGCTTGATGGCTCGCCAACCAAGCAATAGGTGATTTTTTCTTGACGTGCTTCTAAGGTTTCAATGACTTTGACGGTGCCGTTAATTGATGGGCCTTCTTCATCTGAGGTGATTAAAAAAGCAATAGAGCCGTTATGCTTAGGATGATTAGCAACGAAACGCTCGGCTGCGACAGTAAAGGCGGCAATCCCTGTTTTCATGTCAGCAGCACCGCGAGCCCATAGATAACCGTCAGCGATAGTTGGCGTAAATGGTGGATAAGTCCAATTGTTTTCATCGCCTGTTGGTACGACATCGGTATGCCCAGCAAAACAAATAACTGGATCGGCTGTGCCACGGCGCGCCCATAAGTTTTTGACTTCAGCATGCTCGCCAGTCTTATCTCTATCGCCAAAATACATAAACTCGCAGTCAAAGCCCGCTTGCGCTAATCGTTCTGACAACATATCTTGGCAGCCATCATCATCTGGGGTGACGGAAGGTCGTTCCAATAACGCAATACTTAAATCTAGAGTTTCTTGCTGATGGGTAGGGTTTTCTTTCTTGGAGTCAGACATGAATAAACCTTTTTTATTATAAATTAAGATGATAAATATTTGATATTAAACGCTAAGATAGAGCCAGTCGCTGCTTCGTATTTTCTAAGGGCTTTACATATTGTCTTCAACGAACGGTACCAAGCCATCACGGCGCATCCAAGTCGCAATAGAGTAGCGTTGGCGATGAGCGATTTGTACTTGATGCTGTAGATCGCTGGCAAATATGATCAATCTGTTGGCGACAGGCATGACGTTATGATGAAGGCCATGTGTATCGACGATTTCTAGTGCGCCGCCGTCAGTTGATGCCCATTCATCATTGAGATAAAACACGGCCGAAATAACACGTTCGTCACGACCAGCCGGATTGTCACTGTGCCATTGATAGCCAAAACCAACTGGATAGCAAGCATAATGCGCTTCACTATGACGAATACCAGCAAACAAACTGCGATTGAACAAAGCGGCAAGTGTATTGATACTTTGCAAATAATAATAACCAGCAAAGAAATTTTCCGTGATCCAGCGGATTTTATCACCACGGATATCACTGAGGCGAATGCCAGCAGTCAGCTCTGCATCACGATAGTCAATAAAACCACTTTCCGCTTGTAGCGCCAATAATGCAGTACTGTCAAAGACATCATCAATGATTAGCCAGCCATCCTCTACAAACTTATCAAACTTCGTATCTGTTAGCTTGTTTTCCCAATCAACGTCAAAGTCAGATGTTTGCAGGACGTGTTGAGTTGGCGGCTCATCGCTATAGTCTTCACTTGGGACAAACAGCATAGGCGGATTATCCTGACCGATTGGCTGATCGACAACCAATTGTGTCACCTCAAGATTGCTAGTAATCTTCGTCATTTCGTCTCGCCGTTATCAATAAACATTCAATTAGCTGACAATACACAGCCAATCGATGCCTTTTTACCAAAACCATCGTTATCTTTTACTCTGCCTATGCTACCATAGATGCAATTTTTCTTATTTAAACTTTTGAACTTATGAACTATAAACACGCCTACCACGCTGGTAACTTTGCTGATGTGGTCAAACACATTTTATTGGTACAATTACTCAACCAGCTGGGGCAAAAAAACAAACCTTTTTATGTGCTTGATGCTTATGGCGGTCGTGGACTGTATTCGCTTGCCAGTGAAGAGGCGCGCAAGACAGGAGAAGCTAAAGGTGGTATCCAATCTTTAGTAAAGGCTGATGTCGAAAAAGCACCGCCTGCTGTCAAAGACTATATAGAAGGTATCAAGCAAGCCCGTTTCACTTATGACAAAAAAGTCTATCCTGGTTCGCCTTGGTGGATTGCGCATCATATCGAAAAAAATCCAGATGCAGGCGTGCGCGGTGAAGCGTTTGAAGCCAAAGCCAGTGAGTACGATGCGCTTAACTATCAGCTACATAAATTGCCAATCGGCATTCATCATCGTGATGCGTTTGAAGGTATTCGTGCCGTTATTCCACCACAAGAACGTCGTGGTCTCATATTTTTGGACCCTCCTTACGAGCAAGAACACAAAGACTTTACTCGCTTGATCGACCTATTGGTGCACTCTTATAATAAGTGGCCACAAGGCACATATGCATTATGGTTCCCGATCAAAAACATTGAAGCGGTAGAGCTGTTCTATAAAAAGCTAAAACGTACTGAAATGAGACGTCAGTTGGTTTGTGAGCTAAATATTTATCCTAACGATATCGCCGTAGGTCTTAACGGCACAGGAATGCTGATTATCAATCCGCCATGGCAGTTCGATAACCATGCGCGTGAAATTCTACGTTTCTTGCAGCCAGTACTAAAAGTTGCCAATGCCCCAGACTTAACGCCTGATAGTGCGACCAATGTGCGCTGGCTCGTCGGCGAATAATAGCGCCAGTAAATAAGGGTGTTAGTAAACAACGGGGTCAATGAATAGCAATGTCGGCCAACAAGGATATTAAGATGACAAACGTGCAACCACCTATCGGCCAACCAAACAATGCGCCTCTAAACGATGGTTTGCTGCAAGATAATGCAGCCACCCAGCCACCTTTTGTTGATGAGCATGAGTTTAATATCCGCTTAGCGGATAATGACAGCTACGATGGCTTGACCTTTGAGGTGATTGAGGCAGAAGTTGCTGAAGGGAAACGTGTGGTCAGTCGCGGTGTGTATTTAGCGCCCAATTTGATCACTACTTTGTCACTATTGTCAGGCTTTTACTCGATTTTGGCGAGTACACAAGGCGAGTTTTACAAAGCCTCTTTAGCCATCTTTTTATCCGCAATTCTTGACGGGGCTGATGGTCGCGTCGCACGCATGCTCAATGCCCAAAGCCCGTTTGGGGAGCAGTATGATTCTTTAGCCGATATGCTAGCCTTTGGTGTTGCACCGGCTATTTTAATTTATAGTTTTGCGCTACAGCCCTTGGGTCGTATTGGTCTTGGCTGCGCCTTTGTATTCACGGCTTGTGGTGCTTTCCGCTTGGCACGGTTTAATGTGCAGGTTGGTACTGTCGACAAAAAATACTTTGTTGGTTTAGCAAGTCCACTTGCGGCTATATTGGTCACCTCAGCTGTTATGGTAGCAATAGACCATAATCAGTGGATAGGACAGTACGATACACTCGTAATGTTCTTGTTCGCGGCTTGGGTCGTTATTTGCGGTTTACTGATGGTCAGTAATGTTAAATACTACAGCTTTAAGGAATTTGACAAAAAGAAAGTACCGTTTGTGGTTCTTATCATTGGGGTACTAGTCATGAGTATTGTGCTTTATGACATCCCTGTTGGTATTTTAGCGATCGGTATTATTTATGCTTTGTCAGGTATCGTGACTACGATAAAAGCAAATTTTAAACACTAAATTTGATGTCTTCCATATTTTATTTTAGACTGCTATTAATTATTTTCAAACTTTAATCATTTAAGTTAGTTAATGCTAAAACAAATCTAAGTATATTTTATAAGAGCCGCTTATTTATTAATAAGCGGCTCTTTTGTGTCTTATAAAAAATCATTATTCTCTTTATAACTTGTATATCGTCATACATAGGTCATTGAAGTTATCTATATTCAACAGATAACTTCAATAAATAAAAACTCTGTACGCATACATGTCATAGCCAATATTTTTTTCTAGCATCACGATATATTCTTCAAAGGATATATTTATATGTTACACATTAAAAACAATGACTTTACAATCAGCATATAATATTCCAATATGTGTCCATAACGTTTCTTTTTATATCCAAATAGAATATAAATATTTCTAGAGATGAGAGGTTCACCTCTTAAAGTTTTAAAAAAATGTCTCAACCTTCTATTGGACATGCCGTTCATGGAATGCCCCAATCAATAGCTTCTTTGTTTAACTGTTTATCAACACTAACGTCTATGCCTAATAGTGCTAGCCCAACGATCAGTCTATTTGGATAGTCATCATACAGTTGCTTCGATAGTGGCTTTACATATACAGGATACTCTAATGCTAAACCATGTCTACCGCGTTATCTTTAACCGCTCAACAGGCTGCTACATGGCAGTGAGTGAACTTGCCAAATCTGGTGGCAAATCAAACCGTTTAACTCAAGTGGGTACGGTGCCAACCAGTACGACAGGTGCGATATTGCGTCACCGTGCCATCGCGGTGGCGATAGGTAGCGCATTGGGAATGACGTTAGGACTGACAGCAATGAGCGCTCAGGCAGAAGTATGTTTTCTCGATGGTGGTAATCTAACGGGTGGCAGTACTGGCAATAGTAGTCAAGCTATAGCTTGTGGTTTTGGCAATGTAGCATCAGGTAGTGACAGCTCAGCAGTAGGTAGTTCTAACGAAGCATCAGGTAGTGACAGCTCAGCAGTAGGTTACGACAATACAGCCTCAAAAAATTCCAGCTCAGCAATGGGTAGTCGTAACACAGCCTCAGGAAGTTTCAGTTCAGCAGTAGGTTACGACAATGCAGCCTCAGGTAATAATAGCTCAGCACTAGGTAGTCTGAACGTAGCTTCTAAGCTGCGTAGTTCAGCGCTAGGTACTTATAATAACGCTTCGGGAGAACGTAGCTCAGCAGTGGGGTATGGTAATACTGCATTAAGTAATGATAGTTCAGCAGTAGGTTCTGATAATAGATCAAACGGAATAGAAAGCTCAGCAGTAGGTCGTAGTAACACAGCCTCAGGTCGTTCGAGCTCAGCAGTAGGTCGTAGTAACACAGCCTCAGGTCGTTCGAGCTCAGCAGTAGGCAGTGATAATGAAGCCTCAGGTAGTGACAGCTCAGCATTAGGTTTCAACAACACAGCCTCAGGTTTTGCAAGCTCAGCAGTAGGTCGTAGTAATACAGCCTCAGGTTTTGCAAGCTCAGCAGTAGGTCGTAGTAATACAGCCTCAGGAGTTTACAGCTCAGCAGTTGGTTTTGAAAATGAAGCCTCAGCAGATCTCAGCTCAGCACTAGGTAGTAATAACACAGCCTCAGGAGTTTACAGCTCAGCAGTTGGTTTTGAAAATGAAGCCGGGGATTTTAGCTCAGCAGTGGGTTTTGTCAACGAAGCCTCAGGACGTTTTAGCTCAGCAATAGGTAGTTTCAACACAGCCTCAGGTTTTAATAGCTCAGCGGTGGGTAGTTCTAACACAGTATCAGAGGCAGGCGCTGCTGCTATTGGTAGTGGTAGCGAAGATACACGAGTTGCAGTAGCAAATGCAGTGGTGCAAGCTGAGTTTACTGCTGCGACAACCCCTATACAAACAGACTTTAATGGTCGACGTTTTAAAGACGATAGTAATGGTGGTCGAATTTTTGAGTTTGCAGATGCTGATTACGAAGACTTAGGCATAGGCGCAACCGCAAGTGGCATCCGCGCAACCGCTATCGGTAATACCTCAGTCGCAAGCGCTCGTGATAGCCTAGCCATAGGTACAGGGTCAACGGCTAACATTCGTAACAGCATAGCTTTAGGTAGTCAGAGTACTACAACAGTAGATGCAGGCGTACAGGGGTTTGGTGCGGATACCAGTACCACACCAGTATGGCAATCAACGCTAGCGGCAGTGAGTGTGGGTGATACTTCTGATGCTGATCCTGCCAACTGGCAGACACGCCAAATCACAGGCGTTGCCGCAGGTACGACAGATACCGATGCAGTCAATGTGGCTCAGCTGAAGCAAGTCGCAGAGTCAAGCGGTGACCCTACACGTTACGTCAGTATCAATTCAACTGATACGAGTACAGGTTCGAACTTTAATAATGACGGCGCGACAGGTACAAATGCAGTAGCGATTGGGGTAGATAGTCAGGCATCAGGAGATTTCAGCTCAGCAGTGGGCTATTTTAATGAAGCATCAGGAGATTTCAGCTCAGCAGTTGGTAATGATAATACAGCCTCAGGTTTTTCAAGCTCAGCAGTAGGTTATTCGAATGAAGCATCAGGAAGTTCCAGCTCAGCGATTGGAAGCTCTAATAAAGCCTCCAAAAGCTCCAGCTCAGCAGTCGGTTATTTTAATGAAGCCTCAGGAGGTTTCAGCTCAGCAATGGGTAGTAATAACACAGCCTCAGGTAACTTTAGCTCAGCATTAGGCTATATCAATAACGCTTCAGGTAGCCTTAGCTCAGCGGTTGGTGTTTCAAACACAGCCTCAGGTAATAATAGCTCAGCAGTAGGACTTAATAATGTAGCCTCAGGTGATGATGGCTCAGCAGTTGGTCGTGGCAACAAAGCCTCAGGTAATGAAAGCTCAGCGCTAGGGAATCGTAATACAGCCTCAGGTTTTAATAGCTCAGCGTTAGGTAGCCGTAACACAGCTTCAGAATCAGGCGCGACTGCCGTTGGTAGTGGTAGCCTTTTTACACAGGTGCCAGTAGTAGGTGCAGTAGTACAAGCTGAGTTTACTGCTGCGACCACCCCTATACAAACAGACTTTAGTGGTCGACGCTTTAAAGACGATGGTACTGGTGGTCAGATCTTTGAGTTCGCAGCAGCAGACTATGAAGCTCTCGGCATAGGCGCCACCGCGAGCGATATCCGTGCCACAGCGATTGGTAACTCATCAATCGCCAGCGCTCGCGATAGCATCGCGATGGGTACAGGATCGACTGCCAACATTCGTAACAGTATCGCCTTAGGGTCACAAAGCATTACCACAGTCGACGCAGGCGTACAAGGCTTTGGTGCAGACACCAGAACCACGCCAGTATGGCAATCGACCTTAGCCGCAGTGAGTGTCGGTGATACTAGCAATGCTGATCCTGCTAATTGGCAGACTCGTCAAATCACAGGCGTCGCCGCAGGGACGACAGATACCGATGCGGTCAATGTGGCTCAGCTCAAGCGTACAGAGACCAACTACAGCACAGCGTTGGGAGGTGGTGCGTCTTTTGGTGCTAATGGCGCTTTTCAAGCACCAACTTATCGTATCAATAAGACTGACTACAGTGATGTCGGTTCAGCATTTACCGCAGTGGATGGCAGGTTGACAGATTTGCAAGGACAAATAACCAACATCGCATTAACCCCTGGACCTAAAGGGGACAAAGGCGATAAAGGTGAAACTGGCCCTCAAGGTCTAGCAGGGTCTGACGGCATCAATGGAACAAACGGTATTGACGGTCAGAATGGTACTAATGGCGTAGACGGCATTAATGGTCAAGATGGTGCACAAGGTCCAGCAGGTCAAAACGGAACAGATGGTTTAAACGGCACTAATGGTGTTGATGGGATCAACGGTCAGAATGGTACTAATGGCGTAGACGGCATTAGTGGTCAAGATGGTGCTGATGGCACTAACGGTAAAGACGGTGTTGATGGTGCTCAAGGACTTACAGGTCAGGATGGTATCGACGGCGCTAAAGGAGACAAAGGTGATTCAGGTATTAGCGAAGAAGCTAAAATTGAATTAGAAAGTAAAATCGAAGACAGCCAAGCTCGATTCTTTAGCGTTAATGGCTCTAGTGACAGTGAAGATGCAGGTAATTATAACGGTAATGGCGCTACTGCTGACGGTGCGATAGCAATCGGAGTTAACGCTCAATCTAAAGGTAAGGACAGCATCGCCATAGGCACTAATAATACAGTGACTGGCGATCAATCTACCAGCGTGGGTAATGGCAACATCATTTCAGGTGATCGCTCAGGTGCATTTGGAGATCCTAATATTGTTGGTGGTAACGCCAATTATGCAGTTGGTAACGACAACATCATTGGTGATACTACCAGTAACTCAGTAGTACTAGGTAGCAACGCAACAGTGGGTGCTACAGCGGTAACAGTTGATACCAATAGTTCACCAACTTTTGCGAACGAGACTAATGCCTCAAACTCCGTTGCTATCGGTGAGTCGGTGAACGTCCAAGCAGCCAATGCAGTGGCTATCGGTGCTAATAGCAGTGTGACTAATGATAACTCTGTCGCGTTAGGCGCAGGATCACAGACCAGTGCTGATAACACCGTATCGGTGGGTAGCGCGGCTAACCAGCGCCGAATTACCAATATTGCCGCTGGTGTTGACTCCCATGACGCAGTCAATCTGGCACAGAGCCAAGCGGGCGATAGTCAAACTTTAGATACTGCTAATGACTATACCAATCAGCGTTTTGCAACAATCGATCAGAACTTAAACTCATTTAGGGGCGATGTGGATTCACGCTTCAAAGAGCAAGATCAGCGTATCGATAAAGTCGGAGCGATGAGCGCTGCTATTCAAAACATGGGTACTAGTGTGAGTGGAATGAATCAGCGCAATCGCATAGGTCTAGGTATGGGCTTTCAAGGAGGCGAGCAAGCAGTAGCTATCGGTTATCAGCGTGTAGTTTCTGATAATACGTCATTGACCTTTAGTGGTGCCTTTAGTGACGACGAATCATCTGCAGGGGTAGGTGTAGGTTTTGGCTGGTAAATAAACGACTAAATCAATCAATACCTCTCTAATCTAAATATTAAGCAAAGCCAGTTCTGAATTGGCTTTGCTTAATTCCTATAAGGCTTATATCGTCCTACTAGCCATTTGATAGCAATGTTTTGTGCATACAATACTCTCAGTGCGCTAGCTCAAATGTCTAAAATATATAAACTGATTCTATTTAGATAAGATAAGTCTATCAAACCCCTTGACCCAGCTCTAAAACCCCGTATAATGCGCCCTAGTCGAAAGGGAAGGCTGTTTAGAATGAGTGATGAGACATTTACTTCAAACTAAATAGAAATTACCTCTTGACACGAGATTTAAAGCGTCTATAATACGCCCTCATCAAGACGAGCTGGAAGTAACTAGTGTGTAGATTACACATTAATAACCCA
>NZ_CAJHBP010000025.1:0-43937 GCF_904846665.1 Psychrobacter sp. Pi2-51
GCGTCAAAAATTTCACTGCGTATTGTCTAAAAAATAGCCACTGCCAGTACCACATTTGAATGTTCAACAGACCCTAATATCATTAGACCATACGAATGGCACCATCAAGACGAATGACTTCACCATTTAGGTAGGCATTGTCAATAATATGGGTGACCAGTTTGGCAAATTCATTAGGATCACCCAAACGTTTAGGATAAGGCACGCCAGACTCTAATTGCTCACGCGCCTTTTCGGGAATCGAATCCATCATTGGTGTGGCAAAAATACCGGGTGCAATAGTCATCACTCGAATGCCGTGACGTGCCAGCTCACGAGCCAGTGGCAACATCATACCGACGACACCAGCTTTGGACGATGCATAACTCGCCTGCCCCATTTGCCCGTCAAAGGCCGCAATAGACGCAGTATTAATAATAATACCTTGATCTATATTCTTTTCTACGTTATTGGCATTAGCCACTCTCTTGGCAATACTAGACGCGACTAAGCGCGCTACGTTAAATGAACCGACCAGATTAATATTAACCCCGCGGCTAAAAGCCTCAAGATCTGCTGGATTGTTTTCACGATCTAGCAGCTTTTGTACGACAGCGATACCTGCGCAATTGATCGAGCCGTGGAGAGCGCCGAACGCTTCTTCTGCAACGGCAACAGCCGCTTGCACCTCCTCACCACTGGTGACATCACAACGTACAAAACGTGCGTTATCTCCCAGCTCGTTGACCAATGCTTGCCCAGCTGATTCATTCAAGTCAGCAATAATAACGTTGCCACCTTGAGCGACTAACGCACGAACCACTGCTTCACCCAATCCTGATGCACCACCTGTGACCAAAAAGCTGTTTTTTTGAATTTGCATGAATGTTCCTTAACTATTTATTATTTGATATTTTCATTGTTAATCAGCTTATGTTAAATAGCCTCATCATAAAGAATCTCTATTTTAACGAAATGCTATCTAGGGCGTGTCATCATTTAGATTGTGAGGCTTAAACTGAGGAAAATTGCAGCCAAACAAGGAAGAAATTGCCGTAAATATGAACATATTGACAAGATTTCTGACGATGTTTGGCTAAATTTAGCCATTTTAAGACCACTAAATGTATTCATGTGCTAATTGATGACGCGCCCTAATACTATATATTGCAAAACGTCCTTATCCGGCAGATAGACTGCGCAGCAAAAAGCGTTGAATCTTACCACTTGGGGTTTTTGGTAGTTCGCTCACGAACTCGACCTCACGCGGATAAGCATGAGTCGATAGACGCTTGCGTACCAAATCTTTAATTTGCTGAGCGATTTCTTCAGAGCCTTCGATGCCATCTTTTAACACCACATAAGACTTGATTGTATGTCCACGCACTTCATCTGGCACGCCAACTGCTGCTGACTCTGCAACCGCTTCATGCTCTAATACGGTATTTTCGACATCGGTAGGCCCTACACGATAACCTGCGGTGATAATGATGTCATCATCACGTCCTGAGAACCAATAGCTACCGTCATTATGACGCTCAACCACATCGCCTGTTAAGTAATAATCATCTGCAAAGGCTTGCTTCTCATTCCAGCTGTACCCTTGAAAATAAAACGCGGGTGACTGACTGACCACAACGGCTAGCTGCCCTTGCTCACCATCCGGCAGTACATTCATATCATCATCTAATACGACGAGCGTATGCCCTGGCAGTGCCATACCCATAGAGCCAACTGGACACTCATGCGCCAGTGCATGATGAGCGCAGCACGTCATGCCTGTCTCTGTTTGCCCATATTGGTCTTTCACTTGACACGTCAGATAGGTTTCTACCCAGCTGACGACTTCGGTATTGAGCGTTTCCCCTGCTGAGTTGGCACAGCGTAGAGATAACTTGGCATTGGTATCCTTATGAGCGTCTTCATCAACATTGTCGAAAATGCCACTAGATTTCATCATTCGGAAGGCGGTTGGTGAAGAGGCCAAATTGTTGATCTGATGGCGCACCATAAAATCACGTGTATTGGCAGCATCAAAGCCCGCTTCATTAAAATACGTAGTAACGCCAAGTAATAGAGGACCTGTGATTGCGTAGTATAGACCATACGCCCAACCGGGATCAGCCATGTTCCAATAATGATCGTCTTCACGTAGGTCAATGGCATAACGCATATACAAGTAAAAGGCAGGTAATGCAGCCAATGGTACACTCACGCCTTTTGACTTGCCAACCGTGCCTGAGGTAAACATCTGCAAAAATGGCGCATCGGTATCGAGCATCACGGGTTCGATTGTTTGCGACTGTGCTTCCATAGACTGGCTATAATGATCGTCACCCCATGTCTGAGCATCCTCTATACTGCCGACCAATACCATTTTGGTTTGCTCAGCCAAATCTTCAAACTTGCTGCGGTTATCTAGATTGGTAAATACAACCTTGGTGTCGGCCTTGTCCATCCGATATTTGATCGAATCATAGCCAAAAGCGGTAAATAGTGGCTGGTATACAGCCCCGATGCGCCATGTTGCCAATACGACAGTGAGCAGCTCAGGCGTACGCGGTAGCATAGTCGCTACCTTATCACCCGCTTTTACGCCATACGACTGTAGTAAGTTAGCAATTTGAGCGCTCGCTTTATCAAGCTCACCAAAGCTCATGCGCGTTATGTTGCCCGCAGTATCTTCGTGTACTAGCGCGGCATTGTCAGCTCGGCCATCACGTACATGACGACCACAGCAAGCCATATAGGCATTTAAACGATCATCTACATGCTCGCCAAAGATTTCTGACAGCAGTGTATTCATGTCGAAGTTATTATAATAATCGGTATAATTTTTTGGCGTAACTGAAGCGTCTATATCAGCGATCGTAGCGGTTTGGGAGGCGGTGTTCATAAGCTAATCCTTTAGCAATAGCAGGTAACGGGTAAAATGGTGTTTATGATTGTAAAACGGCCACATCCTATAGACCGTTTAATATGTTCGTATTTATCATGCTCTATTAGTAACGCATTTTTGCATTTATTTCAATACATAACGTATCATTTTTATTTCATGCAGATAAAAATTATCTATAACTCATTATTATTAATGAGTTATAGATAAGCAGAGAAAACTACGATAGTCATGTATGACAGCCATTCTTGAGCCATTGATTAAAACATCAGTACTGGAGTATCAGCACTTAAACATAAATTCCTAAACGCCTATATTTAAAAGGGTACACTTAAACGTCAGCGCTCAAGAATCCTAGTAAGGCTTTCTCTTCACAACTTTGATATTTTTTCGTCCGTCCACGGCGGGCTTGTTTGTAAGGCTCAAAAAACTGCCCTGCCAAAAAACGCTCAATGACAATGGGATGAATATATGAGGCACGACATACGGTCGGTGTATTACCCAGCTCTGCTGCCACGCTTTTTACCATATCAGTGACCAGCTTTTGACGCTCAGCGCTTTCTGGCGCACTGGCAAGTATGCTAGCGCCTGCTATCGTTTGTAGCTCGTCATGTAGATAGCTTGCTGCGAGCACACTTGCCATCCATGTGCGAAAATCCTTTGCACTATATAGTTTGCTCTCGCAGTCCATACCGCTAGTATGCATTCGCAAATAATCATTGATATCGGCACTGTCGACGACTTGCTTATGTCCATCGTCATCTAAGTATTTGAATATCTGATAACCCGGCAACTCAGAACATGCCTGCACAATATCTATCAAACGCTCGTCTTGCAGCTCAATATGATGCTCCTTTGCGCTTTTTCCGACAAAATCAAATGCCAGTCCAGTGTCTGTTTCGCTCACGTGTTTGCTACGTAATGTGCTTAGCCCATAGCTTTTATTTTGCTTGGCATAGCGACTATTACCGATACGAATCAAGGTGGTCTCAAGTAGCTTAACCACTGCGGCGAGCACATTGGTACGAGACAATGATTCTGCCTCTAAGTCTTTTTCGACCTGTGCTCGTAGATTGGGTAGCGCCTCTGCGAAGCCTATCATCGCATCGAATTTGGCTTGATCACGAATGTTATTCCATGACGGATGATACAAATACTGCTTACGGGATTTTTCATCTCGTCCTGTCGATTGTAGATGGCCTTTTTCATCTTGGCAGATCCAAACCTCTGACCACATTGGCGGTATCACCAACGCATCAAATCGCTGGCGCAACGCTTTATCTTTGACCGTTTCGCCCGTTGCATCACGGTAAGTAAAACCACGACCCCAACGTCTACGCGCATAACCTGGCTCATCGTCACTCACATAACGCAGGTTAGCGCGGCTGGCAAGATACTCATAATCATGGCGCACATCTCTTATCATTGTCTGCTCGCCTGCCTTAGTCATAGAGTCCTACACCTTTGAAAAGTAATTGTTTTAGCATAATTAACTGCGATTATTTTTGCTGTTTATTTGACACAGACAAAGTGTAATGCTGTGTAAAAACTGCACCATAAAATGCTTATCAATTATGATTTACTGAGTTATAATTAAACATATGTCTATCAATAAAACCGAGTAAAAACCTATGGAAAATCCTTCTATAAAAATCATGCCATTATCTAATGCAGATTACGACCTTTGGTTAGTGTTGTGGCAACGCTATCTAACATTTTATGAAACCAATTTGCCAATGAGCACGACTGATACAACATGGCGCAATTTGCTAGATAGCAATGTAGATATTTATGGATTTGGAGCATGGCAGGCTGATACGCTGGTAGGTATTACCCATGTGGTGCTGCACCCCAATACTTGGAATAGTACCGAATGTTGCTACTTGGAGGACTTGTACGTTAATGAATCTGTACGTGGGCAAGGCGTAGGACGCGCATTGATTGAACAGGTCTATGACTTTGCCAATAAAAAAGACTGCAACCGTGTCTATTGGACCACTCAAGAAGGCAACATCGCAGCGCGTAAACTCTATGACGCAATCGCCACCCAAACGGATATGGTGCAATACCGTAAAAACTTATAACCTTGATTAGGACGTGTCTTCAATTCACTCGATAGTCACCTAAATGGGCTAAAGATAACTAAATCTCTCTCAAAAAATACTCACAAAAAAACGCCAAGCATAAAATACTTGGCGTTGATTGTTCTGATAAGACTAAAACTTAGAGACTATTATTTACCATACACACATAAATAAGCGGTTTCGACTTCTACTTTAACATTGAACTTTTTATCGGCTTCAACGGTAAATTGCTCACCAGCATTAAAGGTTTGCCACTCGTCACTCTCTGGTAGCTTGACAGTTAGTGCACCGCTGACCACACTCATGGTCTCAAATTCGCTGGTGCCAAACTCATACTCACCAATGGACATGACGCCTACAGTCGCAGGCTTAGTCGATGTCTGAAAAGCAATAGAAGTTACTTTATCATCAAAATAATTATTAACGCTTGGCATAATTTTTCCTTAAGTAAATTTTGATTAATATTTTAAAACGCTCTTTATAGTCCCGCTTTTAGACTTGCTTCAATAAACTGATCAAGGTCGCCGTCTAGTACCGCACCGGTGTTAAAGGTTTCGACGCCAGTACGCAAATCTTTAATACGCGAGTCATCGAGCACATAAGAGCGGATTTGACTGCCCCAACCGACGTCGGACTTGCCATCTTCGACCGCTTGCTGGGATTCCATACGCTTTTGCATCTCTAGCTCATAGAGCTTAGCACGTAGCATTTTCATCGCGGTGGCTTTGTTACCATGTTGACTACGCTCGTTCTGACAAGTCACTACCACGCCACTTGGCTCGTGGGTAATACGCACCGCAGAATCTGTCGTGTTCACATGCTGACCACCTGCGCCCGATGAACGATAAGTATCGATACGCAAATCCGCTGGATTGATGTCAATTTCGATATTATCATCAATTTCAGGTGAGACAAAAACGGCAGCAAATGAAGTATGACGACCATTGTTACTATCAAATGGTGACTTACGTACCAAGCGATGGACGCCAATTTCGGTACGTAACCAACCAAAGGCATAGTCACCTTTAATCTCAATCGTTGCTGACTTAATACCAGCGACGCTACCTGATGATACTTCTATAACGTCAACCTTGAAGCCATGCGCTTCCGCCCAGCGCGTATACATACGCAGCAGCATCTCTGCCCAATCTTGCGCTTCGGTACCGCCACTGCCTGACTGGATATCTAGGTAGCAGTTATTCGGATCCATCTCACCGCTGAACATCCGGCGGAACTCTAAATCAGCAACGCGTTTTTCAGCATTATCCAGCTCGCTTTGCACGTCAGCAAGCAACGACTCATCTTCTGCTTCTACCGCCAGCTCTAGCATAGCGGATGCATCTTCTAATGTGGTCTCAAGCGAAACGACGACATCGATGACTCCATCAAGATGACTTTTTTCTTTATTAATTTTGGTCGCACGCTCTGGATCGTTCCAAATATCGGGGTTTTCTAATTCTAAATTGACCTCTTCTAAGCGTTCTTGCTTACCATCGAAGTCAAAGATACCTCCGCAAATCCTGCCCACGCTCTGATAAATCTTTAATTTGTTCTTGATACGGATTGATTTCCATAAATATTCCTGTTTTTTAAATAAGTGTCTAACGAATCTGCCGCTATTTTAAATGAGATTGATGCTAAATGGTTCGTTAATTCTCATTGCCTCTACGTTAACGCGCTTTAGGTTGCCTAAATTGACCAGTCTTCCACTGCCCAGCGATGCGCTAACGCATGTGCATGCAGGGCATCATCAGGTGACACACAAATCGCCACATCTGCCCATTCGAGCAACGGAATGTCGTTTTTGGAGTCTGAGTAGGCATAGGTTTTATCAAAGGTAACTCCAGCTAACTGCTGCTTATTCACCCATTTGTCTAGATGATATATCTTACCTTCTTTAAAATTGGGCTTGTCCGCTAACTTACCTGTATAGCGATTGTCTTTTATCTCGAGCGGTGTTGATAACACATTGGCAGCTTCAATACCGAAACGTTTGGCAATGGCAGAGACCACAAAATCATTGGTCGCAGAGATAATGACCACATTGTGCCCTTGCTCAACGTGCTGACACAGTACTTCCATCGCTTTTGGGCGAATATGCGGCTCGATTTCGCTTTTGATATAGTCTTCACGCAGCTCATGCAACCGTGCCAATGGCAATGTGGTCAAAAATTGCGCGACAAATTCATTGTATTCTGTGGCATCTAGCGTACCTTCGATATACTGTTCGTAAAATGCTTGGTTAGCCGTGCGATATTGCGCCTCATCTACCAGCCCATTATTGACGATATACTCACCCCATAGATAGTCGCTGTCGACATCGAGTAGTGTGTGATCTAAATCAAATAGTGCCAGTTGTTTTTGTGGCTTTGGTTGGTTTTGTGCTGGATTTTCCTGCATGGTGAGACCTTATCGTTGTTTGCTAAAAAAATACCAAGAACTGAAGAAAAAATATAAGTAGTTTAGGACACGCCCTAATAAGACCGTCAATTAAATCACGGCTCAAATCGAACCAGAACCATCTTATCCCGTTAATCCGGCATCGCTATTTCAGTCAGACCTTCCTTATAAGTCTCACAGAGTTGAGCATAGTGGTGTGCTGACATTTTTAGCATGGCGGCTTGTTCATCGGTCAGCGTCTTGACGACTTTTGCAGGCGCGCCCATCACCAGTGAATTGTCTGGAATAATCTGACCTTCAGTAATCAAAGCTTTGGCCCCAATGAGACAGTTTTTGCCAATTTTGGCATTATTAAGTATCACAGCACCAATGCCAATCAAACTGTTATCACCGATCTCGCAACCATGTAGCATGGCTAGGTGACCAACAGTGACATAATCACCAATGTTGGCTGCGATACCTAAATCAGTATGAATAACGCTGTTTTCTTGCACATTGCTATAATCACCAATATGAATGTGACCAACGTCGCCGCGTATCACCGCACCAAACCACACACTGGCTTTATGCCCTAAATATACATCACCGATCACTTGTGCTGAGTCTGCCACCCAACCGTTGAATGGCACTGCAAACTTAGGGGTTTTGTCTAAATATTGATAAATCATAACGATTCCTTGTCATCTTCATTATAGTTATAAAAATTGGGTTTATCGCTGCGCTGTCCATTGTGGCAAAGCCCACTGCTAAAATCCAGCGCTATTAATGGACGCTTGATTTCGAATTTGATAAAAGAAGAAATAATTTATGGCTACTTAGGCTATTTTCTGATTTATTGTTATTGCCTATATAATGACTATTAATCCAAGGAATCGGCTAGCCATAGCACCCTATTTTGTATATAATACGCAAAATCTGTGCCTAAGCGAGCGGACATGATGCAAGTTACCTATTCACTATCTAGTGGGTTTTGTAGTTTTCATCAATAATGTCTTCTCGCTTTTTTGTGGAAAAATTTTGTATATCGCCCTTTTATTACCTTTATATGGCAATAGTCAGATACCGTAAATAAAGGGATACGGAGCAATATTTCGACCAGCAAAACATGATGGCACTCACCAATAATAGCGGAGGCAACCCTTGAATTCATCGGCAGAAATACAAGCAATTTTGGCATTAGCAGACGGTACGATTTTTCGTGGTATCAGTATCGGCAGTCTCGGTCATCGTGTCGGTGAGGTGGTTTTTAATACAGCCATGACAGGGTATCAAGAAATCCTAACTGACCCAAGTTATGCGCGTCAGCTAGTCACCCTCACCTATCCGCACATTGGCAATACTGGTACTAATAGCGAGGACACAGAGTCTGGCAATGGTCACAAAGTTTGGGCAGATGGTCTTATTATCCGTGATGCCACCATGGTTACTTCAAATTTTCGTAACTCAGAGTCATTAAGCGACTATTTGCAGAGTCATAATACCGTCGCTATCGCTGAAATTGATACGCGTCAATTGACTCGCCTACTACGTGATAAAGGCGCTCAAAACGGCTGTATCATGACCGCCTCTAACGGCGAGACTATCAGCACAGATGACGAGCAGCAAGCCATTAAACTGGCGCAAGCGTTTGCTGGTATCGAAGGCATGGACTTGGCAAAAGAATGCTGCACTAAAGAGAACTTCGAATGGACAGCGGGTTCATGGGACTTATCAGATACCCTACTTAACCGTGATGCTGTTGGCAGCCATGATAGTGGTACAGGTGGTTTCTTTAAGCAATTAAACACGCACGTTGAGCACAAATTCAATGTGGTCGCTTATGACTTTGGCACCAAAACCAATATCCTACGTATGCTGGTTGATCGCGGCTGCCATGTAACGGTCGTACCAGCACAAACGCCTATCGCAGACGTGCTAGCAATGAATCCAGACGGTATCTTCTTATCAAACGGTCCTGGTGACCCTGCTGCTTGTGATTATGCCATCGATGCGGTGCGTCATATTATTGAACAAACTAACATTCCAACGTTTGGCATCTGCTTAGGTCATCAGCTGGTTGGACTTGCCAGCGGTGCAAACACCATCAAGATGAAAACAGGTCATCATGGCGCTAACCATCCAGTACAAGACTTGGCAACTGGCACGGTTATGATTACCAGTCAAAACCATGGTTTTGCGGTTGATGAAGACACGCTACCAGACAACGTTAAATCTACCCATCGCTCATTATTCGATGGTACCAACCAAGGGATTGAGCTGACCAACAAGCCAGTCTTTAGTTTCCAAGGTCACCCAGAAGCCAGCCCTGGTCCGCATGACTGCGCGCCATTGTTTGATAAATTTGCAGATATGATGGCAACTGCTAAAGCTTAAGCCATTACTGAAAAAAAGATAAGCAAGCTGCCTGAAGGCTTGGATCATTAATAGTGGTTCAAGCGGCAGCATATAAAACCATTATGTACACCTCCATTAAAACATCACTTAAACGAAGGTAGCCCTAATTATGCCAAAACGTACCGACATAAAAAGCATTCTTATCATTGGCGCAGGCCCTATCGTCATCGGCCAAGCATGTGAGTTTGACTACTCAGGCGCGCAGGCGTGTAAAGCACTAAAAGAAGAAGGTTACCGCGTCATCTTGGTCAACTCAAACCCTGCGACCATCATGACTGACCCTACCATGGCGGATGCCACCTATATCGAGCCGATCACGTGGCAAACGGTTGAGCAAATCATCGCCAAAGAACGTCCTGATGCTATTTTGCCAACCATGGGCGGACAGACCGCTCTAAACTGTGCACTAGAGTTGGACAAGCATGGCGTATTGACCAAGTACAACTGCGAGTTGATTGGCGCGACCAAAGACTCGATCGAGATGGCAGAAGATCGCAACTTATTTGATAAAGCCATGAAACGTATCGGCCTTGAGTGTCCACGCGCTGAAACTGCCGAAACCATGGAAGAAGCCTTTGCGACTCAAGAAAAAATGGGCTATCCGTGTATCATTCGTCCATCATTCACCATGGGTGGCTCAGGTGGTGGTATCGCTTATAACCGCGATGAGTTCATCGAGATTTGCGAGCGCGGTTTTGACTTATCACCAAACCATCAGCTACTTATCGATGAGTCACTAATCGGTTGGAAAGAATACGAGATGGAAGTGGTTCGTGACAAAAACGACAACTGCATCATCATCTGTGCGATTGAGAACTTTGATCCAATGGGTGTGCACACAGGCGACTCTATCACAGTTGCACCAGCACAAACCTTGACAGACAAAGAATACCAAATCATGCGTAATGCTTCTTTGGCAGTGCTACGTGAGATCGGTGTTGAGACAGGCGGCTCAAACGTACAGTTCGGTATCAACCCTGATACGGGCCGCATGGTCGTCATCGAGATGAACCCACGTGTATCACGCTCGTCTGCCCTAGCCTCAAAAGCCACTGGCTTCCCGATTGCAAAAATCGCGGCCAAATTAGCCGTTGGTTATACGCTAGATGAATTGCAAAACGACATTACTGGTGGCAAAACGCCAGCCAGCTTTGAGCCTGCGCTTGATTATGTCGTCACCAAAATCCCACGTTTTAACTTTGAGAAGTTCCCGCAAGCCGATAGTGTTTTATCAACGCAGATGAAGTCGGTTGGTGAAGTCATGGCGATTGGTCGTAACTTCCAAGAATCGATGCAAAAAGCGTTACGCGGTATGGAAACTGGCAATGATGGTTTTGATGAGCAAATTGACTTTGCCGCTATCAAAGACGGTAGCCTTAGTACTGACAAAGCTCGTAGCGAGATTCATAATCGCTTAACCATTCCAACGCCTGAACGCATTTATTACATTGCGGATGCTTTCCGTATCGGTATGAGCGTCGATGAGGTCTTTAACTTAACCAAAATCGACCCATGGTTCTTGGTACAAATCGAAGACATCGTGAAAACCGAAGCGCAAGTTAAAGCGTTAGGCTTTGGTGGCTTAAATGAGAAAAACCTACGCAGCTTTAAACGTAAAGGCTTGTCAGATTTGCGTCTGGCTAAATTGCTTGGTATCTCACAAAAGCAGCTACGCAAAAAGCGTTGGGATTTAAACGTCTATCCAGTCTATAAGCGCGTCGATACCTGCGCGGCAGAGTTTGCCACCAGCACCGCTTATATGTACTCAACGTACGATAGTGAATGTGAAGCCAATCCAACCAATAACAAGAAAATTATGGTCATCGGTGGCGGTCCTAACCGTATCGGTCAAGGCATCGAGTTTGACTATTGCTGTGTACACGCAGCCCTTGCCATGCGCGAAGACGGCTACGAGACCATCATGGTCAACTGTAACCCTGAAACGGTTTCAACCGATTATGACACCTCTGACCGTCTCTACTTTGAGCCAATCACATTAGAGGACGTGCTAGAAATCGTCCGTATCGAAAACCCTGATGGCGTGATCGTACAGTTTGGTGGTCAAACACCTTTGAAACTTGCTCGTGCTCTTGAAGCTGCTGGCGTCAAAATTATTGGTACGAGCCCTGATGCGATTGACCGCGCAGAAGATCGCGAACGCTTCCAACATATGATTCAGCAACTGAATCTTATTCAACCAACCAATGCCTTGGCGACGAGCTTAGAAGATGGTTTGGTCAAGGCAAAAGACGTTGGCTATCCATTGGTTGTACGCCCATCGTATGTCCTAGGTGGTCGCGCGATGGAAATCGTCTATAACGAAGATGAGCTCAGACATTACTTGCGTACTGCGGTACAAGCATCAAACGAAGCCCCTGTATTGCTCGATCGCTTTTTGGATGATGCTATCGAAGTCGATGTTGACTGTGTGAGCGACGGCACCGATGTGGTGATTGGCGGTATCATGCAGCATATCGAACAAGCGGGCGTTCACTCTGGTGACTCAGCCTGTTCATTGCCGCCTTACTCGTTATCTAAAGAGTTATGCGATGTCATGCGCGCGCAAACGGTTGCCATGGCAAAAGAGCTTGGTGTCATCGGTCTGATGAACGTACAGTTTGCGGTAAAAGGTGAAACGGTTTATATCTTAGAAGTAAACCCACGTGCTGCCCGTACCGTACCGTTTGTCTCTAAATGTATCGGTACGTCGTTAGCACAGATTGCTGCTCGCTGTATGGCTGGCACCTCATTAAAAGACCAAGGATTTACCACTGAGATTGTTCCGGCATTCTTTGCGGTCAAAGAAGCGGTATTCCCGTTTGCTAAATTCCCTGGTGTTGATCCAATCTTGAGCCCTGAGATGAAATCAACCGGTGAAGTCATGGGTGTGGGCAAAACCTTTGGCGAAGCATTCTACAAAGCGGTCATCGGTAGTAATGAGCGTTTGCCAGGCTTGCCGACTGAAGGCGAAACCAAAACCGTCTTTATCTCGGTGCGTGATAGCGACAAATCGCAAATCGCCCCTATCGCTCGTCAGCTCGCAGGCTTTGGTTTTAACATCGTCTCAACCACGGGTACGCAAAAGATATTGAGCGACGCTGGTATTGAGTGCAAGCAAATTAACAAAGTCACTGAAGGCCGCCCGCATATCGTTGACGCCTTGAAAAATGGCAAGATCGACCTTATCATCAACACGACTGAAGGTAAGCAGGCACAAGAGGATTCGTTCTCTATTCGCCGTAGCGCGCTACAAGGCAAAGTATTCTATGTCACCACCTTGGGTGCGGCAGATGCAGTTTGTAAATCTTATGCGATTGACTTGCCATTTGAAGTTTACAAACTGCAAGATTTGCATGAGCAAGCAAAGACTATTGACGTGGCTGAATAATTTCAGTAGATTAAGCATAACCGTTAGGCTTACTCAATCGCTTATTCGAGACTGATTAATCGTTTTAACATGACAACAGTGCTTAAAGACGATACCTTTGACATGGTAGAACCAAAAAGCAACATGATAGACCCAAAAGCATAGTGGCTAAACTGCGACTATGCTTTTTATTACGTAAGCTTAAGTGCGTATGGTATTGAAATTAATGACTTATAATTGACAGATAATGTATTTGTCAAACACGCTCAACATCACCCTTTTATATTTTATACCCATTGCAATGATC
The DNA here is from genome assembly GCF_904846665.1 of Psychrobacter sp. Pi2-51. Taxonomy (NCBI): domain Bacteria; kingdom Pseudomonadati; phylum Pseudomonadota; class Gammaproteobacteria; order Moraxellales; family Moraxellaceae; genus Psychrobacter; species Psychrobacter sp. Pi2-51. The sequence goes on from NZ_CAJHBP010000025.1 coordinate 13,428, forward strand.
CCAACACCATCTCACTATTCACTAGGAGTAGGAGGTGGTGTGGTGTTATTGGTTTAAGGAAAAAACATGCAACGTTATCCCATGACTCCGCAAGGACACGCGGCTTTAGAAGCCGAATTGAAACAGTTAAAAAGCATCGACCGTCCACGCATCACCGCTTCTATTGCTGAAGCACGTGAACACGGCGATCTCAAAGAAAATGCTGAATATCACGCCGCTCGCGAGCAGCAAGGATTTTGTGAAGCCCGCATTCGTGATATCGAAGCCAAGCTTGGCGGTGCTCAAGTCATCGACCCAGCGACGTTAACGCAAGAAGGTCGTGTGGTGTTCGGTGTGACCGTGGTCATTGAAAACATGGACACCGAAGAAGAAAAGCAATACAAAATCGTTGGTGATGATGAAGCCGACTTTAAAGCGGGCAAGATTTCGGTCAACTCACCGATTGCTCGTGGTCTGATCGGTAAGTTTGAAGGCGATGAAGTGCGTATCGAAACGCCAAAAGGTGTGGTCGAGTACGAATTGATGAAAGTTATCTACGACTAGCGCGTGTCCTCATTTTAAAAATAAGGATAAAAGTCTATTGCTACCTTTATTAACCGTCACTTTTAGACAGCAGCTCTTTTTATAACGACTGAGATAACCACTGAAATAATTATTCAAATAATCACCAACTGAATAGATCCATCGACTCGCCAAAACGATACGACTCATACAATGCTGGTTACACAATGCCGCTTTTCTAGTCTATTTGTTTTAGCGCATAATTGTTTGAGTTTGCAGTGTGGCACATTTTTGCTGCACTTTTTCTGAAAATAATGATGGATTGATAGTTAATATTGGCTATCGTCAGTACTGATACCCTCGTTATTTGGCATACTTTATGGTGTCATTTAACGGGGGTTTTTTATTTAGATGTGATTTATTGTTGTCTGTAGTTGATTCAATTTAAAAGTCGTACACGGCAGCCGAGTGTCGAGGTATATTTAATGCTTCGAGCGAGGTGAACGCAGTCATACTTTTATAGTGAAGTGACTATACTTACTGTTATTTTTGAGGAGTCTATTATGACCATGAAATCTTGTACACCAACAGCAATAACCCCTACTGTATCGGCACTATTAGCAGGTATAGTACTTGCTGCATCTTCAGCGCATGCCGCACCTGAAATCGCTATTAGCTCATCTGCTGGCGGTAGCACCACTGTGGTTGAGCAATACTCTGATGGCAAAACAGCCACTATCACTGCGACACCGAACGGTATCACGATGCAGGATGGCATGCCTTATGCGGTGACTCAAGTAACGACTGTACCACGCTATGTGGTTCGCCAAGGTGTTAGTAATGGTATGAACAATACGGTCATTACTCAGGGCAGCACAACCGTCACTAGCGTACCTGTGACCAATCGAGCGACCAATACCGTCTCCAATGTCGACGTTATCACTACGCCCATCAGTACCGTGACCCAAGTATTACCTGTTGCAACTGCTACTCAATTGCCTGTTCTTAATGCACCAGCGACGACAGTTATCACCAATCAACCGTTAAGTAATCAAATAACAATGACTACTTTAGACACTTTACAGCTGACACCAACGTTTAGTACACCAGATGTCGTCAATGCAAATACCAAAGTCATGAAGATATTAAAAAATAAAGATGGTCGTGAAATGGCCGTGCCTGCCAATCATATCGCCCCCGGTGACGTCATCGAATACCACACTACTTATACCAACACCACCGCGCAGCCAGTCAATGACATCAATGCGATGGTGTCATTACCAAATGGCGTGCAGCTGGTGTCATTAAACAGCCCACTACCAACGCTTGCGACAACGGGTGGCGACAGCTATCAAACCATTCAACAAGTGGGCAATACTGTCGTTGTGCAAGAAAATTACTCTGGACTAAAATGGAACTTGGTCAACCTTAGCCCAAAAGCCGCACAGACTGTCGTTATACGTGCGAAGGTTCAGTAAATACAGTAATAGAACTTCATAAATTCTAAAATTTCATGAGGTCTTGTGAACTAGTCATCTAGTCCACAAGACCTTTTTTATGCGTGTACATTTTTCTTTAACAACCAGTCTTTTGCTATACTGCCTTAAATCAAAACAAATATCTGGTAATTATTTGCATGTATAAAATTACTCCTCTCTATTCATTGGCTTGTATCATTTGCAGCTGTATTGTAAGCGCTAAATCTTGGGCTGAAGCTACCGAACCAAAATTTGACACTAGCTTTTATATGTCGAAAATTTGTACTGCATATATGAGTAAAGACGATCATGAATATTGCGATGATGGTTATATCCTTAAAAGCGAAACCTTTGAAGACGGTCAAGTAAAAGAAACGATGCTTATGGATGGAATGGGTGGCTACGGTTGGAATCATACTTCACTTAAAAAAATCGATAAAGATACTTATCATGTTTATGTTGGCTGCGGCAATCCGTGCGGTGCTAATATGCTATTTGGTCGTGGCGGTGAGGAACAATACTTTGATTTGTATTTTGATATCGATGCAAAAAGCAGATGTACTGTTGAATATGATAATGACAAGAACCTATGGGTTGCCCGTCATTTTTTCTCCGATAAAGAAGTAGCTTTACCTTCAACTCATGGCAATAGTGAATCTGCGATTTATCCCAAGTACGATGTTGAGTTTGATAAAAAAGGACGTCTGATTGTTAAAAAAAACTTCTCAGAGGAAGTGGTTCAAACGTTGCCTAACCCCTGCTCCTCTAATTAAAAACCTCATGGATAGCACGACAACAGTTGTCGTATTAAATCTATATTTCTCTAATAATTACAGTGACTTACCTTTAGATTTGGTAAAATAATCTTTCATTACTGCATTGGTAAATAGCGCTTATGGCAACCATCAATTACGAACGACTGCAAGGTAAGCTTAATATCTTAGCGGATGCTGCTAAGTATGATGTCTCTTGCTCATCCTCCGCTGGTACACGTAAAAACCAAGGCGGTGGTCTTGGTGATGCCTCAGCAACGGGTATTTGTCACAGCTACACCGAAGATGGGCGCTGCGTCAGCCTGCTAAAAATCCTCTTAACCAATCACTGTATTTATGACTGCGCTTATTGCACTTCGCGTAAAAGCAATGACACCCCACGCGCTGCCTTTAGTGTCGAAGAGGTCGTTGATTTAACCATGCAGTTTTATCGCCGTAACTATATCGAAGGGTTGTTTCTTAGCTCAGGCATCTTTAAAAGCGGCGATTATACGATGGAGCGCTTGGTCGAGGTCGCCAAGATATTGCGTACCCGTGAGCGTTTTAACGGCTATATCCATCTAAAAACCATTCCGGGCGCGTCAAAAGAGCTGTTGTTAGAAGCAGGGCTTTATGCCGATCGCTTAAGCGTTAATATCGAAATTCCGACCAAATCGGGCTTAGCTTTACTCGCTCCAGAGAAGTCGCATGATGAATTAAAAGCACCGATGGAGACGGTCAAAGAAGAAATTATTACCATCCGCGAGAGCCGTAAAACGCATAAAAAAGCACCGAAATTTGTGCCCGCAGGTCAAACCAGTCAAATGATTGTTGGTGCGAGTAATGAAACCGATTTGCAGGTGATTCAGCTATCGAGTCATTTTTATAAGCAATATGATCTCAAGCGTGTTTACTATTCCGGCTATGTGCCGATGTTATCTGACAGTCGCTTGCCAGCGATTGGAACGCCAGTACCGATGGTGCGAGAGAATCGTCTTTATCAGGCCGACTGGCTGATGCGTTTCTATGGTTTTGGCGCGCATGAAATCGTCGAACCAGACTCGCCATTTTTGGATTTAGATTGCGATCCAAAATTGGCTTGGGCAATCCGCCATCGTGAGCATTTTCCGGTTAATATTCAAACCGCGACTTATGAGATGATTGTGCGCATCCCAGGTATTGGTACCAAAACGGCTAAAAAGATAGTGAAAGCACGCAAGTTTAATCAGTTGACGCTATATCATTTAAAAAAGATGGGCGCGGCGGTCAACCGTGCCAAATACTTTATTGCCACCACCGGTAAAAATGAACACCTCGCCCATTTAACCCGTGATAACTTCCGTCAATATGTACTGGCACAAACGCAAACTAAGTATAAAGATCAACGCAGTGGTCAGTTGGCGCTGTTTTAATAAGTACGGTTTTGATTGCCACTATTTTAAATAGGAACATAAATGTCACAACTGATGCAAAGCCCTGACTATATTGTCGGTCACTTAACGCCAAGTATTGTGCTTTATGAGCCAAGTTTTGAGGGTTGGCTCAGTGCCGTTTTTTATGTCTATGCCAATCGGTTACAAGAAGATGAATCCCTACAGTTAATTGCTCAAGATTCTTATGTGCCCTCATTGATCTCTGAAGCGAGCAGTGTTGCTACAGATGAAGACCATGCTGAACGCGTATTAACCAAGCTACATAAGCTATTGGGGCGTTCAGGTATGCGAAATATTCTGTGGGGATTTTTATCAGAAAAAGACAATATCGGTACGATATTGTTTCAGGTGATTAAATACGCCATTGACTATCCTAGCCGCCATATTATGGAAGACCTCGGTAACCTGAGTGTCTTAGAGTTAGTACAAACGGTCAAATCTGTCGGTCGTGAGAAGCATCGCATGGAAGCGTTTGTGCGTTTTGAGCATACGACCGATGATATTTATTTTGCCCGTGTTGAGCCTGACTTTAATGTGTTGCCCCTCATCGGAGAGCATTTTCGTCAGCGTTATCAAGATCAACACTGGGCTATTTACGATCTGACTCGTAACTATGGCATCTATTATGATAAAAGTAATAGTACGCCCAAACGCCCCGCTGCCCTGCAAACGATCACTGACCTTGATGACGCGGTACTGCGCAATCCTGCCAGCATCCATAGTCCTGACGAGCAGCGCTATCAAAAATTTTGGCAAGGTTACTTTACCAACGTCAATATCAAAGAGCGCAAAAATCCTAAGTTGCATAAACAGTATCTACCGCAGCGCTATTGGAAATACTTGAGTGAAAAGCAAGTACTGCCCAATGCTGAGCACCTGCACAAACGACGCTAACGGCTCTTATAGGCTTTTAATCCCAACATTTATACTTATATATTTTAAAAACCAGCTGTCTGTCATCATCTTTTTATCTTGATGGTTGAGTTTTTAGCGCTTTTAACTGACAATAGCAAATTGATATTACTAACCGGTGACCCACGCTATTATGAAAGTTATGCGCTTACTGTCGTCTTTGAAGCATGATGAATCCGAGCGCGGCATTTTTCATCTTGGGCGTGCATTGGTCAAAAATGAGCACACGTCTATCATTGTCTCAAGCGCTGATGAAGACAATGATTTGGTTAGGCGTCTCAAACGTGATGGCAATATATACCATCAGCTACACATGAATAAAAAATCTTGGCTGTCGTTGCTGCAAGTCTCATCGCTTAGACATCTGATTGAAAAGTACGAGCCTGATGTGATTCATGTACATTCGCGTACACCCGCATGGATATTACATTTGGCACTGCGCCGCGCACGAGTCAGGCGTTTACCAAAGTTGGTATCGACCATGTATGGTTTTTACCCTATTAATAAATACTCACAAGCGTTGCTCGATGTCGACACGATTATTACGGTGTCTGATAGTGTCACCAACTATCTAAAGAAGGGACTGCGCCGCGAAGATGTCGATCCTACGATCATTAAGCGCATCTACCGCGGTATCGACACCCGTCGCTATCCTTATCGGCACAATCCATCTGTCTATTGGCTACGGCACACTTTCGCTGAATATCCTGAGCTTGAGCATAAAAAGTGGCTGGTGTTTCCGACAGTGATTGGTAACGAGTACGGTCAAGAATGGCTCATCGATATATTGGGCAATCTGCAGGAGCAATTTCCTAATATTCATGCCATCATTATGGACGATGATTTTAGAGATGGTGATGTCGCGCATGAAGATTTTCGCCAACGTAGCAATACATTGGAGCTGGCTGAGCGCATTACTTATGTGGGTAGTAAGCGTAATGATATGCGGGAATGGCTATCGGCGGCCAACATCGTCATGGCGCTTGCAAATGAGCCTGAATCTATTGGTATTAATGCCCTACAAGCCATCCACTTAGGCACGCCCGTTATTGGCTGGGATCAGGCAGCATTTAGTGAAATTCTACAGCCACTCTACCCGCAAGGCTTGGTAAAAAAATACAATGCCAATGCCCTATGCAAAGCCGTTAGGAACCAGCTAGAAAGTGTAACGCGTCCAGAGATGACCAACAAATTTACCATGCGCGAGATGATCGAAGAAACGCTGGCGGTATATCAAGGTCTGTATGATGATGCACTTGCAGAAGAACAAGCGAAAGCTGATGCTATCGCAGTACGACGAATCCAAAAAAGTCTCAAAAAACCTGCTAAGCCTATTCTTAGTGTCGCCGTCAAAAACGTCGAACCCGTCAATAAAAATGCAACAGTCAAACTGAGCAAAGAAACGTCTAAAATAGTGGACACAGCAGAGATAGCCGAAGACCATCAAGAGCCATAGACGCCATGTATCATTCAATACGTGTAAAAGTGGACATGCACTTTTTGACAGTACATTTTAATTAAAAAAAGGCCACTTCAAAAATAGAAGCAGCCTTATCAAAACCAATAAAGTATATAAAATAGGTTTAATACGTCGTTGGTGTATGTGCGCTGACAATGCGGGTCACGCTATCGGTGGGATTAATAAAGGTATGCGGCTGAGTGGTATCAATCACGTAGCTGTCGCCCTGATTTAACAAATAAGTGCTTTCTTCGATACGGATAATAATCTTACCTTCGATCACCGTACCAATCTCTTCCCCTTCGTGAGCAATTTTTTCTTCGGTTGAGCTATTGGGTTGATAGGTTTCAATCAAAAATCCTAGGTTTCTTGTTGTACTGCAGTTATATACTTGTTTTAACGACACTCTGCTATTGGGTTCATTGAGCTCTAATAAATCCTTTGGCGTCACAATGACTCTAGCCCTAGGCTCCTTCCACTCGTCGCTAAAAAACGTGGTCAGATCAGAACCTAGTACTGTCAAGATAGCCTTTAGAGTATTGACCGCTGGACTGACCTTATTGCGTTCAATAGAGCTAATAGACGTGTTCGTCAATCCAGACATTTTGGCCAATTTACGTTGCGAGTAACCTTTCGCTAGACGCAGCTGGTTAATCTTTTTGCCAATGTCTTCCTTCAACGACTCATCTGCTTCAGAAGATGACGCCTTGTCAGAATCCATCAGTTCATCATCGCTATCGATATCATCTATTTCGATATCAACTATATCTTTGTCATCGATACTATTAACATCGCTCTCAATACTATCAATATCAGTGACGGCAGTTTCTGCCTTACTTTTAGTCGTGCTATTCAGTTTGTGGTTCTCTGGCATGGTGAATAAATTCCGTGAATAGAAATTTGGACAAGTTATCTTGCACATAATTTAACTCAGGATGCCATTGTACACCAATCATAAATGGATGTTGCAATAAGCTGATCGCTTCAACCAAGCCATCAGGCGCCGACGCCTCAACCAATAAACGCGCGCCTACTTTATTGATTGCTTGTTTATGTAGCGAGTTAACGTGCCATTTTTCACCAAAGGCGGCAAGCCTGCCATTTGGTTGAATAATCACGTAATGAACTGGCTGATACTGCACTTCAAGTGGCTGAGTATTGTCCTCTAAATGCGGCTCATAAAACCCATCGACTTCACGCCAGTCAGGATGCAGCGTGCCATTAAAATGAACGTTCATCTCTTGTAAACCTCGGCAAACTGCCAACAGAGGCATGTTTCTTTCATCTGCATAAGCCAACAATTTGAAACTCAGCTCATCACGGCCTAAGTCTTGTTTTGCCTCGACGTGCGTCGCGCCATAACGAGTTGGCGCGACATTGCTGTAACTGCCCGTCAATAAAATCCCGTCTACCATTGCGAGCAACGCATCAAAGTTTTCGCTATCGGCAGCTGTGTTCGGCAGCAGTATGGGATTGCCACCGTAGAAGTTTACTGCATCGATGTATTTTTGATATACCGCCTGTGCTGGCTGTCCATCAACCATCTTATGACAGGACACAATAGCAATAATAGGTCTGGAATTTTTCATATTATCTTCCTTAGTTATAATGAATAGACTTAATCCATCCATATTATTTATATCCCTTATTTAGCTAAAATTTAACATAATGACTCACAAAATGTAAACTATAAACTTCATTAATATCGATATTAGTACTAAAAATGCCTTTTTGGGTTATTTTAAGATAATTTTAAATAAAAATTGACAACTATAGTTTTCATCCATATATTGGAAGTCATTACCGATATTGCTAAACAGAGATTAACTTTTAGTTTTAATAATACTATTAAAAAAATTATCTCTAAGTGGCTAATACCATTGATAAAAAATGTCGGCTTTGGTGAAAACGCATCATATTCAGTTGACCATTTATCAAACGCTTATTTATTAAGTATTCGTTATAAATGTCACTAACAGTGCATTCAGACCTAATAGCAAAGATGTAGCAGCAACAAACCCAGCAATTCTAAAAATTCATAGGAAGAATAGACATGATGACAACCAATGGAATGGTCAAATCTGCACACAACACAGAATACGTCTATGTTGCAGCAGGTGATATCAATGGCTTGCTTCGTGGTAAGCGCATCCCTTTTGATCAAATGGAAAAAGCAGAAAACGGGGCAATCCGATTACCTCTGTCAATCTTGGGTGTCGATATATGGGGCGCGGATGTTATCGAGTCTTCCCAATGTAATGGCGATATCGATGCCATTGCCCGTCCAACTGGCCGTGCTGCCTATCCCCTTCTCAATACCAGTGCACCCTCATCGCTGCTACCCATTTGGTTATATACCGAAGACAATGAGCCTTATTACGGTGATGCCCGCCATGTTTTGGACTATATCAGCAAAAAATTCAAAGCATTGGGACTGACGCCAGTGATGGCAACCGAGCTAGAATTTTATTTGGTTGACTATACCGAGGGAGAGACACCTAAGCCCCCCATTCGCCCCAAAAGTGGATTAAGACTGAATAAAACCTCTATTTTAAGTATCAATGACTTACTGCAATTTGATGAATTCTTAGATGAAGTCTATGAGCAATGTAATAAACTCGATATTCCTGCTGATGCAGCACTGGCCGAAAATGGTTGTGGTCAATTTGAAATCAATTTATTACATGTGGACGACCCATTAAAAGCCGCTGACGATGCGATTTTATTTAAACAAGTGGTCAAAGCCGTGGCAGCTCGTCACAAGCTCACCGCTACCTTTATGGCAAAACCTTTTGGTCTACAGTCTGGTAATGGCTTTCATGTGCATTGCAGCTTATTAGACCAAGACGGCAATAATGTCTTCGATGATGGATCAGAGGAAGGCTCAGATATGTTGCGTCACGCGGTCGCTGGTCTGCTAAAGACCATGTCAGATTGCACTCTATTATTTGCCCCACATGTGAATTCTTATCGCCGCTTTACACCCGGTACGCTAGCGCCAAACAATGTGTCGTGGGGTTATGAAAACCGTACCGCAGCCGTGCGTATCCCTGGCGGTGACTCAAAAGCGCGCCGTATCGAGCACCGCGTATCCGGAGCCGATGCCAATCCTTATTTGGTCTGTAGCGCGGTACTGGCAGGCATGTTGTATGGCATCGAAAACAAGCTAGAAGCGCCTGAGCCCATTAATAGCATTACTTACGATGCAGCAGAACTTAAGACCTTGCCACTAGACTGGCTCTCGGCCATCCGTCAGTTTGAAAGCAGTGATATCATTGATTCGCTGTTCCCAAGCGAGATGATTGAGCTGTTGATCGCGGTCAAAAAGCAAGAAGCCAAACGCTTTGCTCAGCAAGTGACCAACCTTGAATACCTCACCTATTTACAGGATGTTTGATATGTCAAATAGCAGCTCGAATAGCAACCCAAGTAGCAACCCAAATAGCAAAATGGCAACGAACCAAAACCCACCTTCTAATAACACACGCAACATCCCGCATTATTCAGACAAAGGGCAATATCCTGATAGCTATTATGCGGCCAGTCGTAATCCAAAGCCTGATAGACCGACGCTAAAAAATGACATTCAAGTAGAAATATGTGTGGTGGGTGGCGGCTACAGTGGCCTATCCACTGCCCTGCATCTCATTGAAACCGACCACGAAGTCGTCGTCCTTGAAGGCGCGCAAATTGGTTGGGGCGCATCAGGTCGCAATGGTGGTCAAATTGTCAACGGTCTAAATGCTAGCCTGCAAAAGATCAAAAAATCTTATGGTCAAGAAAATGCAAACTTCGTCGGTCAGCTCGTGACTCGCGGTGGCAAAATCATTCGTCGTTTCATCAGCGATTACGATATCAGCTGCGACCTGAAAGAAAAGAATATCTTTGCAGCATTGAATAACGGTCAGCTAAAAGACTTACAAGAGACGCATGCTCTGTGGGAAAGCCATGGTATGCATGACCGAGAAATGCTAGACAAAAATGGCATTCAAGAGCATATAAAATCAGATGCTTATGTAGGCGGCGTCATCGATCACTCCGGTGGACACTTTCATCCACTAAACCTTGCATTGGGTGAAGCGGCAGCTATCGAACAAAATGGCGGCACGATTTATGAGAACACCTTGGTGGTGGATATTGAGTATGCGGACGATGCTATCAAAGTCATCACCGAGTTTGGCACCGTCACTTGTAAGCAAGCGGTGCTATGCGGCAATGCCTATCTCAATAAAGTTATCCCTAAACTGACTGACCGTGTCATGCCCGTATCGACTCAGATTATCGCCACCGAACCTTTGGGTGATTTAGCTGATCAGCTCCTCCCAACCGATGTTTGTGTCGAAGATGTTCGCTATATTCTTGATTACTATCGCCTCTCAGCAGATAAGCGCATGTTATTTGGCGGTGGTACAGTCTACGGTGGTCAAGACCCCGCCGACATCACAGCTAAAATCAGACCAAACATGACTAAGATTTTCCCAGAGTTACGTGATGTCAAAATCGACTATGCGTGGAGTGGGAACTTTGCGTTGTCTTTTTCCCGCGTACCACAAATGGGCAAACTACATGAGCGAGTATATTTCGCCCATGGTTATAGTGGTCATGGCGTGACAGGCTCGCATCTATTTGGACAAATATTAGCCGATGCCATCAATGGTAAAACCAAAGAGTTTGATGCTTTTGCACAAATTCCTTGGATTCCGTTCCCAGGTGGTCGAGCGCTGCGAGTCCCTTACTCGGTCATGGGCTCATGGTGGTATGCGCTAAAAGATACCACTGGCATGTAAACGCATGAAAGCCTTGAATGATAAACATTGAACAAAGTGTTTTTATTTTTAAAGCTGTCGTTACAGTGATCTATCATAGCAACGGATTGCTGTGATGGGGCGCGATAGAAAGTTGATTCCCTACTGTCTATCGCGCGTCAACCATAGAATAGAGCTTGTTTAAAAAAACAATGAGGTTTTACAGGGAGCGTAAATATGAACATGAAGCTCAATGATGCTGTCGAAGGACAGTATCATAATAAGCGAGTATTTCTCACCGTCATAGTAGCCGTCGTTATCTATCTGGCTTTTGCTTGGCTATCTACCAGCCGTGCCCCAGACCAATCTTGGGGTGCCTTATCTTTACTACCAACACTATTGGTATTAGTCACTGCTATTGTCTCTAGGCGACCATTTGAATCCATGATCGCAGGCTGTGTCGCTGGCCTTGTGATGCTTAACCCCTTTGACTTGGTTTCCCCCTTTGCAGACAACATGTCGATGGTGCTGGGTAATGAGACCATTATTTGGATTGTTCTCGTCTGTGGTCTGATGGGTGGTCTTATTCAACTGCTGGAGATTAGTGGGTGTCTAGATGGCTTTAGTGAATGGCTACAAAAAATTATTAAGTCGCGCCGTCAGTCATTATTGGCTACCTTTGCTTTGGGCGTCGTGGTTTTTATCGATGACTATTTGAATTGCTTAGCAGTATCTACCTCCGTCAAAAAACTCACTGACGTCTACAACGTTTCTCGTGAGAAGCTTGCTTATATCGTCGATTCAACCGCCGCACCGATGTGTATTATCGTGCCTATTTCTACTTGGGCAGTCTACTTTGCAGGTCTTTTAGAAGAAAACGGCGTGGCTGGCGATGGTGAAGGTATCGGGCTTTATATCAGCGCGATTCCTTATATGGCATATGCTTGGTTTGCACTTTTGATTGTATTCTTGGTGGCGTATGGCATTTTGGGTGACTGGGGTCCGATGAAAAAAGCCGAGGCACGTGCCAAAGCCGGTAATCCTGTTCCGGAAGCCTTTGTCGAAGAGCAACTGATCTCAAACGTCCAAGCCAAACGTAAGCTATCGTTCAAAGCCAATATCGCAAACTTTGCTTTCCCAATGATCTTACTGATTGTCTCTACGGTCTACTTCGAAGTCGATCTATTACGCGGTGCATTATTGACCTGTTTTGTGACCGTCGTTGTCTATTGGATGCAAGGCATTTTAAGTTTTGAGACCCAAGTTGAAGCCATTTTTAAAGGCTTTAAAGTCATGCTTTATCCGCTCTCAACCGTCATTGGTGGTTTTTTCTTAAAAGCCATCAATGATGAGCTTGGTATGACCTCATATGTGATTGAGGCTATCACGCCTTATATGACGATTATTATTTTCCCTGCCGTCATCTTTGCCGTCATGGCTTTCTTAACTTTTGCGACGTCGTCAAGCTGGGGTTTGTATGTCCTTGCTATGCCCATTGTCTTTCCAATATCGCTCGCTCTAGGCGTTAGCACACCTCTTATGATTGGCGCATTGTTATCTGCTTCTTCATTTGGTAGTCATGCTTGTTTCTTTAGTGATTCATCGCTACTTGCCGCGCAAGGTGCTGGCTGCTCCCCCATGCAGCACGCTTTTACCCAGTTCCCCTATGCCATGCTCGGTGCGGGATTATCCGTCGTCACCTTCTTAGGCTTGGGTTATATGATGGCTTAAGCCAACCTTAGCGCTATTATTTTAATCATTGATTAGCGGGCAGTGAGAGATGGTTCGTTAGTCAGTCAAAACAAGCCTTTTATATGGTACTCATTAATAAATACGATAAGGATTTAGATCATGCGAAATGTTACCGTTGCTACCACTCAAATGGCATGTGGTTGGGATATACAACAAAATATTGCCACTGCAACTGAGTTGGTCACTAAAGCCGCCAAAGCGGGTGCCAATATCATCTTGCTACAAGAGTTATTTGAGACGCCCTACTTCTGCCAAGTTCATGATTTTGATTATTTTAAGCTGGCAACCTCAGTTGAGGATAATGCGGCCATCAATCACTTCAAACAGTTGGCTAAAGAGCTGCAAGTGGTATTGCCGATTAGCTTTTATGAAAAATCAGGCAATACATTCTTTAATAGCATCATTGTGATTGATGCCGATGGCGAGATACTTGGCACTTATCGTAAAACGCACATACCAGATGGCATTCCTTATGCCGAAAAATTCTACTTTACCCCCGGCGACACAGGATTTAAGGTTTGGCAAACCAAGTATGCCAAAATTGGTGTCGGTATTTGCTGGGATCAATGGTTCCCTGAATGCGCCCGTAGCATGGCATTGATGGGTGCAGAAATACTGTTTTATCCGACTGCGATTGGTGATGAGCCAACATTGGACATCGACTCAAAAGGTCATTGGCAGCGCTGTATGCAAGGTCATGCTGCCGCTAACCTCATGCCAGTCGTAGCAGCCAATCGTATTGGCACTGAAACTATCAGCCAGAATGGCAACGATAGCGTCATGGCATTCTACGGTAGCTCATTTATTACCGACGGTCGTGGCGAGATTATACAAGAAGCATCTAAAGATAAAGAAGAGATACTTAGTACGACTTTTGACTTAGATCAACTGGCTATCGAACGTCAGCAATGGGGCGTTTTTCGTGATCGTCGTCCATCGATGTATGGCACGTTGCTGACTCATGGATAAGGTTTGTTAACAAGCAAGCTCACTCGCGCTATCGTCAAATAAGGTGCTCTATATGTCATTATTACCGAACCGATTAATCACTGGCTCAACACCACAACAAGACGGCTTTTACATGCCAGCAGAATTTGAGCCGATAGAAAAAATATGGATGGTATGGCCTTACCGTGCTGATAACTGGCGACAGCAAGCCATTCCTGCTCAGAAAGCTTATGCTGATGTTGCATTGGCAATTAACAGATTTTGTGAAGTTAGTGTACTGGTCAATCCTGATGATTATCAATCATGCCGTGACAGTCTACCTGCTGATATCGACGTCATATCGATGCCCAGCAATGATGCTTGGGCGCGTGATACTGTCCCAACATTTTTAGTCAATGAAGCAGGTGAGCTACGCGCTTGTGATTGGACATTTAATGCATGGGGCGGCGACTATGATGGACTATACTCGCCGTGGGATGACGATGATAAGCTGGCTGAACGCTTATGTGACCATCTAGATATCAAACGCTATCGAACGGATGACTTTGTCATGGAAGGCGGTGCATTTCATGTCGATGGTGAAGGCACTGTTCTGACTACACGCATGTGTTTGCTAAGCCCAGGGCGCAATCCACATCTGAACGAGCAGCAAATAGAGGACAAGCTAAAAGCTTATCTTAATGTGCAAAAAGTGCTGTGGATTGATGATGGTATTGATCCTGATGAGACCACTGGTCACATTGACGATATCGCTTGCTTTGCGCGCCCTGGTGAAGTGGTTTGCTTGTTTACTGACGACCCTAAGCATCCGTTTTATGAACCAACACAAAAAGCCTATGAGCAGCTCTCAAAGATGACTGATGCAAAAGGCAGACAACTAAAAGTCCATAAGCTTTGCTGTACCAAGAACTCTGTCACCTTGCCTGAACATTATGATATTGAACAATCTGATGATGCCAAGGCGCGTCATACTGGTGATGTTTGTATCGCTTCATATGCCAACTTTTTAATTTGTAATGACGCTGTCATCGTACCGCAATATGATGATATAAATGATGCACTCGCCATCGAGCAGCTTGAAAAAGTCTTTCCTCAACATCAGGTAGTGGGAGTACGAACGAAAGAGATTGTGTTTGGTGGCGGCAATATTCATTGCATTACGCAGCAGCAACCAAAATCATCAATTAAAAGCAGCAACTAAAAGTATTAACTAAAAGCAGCCGCATAAAAATATAGACCCAAATGGATTTTGAACCCAATAATATTTTAAAAAAGGACATAACTATGAGCGATTATCAAGTCAATAACCCAGCCACTGGTGAAGTAGAAGCCACTTACCCTACCGCCACTGAACAAGATATCCAAAACGCTATTGAGCAAGCAAATAATGCTTATCAAGACTGGCAAAAGACCTCGCTTAGCGAACGTAGTGCACTATTGAATAAAATAGCTGACATCTATATTGAGCGCCAAGATGAGCTAGCACGTATCGTTGCAAACGAAATGGGCAAGCCTCTCGCACAAGCAAAGGGTGAGCTCCAACTGGTTGCTCAAATTTATCGCTATTATGCAGATAACGGTGAGCAACTATTAGCACCAAATACGATTGATGTTGCAGACGGTTCAGCTTCAGTAGAAAAGCTCCCAGTTGGCGTTTTACTTGGCATCATGCCATGGAACTACCCGCATTATCAGGTAGCTCGTTTTGTGGCACCAAACGTGATGGCAGGTAACACCATTATCCTAAAACATGCGCCGCAGTGCCCTAACACCGCAGAAGTTATCGTTGATATTCTAAAAGACGCCGGCTTACCTAGTGGTGTGTATAACAATGTCTTCGCTACCAACGATCAAGCAGCGACTATTATTGAAGACACCAGAGTGCAAGGTGTTTCGTTGACAGGTTCTGAACGTGCAGGACAAGCGGTTGCAAAAGTAGCTGGTGGCGCCCTCAAAAAGGTCGTTTTAGAGCTTGGTGGCTCCGATGCCTTTATCGTTGCGGCGGATGCTGACATCGAGCAGGCCGTACAAGGTGCAATCGTAGGTCGTTTTGGTAACACTGGACAGGCTTGTAATGCTGCCAAGCGCTTAATCATCGTTGAAAGCGTGTACGACCAGTTTGTTAAAGGCTTTACCGACGCCGTACGTGGCATGACCCTAGCTGATCCACAAAATGAAGATACTTTCATTGGCCCGATGTCTTCGAAGGCGGCAGCAAACAATTTGCAAGAGCAGTTAGACAGTGCTGTCAAAGCCGGCGCAACGGTATTAGTCGAGGGTGGCATCGTTAAAGACAAGCCAGGTGCTTGGTTTGCCCCTGCGGTATTGGCAGATGTTGATGACTCAATGGATGTCTATCGTCAGGAGCTATTCGGTCCTGTCGCCGTTATCTACAAAGCGAATGACATTGCGCATGCTATCAAAATTGCCAATGACGTACCATTTGGTCTAGGTGCTTCCATTCAAACTCAGGACGCAGCATTGGCAGCAGAGATTGCTGAGCAATTAGATGTCGGTATGGTGACTATCAACGCGCCTTCTGGTAGTGAGGCCAATACCCCATTCGGCGGCGTTAAACGCTCTGGATTTGGTCGCGAGCTTGGTACCCTTGGTATCACTGAATTTTTAAACTATAAGTTGATTCGTGATAAATCGTAATCGATAGCGTTTTTCTTAGATAAACAAAAAGCCTAACATTTAATGTTAGGCTTTTTGTTGAATGATCATTGATGAAAAAATATCTTATCGAAAATCTTAGCGCTTAGGTGGGTTATCTTTTAACCACAATTGATTGACGATTTTTAATTCACGCAGCTCTTCTGCCATAATCGACTCACTAATGCCTGGATATTTCACTCTTGCATAGCCATATAATGCAATACCTAAAACAGTCCAACCAAAGAAAATCCACCACTCAATAGCGGTTAGTGCCGATGGCATACCTGGCATATACAACATCAACATACCAATGCTAAGCGCAATCGTGACCATACCGACAAGCTTACCTGCGGGTATTTTGAATGGACGTACCATATCAGGCTCGCGGTAGCGTAGAACTAAGAATGATATCGCCACACAGGTATAAGCAATAACGATACCAAAACCACCTGCATCTACGATCCACACCAGCATTTTACGACCGAACAATGGCGCTAGTGTCGCCAAACCACCAATTAATAAAATTGCATTTGATGGCGTATTATATTTTGGATGCAGCTTGCTTAAGAAGGCTGGCAACATACGTGCTTTTGACATGGCATAAAGCAGACGACTACCACCGATCAAGAAAGCATTCCAGCTTGATAAGATACCCAGTACACCGCCAATAACCAACAAGATACCTGCCCATTTTCCTTGCCACGCATTGGTCATCGCATCAGCAGTAGCGAGGGTTGAGTTTTCTGCTTGTACCAGTGGCAAAGTCGTGCCCACACTCCAAGCGATACCCACATACCACATCACCGCAACAACGATAGAGAGAATCAAAAACTTGCCAATATTAGGACGAGTCAAATCAATCTCTTCCGCTGCTTGTGGAATGACATCAAAGCCCACAAACATAAAGGGTACCATCACGATAACAGCCATGACCCCTGCGGCACCGCCAATAAAGGCTGGCGCTTGTATAGAATTTGAACTCTCAGGATTGAATAAGACGGCACCGATGAACAGTAACGTACCAACGAATAAAATGCCCAATACCGCTGTTTTTTGGAACCATGCACTGACTTCCATACCACGAATATTGAGCCAAGTCACAATGATTGAACCCAACATCCCGACGCCCACCCAAGTAGCATAGACGTCCCAACCTGCAATCGTCCAGAGATAGCCTTGGTTATAATTGGGGATAAAATACTCTACGACTGTCGGCAAGGCAACCGCCTCAAAGGCGACCACTGAGAAATACCCGAATAGAATACTCCATGAGCAAATAAAGGACACATTTACCCCAAGCGCTCGATGGGTATAAGTATGCTCACCGCCCGTAATCGGCATGGAGGCCGCCAGCTCAGCATAAGTCACACCAATCAGTATCACTGCCAAACCACCGATAAAGAACGCCAGCATTGCGCCCCAGGTACCGGCAGATAAAATCCAGCCGCCAGCTAAAACCACCCAGCCCCAGCCAACCATAGCACCAAATGCTAAGGCGATAATATCTAGCGTCCCTAACGTTTTTTTCAATTCAGACATAACTTGCTCCTTGTCTGTGTGTCATCCGTGTTAACCCTTTACGGCCACACTATGTTTTGTTTAGTGGGATAGCACCCATCATAATTATCATATATACCTTTTGATCCAAGCTGTTACGTACTACTTGTTCGATATTCAAATAGTACAAACAGCAACGGCGTCTTGACTTGCAAGGCGCCGTTGTAAAAAATGTACTCAAAGCGAGTGCCATAGGGGCAATCTTGCTGTTCTATCAACTATTGGCTCAATACTTATTGAGCCGTTAATATACCGCCAATGATATCAAGGCCTTCTTGCAATACTTCATCTTCAACCGTCAATGGCACCATCACACGAATGGCATTACCATACATACCACAAGACGCTAGTAGCAAACCTTGCTCGAATGATTTTGCTTTCAGATTGTTTGCGGCTGCGGCATCAGGCTTGCCTTCGCTATCGATCAATTCAAATGCTAGCATTGCACCTTTATGACGAATATGACCGATGCTGCTTAAGTTTAAGTCCTTTAAGAAAGCTTCGATTTTGTCGCCAATCACCACACTACGCTCAAGCAAGTTTTCTTCTTCGATGACTTCCATGACCGCAAGCGCTGCTACACACGCCAATGGATTACCAGAATAAGTACCGCCCAAGCCGCCTACTTGCGGGGCATCCATGATATCAGCACGGCCGATAACCGCAGAGATAGGATAACCACCCGCCAAGCTCTTCGCAGCAGTCATCAAATCAGGCTCAACGCCTAATTGCTCAGTGGCAAACAAAGTACCCGTACGGGCAAAACCACACTGTACTTCATCAAAAATCAAGACGATGCCATGCTCGTCACAGATATCACGCAAAGATTTGGCAAATGATGGTGTCACTTGATGGAAACCACCCTCACCTTGTACTGGCTCGATAATCATCGCCGCCACTTCACTAGGATCGATATCCGCTTGAAAAATCATCTCAAGACTATGCAATGCTTGCGCTTCGGTGACGTTCAGCTCTTCTGCTGGAAACAACGCATGAAACACAGGACCTGGCATCGGGCCAAAGTTCTTTTTGTATGGCAAGACTTTACCAGTCAAGCTCATACACATCATGGTGCGACCATGCCAACCACCAACGAAAGAGATGATGCCTGGACGACGGGTTTTAGCACGAGCAATCTTGATACAGTTTTCAACCGCTTCTGCGCCAGTGGTTAAAAAGAAAGCTTTAGTATCACCACTGATAGGGGCTTTTTCGCACAGCTTTTCAGCCAAATCAACATAGCACTCATAGTTAATCATTTGTGCAGCAGTATGGGTAAATTTGTCGAGCTGCTCATGGACACGCTGGGTGATTTTTGGATGGCTGTGACCGGTGTTCAATACTGAAATACCGCCAACGAAATCGATATAACGATTGCCTTCCACGTCCCAAACTTCTGAGTTCTTTGCTCTTTCTGCAAAGATAGGAAAGGCAACACCCAACCCTGTTGGTAAAACAGCTTTGCGGCGCTCAAGTAATGATTGATTGGTAGTCGTCATAGAAATGTCCTTTTCTTTGTTCGTAACATAAGTGCCATTTAGGGATTGGCGGTTTGTAATAATGGGCAATTTAATAAATATTCGAGGGATATCAAATGGCACTTCTCTCAAAGCACCAAAGACATCCAAATGCTATTAGCTGATATCAGAGCACCAGTATTTGGTTGTGACATAGTCTTCGATGCCGTATTTTGAACCTTCGCGGCCAAATCCAGACTGCTTGACGCCGCCAAATGGGGCAACTTCGGTAGAAATCAAACCAGTATTGTGACCGATGATGCCGTACTCCAGACCTTCGGTAACGCGCCATGAGCGTGCATAGTCGCTACTGTAGAAATAAGCGGCCAAGCCATAGATGGTATCGTTAGCAGCACGAATGACTTCTGCTTCATCCTTGAACGTAAAAATGGTCGCAATCGGTCCAAAGATTTCTTCAGAGGCGATATCCATATCACTGCTAATATCTGTAATCACCGTTGGGTTATAAGTCAGTTCTGAAGCGGCGTTGACACTACCACCAGTGACCAGTTTTGCCCCTTTATCTAGCGCATCTTTGAGCAAGGCTTGTACTTTATCTAACGCTTTTTTGTTGATAAGAGGGCCGATATCGACGCCTTCTTCTAAACCGTTACCCACCTTCAACTCAGCGACTTTTTTGACAAAGACGTCTAAAAATTTATCTTTGATGCTGTCTTGCACGTATACGCGGTTGGCGCAGACACAGGTCTGACCAGCATTACGATATTTAGAAGCGATTAAGCCGGTAGCGGCTTTTTCTAGATCGGCATCATCAAAGACGATAAATGGCGCGTTGCCACCTAACTCTAACGATAGCTTTTTGATAGTCGGTGCACATTGTGCCATCAGCGTACGGCCTACTTCTGTAGAGCCTGTGAATGACAGTTTGTGAATGCGGGCATCACCCGTTAAGATCTCACCAATGACAGAAGATTTGCCAGTGACAACCTGAATGACGCCAGCTGGAATACCCGCTTGCTCAGCCAATACGCCTAGCGCCAATGCAGAATATGGTGTCTCAGTAGCAGGTTTGACGATAATCGTACAGCCTGCTGCTAGTGCAGGAGCAACTTTGCGCGTGATCATCGCCGCTGGGAAGTTCCAAGGCGTGATAGCGGCACAAACACCGACTGGCTGCTTAAGGACGACGTGACGTAGCTGTGTGCTATTGGCAGGAATCACATCACCATAGACGCGCTTGCCTTCTTCGGCAAACCAGCGGATAAAGCTGTTGGCATAACCCACTTCGCCGCGTGACTCAGTAAGCGGCTTGCCTTGCTCAGCGGTCATGATGATGGCCAAATCTTCTTTATTGGCATCGATCAGATCAGCCCACTTTTGCAATAACTCTGCACGCTCTTTGGCTGTTTTTGCGGCCCAATCCGCTTGGACGTCATGAGCATAAGCAACGGCTTCGTTGACATCTTCTGCGGTGAGGCTTGGTACGGTACCGATGAGGTCGCCGTTAAAAGGATTGTTTACATCAAGCACAGCGTCATCACTAGCAGCATGCCAGCCGTCTTTAATGAAGCAAGATTGTTTGAGTAAATCTGGATTTGATAGGGTTAGCGTATTTTTTGGCATCGTAACACTCCATGTTGGTCGTGATTTGCACATTTATTATGAGTAAGCTATTGAACAATGTGGCAATTCAAAATGGCAACTAAAAACGATGCCATTTTAAAAAAACGGCAGCACCATCCATTGTTGAATAGCTTATTACAAGAGAATAAAATCAAAACGGTCAGTCAGTAATAATTATTGCTCATCTGTAATTTGTTCAATATACTGAACGTTAATTCTATATATGAGACATCATTATAAGAATGATGCACCACTCTTTGCAACCTTTATTAAGATTATTTTGAATATTATCTTCACTATTTCTATTTTTACTTTCTGATAGGCAACTTATGAGCACAACAGCCGTTCCAGCATTGGACAAAACTTTTCAAATCTTAGATTTAATTACGGCAAGTCAACAGCCCTTGACTGCCGCTCATATCGCCAAGCAATTAAAACTGCCGCGTAGCTCAACCCACAATATATTGCAAAGCTTATTGGGCAAACATGTCATCTATAAAGATAGTGACAGCCGCTTTCACTTAGGCTCCTATTTGATGTATTGGGCTGGCAAGTATGAGCAGCAGCAAGGTGTCATACAGTTATTTAAAGACCTCATCGTCCAACACCCTGTCTTGCTACAACATACTGTAACCTTGTCTAAATTGGACTTGGGCGAAGTTGTTTTTTTAGCCTGTCACGAAACGCCTGCCCCGCTTGGTTTTACTTTCCGTGCTGGTGTGCGCGTACCGGCAGTATTTTCAGCGACTGGTAAAGCGCTGTTGTCTACGCTCTCAATGCAAACCATCGAGTCCTTGTACGAAGGTATCTTTCCTCAGCCACTCACACCAAATGGTGTCGATAACTTTGTAAGCTTATCTGCTGAGCTAAGCGCCATTCATGACAGTCGTATTTCACTCGATGACGGGCAATTACGCGAAGGTATGTACTGTTTGGGTACTTATATTCGCAATGCTTCAGGCAATGCCGTTGCAGGTATGGCGGTTAGCTTTTTGCAGGCAGAATACGAGTCTAAGTATGCTGAGGTGAGTACCGTGCTGATTGAATTGGCTGAACAAATTGAACAGCGTTTGGGTTTTAAGGCGGAGAATTTGGCTTAGCTTTTTGAGCAAAAAATCAAAAAGCTTACTTAGTATTTAGTCGATGCCATTTAAATTGAGGATATGCCCTAAACAATCCCATCCGCTTTAAGCTTGGCTATCATCTCACTGTCGTAGCCTAAATCAGCAAGCGTGCTATCGGTATGCTCGCTCAATTGTGGTGGTGGCATACGATAGCTGACAGGTGATGCGGACAATTTAATAGGATTGCCAAGTGCGCGCACAGGACTGCCTTGCGCGGTGAAATCAACTATCATCTCACGTGCCAGTGCTTGCGGCATGGCCAAGGCTTCAGCCACGTTATGAATCGCCCCGCACGGAATGCCTGCTTGATCTAATACCTCTAACCAATAGTTGCGTGGTTGCTCAGCAAACTTATTAACCAGCTCATCACATAGAAGCTCACGATTGGCAACGCGTTGTGGATTGGTCGCAAAACGGCTGTCGGTATGCCAATTAACTTCTAATACCTCACACAACTTGGCAAACTGGCTGTCATTACCACACGCTAAGATAAAATGTGCTTCACCCTGACCAGCAAACACTTGATAAGGCACGATATTAGGATGTTGGTTGCCCAGTCTTGGTGGCACTTTACCTGAAGCCAAATGGTTCATACCCACATTAGCTAACATCGCTAGCGCACTGTCAAGCAGTGCTACATCAACGTGTTGACCAAGTCCAGTATTTTGACGTGCTAGCAGTGCTGCTTGAATGCCAATCGTCAGCTGCAAGCCTGCAAACAAATCGACGACTGCCACACCAACCTTATGCGGTTCGCCATCACTCGGACCTGTAATGCTCATTAGCCCTGACAACCCTTGGACAATATAGTCGTAACCTGGGCGTTTGGCATCTGGTCCTGTCTGCCCAAAACCCGTCAATGACGCATAAATCAGACGTGGATGGTCTTGTTTGAGACTGTCATAATCCAAGCCGTATTTTTTAAGACCACCGACTTTAAAATTCTCGACCAAAATATCACTGTCAGCGATGAGCTGTTTGATAATGGTCTGCCCTGCTGGCGTGGTGATATCTACCGTCAGTGATTTTTTATTGCGGTTAATAGTGGCGTAGTAAGCGGACGTATCATCGCTGAATGTTGGCGGTGCCCAATGGCGCGTTTCATCACCGATATGAGGACGCTCAACTTTAATGACTTCGGCACCAAGATCAGCAAGCACTTGGGTACAAGAAGGCCCCGCCAACACTCTCGATAAATCGAGCACTTTGATACCATGCAATGCGCCCTCTGGCATATTAGCCATATCAGTCATAATAATCCCTTATTGTGTCGTGTGTTCTTTGATTTTTTGATCATAAAATTGTTCTTCATCATTTAGTTGCTTAACGCTTAAATCATGAAGAACAACTGAAAAACGTACGCTACTGCTTATATATGCTTCGTAAAAAGCAAAACAATAACGTACGTCACAGAATACGGTTGTACCAAAAACTATTAGTTAAAAGCGCTTAAAAGAATGCTTGAATGCCCGTCTGCGCACGACCTAGGATAAGCGCATGGATGTCATGCGTGCCCTCATAAGTGTTGACAGCTTCCAAGTTCATCACATGACGAATGATATGGAACTCATCAGAGATACCATTACCGCCATGCATATCACGAGCGATACGAGCAATATCAAGTGCCTTGCCGCAGTTATTACGCTTAATGAGCGAAATCATCTCAGGTGCAGCGTTGTCTTCATCCATCAAACGACCAACACGTAATGCCGCTTGTAGACCTAAGGTAATTTCTGTCTGCATATTAGCCAGCTTTAGCTGTACCAGCTGCGTTGCTGCCAATGGACGACCAAACTGCTTACGATCTAGCGTGTATTGACGAGCCGCTTTCCAGCAGAATTCAGCCGCACCCATCGAACCCCAAGCGATACCATAACGGGCTTTATTCAAGCAGCCAAATGGCCCTTTTAGACCACGGATATCTGGGAAAGCATTGGCTTCAGGAACGAACACTTTGTCCATGACAATCTCGCCCGTGACTGAGGCACGTAATGAGAATTTGCCTTCAATTTTGGGTGCAGATAATCCTTTCATACCTTTGTCTAAAACAAAACCGCGAATCTCGCCTGCATCATCTTTTGCCCAAACGACAAATACATCGGCGATAGGACTGTTGGTAATCCACATTTTATTGCCCGTCAACTCGTAACCACCATCGACTGCGCGCGCACGCGTCGACATCGATGACGGATCAGAACCCGAATCTGGCTCAGTCAGACCGAAGCAACCGACATATTCGCCTGAAGCAAGCTTAGGCAAATAACGCTCTCTTTGTTCTTCGGTGCCATATGCCCAAATAGGATGCATAACCAAGCTTGACTGTACGCTCATCGCAGAGCGGTATCCGGAGTCAACTGCTTCCACTTCCTTGGCAATCAGACCATAGGCAACACTGGATAAACCAGCACAGCCGTAACCTTCGATAGTCACGCCAAGTAAGCCCATTTCACCCATTTGACGCATGATATTACGATCGAAATTCTCATTACGATTGGCCTCAACGATGCCCGGCATCAGCTCTTTTTGAAAAAACTGACGGGCACTGTCCGTGACCATGCGCTCTTCTTCAGTGAGCTGGTCGCGTAATAAAAAAGGATCTTCCCAATCAAAGCGTGGGCTAGTAGATGTTGCCATTTGGATCTCCTTGATATCAGTCATCCTGACTGACGAGTAGTGATTGATACATCGTTTGGTCTAACAAGTCATTGACTTCGTTATTCCGCTGTGCGAAACTTAGTTTCATAATTTAAAACCATTTAAGCAAAATTTAGCCACGCTGTAAA
Organism: Psychrobacter sp. Pi2-51; assembly: GCF_904846665.1. Taxonomy (NCBI): domain Bacteria; kingdom Pseudomonadati; phylum Pseudomonadota; class Gammaproteobacteria; order Moraxellales; family Moraxellaceae; genus Psychrobacter; species Psychrobacter sp. Pi2-51. Next base: position 38,631 of record NZ_CAJHBP010000025.1, read on the forward strand.
CCTTTATAAAAAAAAGATGAGTATAAAATGACAACACCCTTATCGACAGCTACCCCGCTACTGAGACGAATGCATGGAATAATGAGCCAAAGCAAGGAGGATAATGACCGACAATTTGTGACGGCACTGGGTCGCGGATTGATATTGCTGGCCGCTTTTGAGCATCATGAGCGGCTCACCCATCAGCAATTGTGTCAGATGACAAATCTGCCAAAAGCGACCGTTACTCGCCTTATCCATACGTTGACCACGCTTGGGTTTTTACGTACGAATGAATACGGACAGTATCAATTGGGCAGTAGTGCTGTACGGCTAAGTGCTACCGCGTGGAGTCGCCATGACATGGTCTCGTATGCTGAGCCACTATTACGGCAATTCGCCAGCAGCAATGAAGTATCGGTGAATTTGGCAACCGAAGTCGAAGGTGAAATGCGCTATCACGCCTGCTGTCGTAGCCCTGCACGCTTATCGGTCAATTTACAAGTTGGCTCAGCCGTACCCGTCGCACGCACTGCTATCGGGCGCGCCTTCTATGCCGCAAGCTCACAGGCGAGACAGGCTGTGATCAGTAGCAATCTAAAAGAGCATTTGTCTATAGAGGATTATAACCACGCGCAAACTGCCCTAGCCAACGCGGCAGAGCATTATGTAGCGCATGGCTATACCGTGTCAGATGGGGAGTTTTCTACAGACATATTGGCAGTCGCTGTTGGGGTGTATGATGTCGCAACGGGACAGTACGCTTATTCGCTCAATGCCAGTGTGCCAAGCGCCAACTGGGAAAGCGCTGACTATGCGGCGATGATTGTGCCAAAGTTGCAGGCATTGGCTGAGCGGATTGGGAGTGGTGTTTAAACATTTGAACTATAGTCAGTGAAAAATAATATCGATACATCATGCACTGCTGACATCAATTTTTTGTAGCCGCTGTCTGCGCAGGCACAGCAAGCAAGAAAAATTGATATCGGCAGTGCCGTAGCGTGTTTAGGGTGTTTTGACTATGCGTACTAAAGCATATTCTGTCTAGCCATTAGACCCAACCCTCTTCCAAAAGCTGCTCAGTATTACTGACTTTAAACTCATCACATAAATTATAAAACGCTATTGGGTCTTCAATATTATCGAGCAACTCTCGTTTGTTGAGCGCCACAAACAGAGCCAATGCATAAGCCGCGCAATGGATGGATTTTTTGGGATTAAAGGTGATGTCAGTAAAGGCCTGATATTGCATCACTTCCTCGTGCAGCTGAGGATTTTGCTTTAGGGCATTTACATACAGCCAATCATAAAACACGGTTAACGGCTCTACACCCCACTCCATACCAAAATAATTATAGCCAGTGAGTTCTCCTGAGGTGGTTAATCGCTCGTCCTTTCTGGCTTGTCTTGGCGGTACTGTCAGCAAGTCAAGGTAAGGCCCACCGTCCTCAAAAACCATGCTGGCTTGAAAGGCATTTTCGACGCTATATTCATTGCCATCATGCGCATCAGTGATCTTTAAGCTGAACGGGCTTAGCGGAAAACTCAACTTATTGCCAGATTTGCTCGACAGCTCTAACACTTGCTTAAATCCATATTTTTTACGAATGACTTGTTGCAGGTCATTGATGGACTTTTTCTTTTGTCTAGTTGCAAATCCCACATGCCGCTCAAACCTAACCATATCCGTTTTTACCAAATTGTCACTGTTGACTTTGGGCATGAATACAGGTCTGTGTTCTACAGCGTTTTGTGCTTGTTCCATAGCGATGTGCCTTATTGATGATTTTGTATTAGGGCGTGTTTGATCTTTTGAACATGGCGCTAACCGTGAGTATTTGTAATATGTTTAACACACCATAAACTTTTGAATTGCCTCAACTATAGCCTGAATAACACTGGTTTTATGTATCAAAAAGCGCCCCCTTTAGGAGCGCTTTTATCATTAATTATACCTTATTATTAGACAACGTTATCATCTATAGAGTTCTGAATATATAACTTTGCCAGATTACCACTGTCTTGGTACAAATCATAACCAACTTGATCGGAAGTACCAGACTTAGTCATACCGGATATATTGACAGTATCAACACTATCACCTTTAATAAACAGCTGATTATTAGCATCAGTCATACTAATAACATCACTCAATCCTAGATTTAGCGTTTGAGCAGTATTATTGATCATATTAATGCTTTCAAAGTTAGTGACATTAGTCAAATCAAGATTAGCGACAATACTCGGATCGTTAATTATTAAAGTATCAACATCTTGACCGCCATCGATTAATACATCATCTCTATCAAATATCAAAATATCATTACCATCACCACCTAATAGGGTATCTGCACCGCCCAGACCGATTAAAGTATCATCTCCTATGCCACCACTCAATGTGTCAGCTTGGTTAGTACCTACTAGATAGTCATTATCAGCGTTACGAGTAATATTTAATACCTGTGTAGCAGACACGATATCGCCATCATTATCTTGTACTGAAAAGGCAATATTCTCTTGGTAGCCGTTATCTGTGGCTCTAGCTTGATACTCAAAAATACCCGTTTCAAAGTTCAGTGATACAACACCTCCAGTAAGCGTACTGATAGTTACCGTTGTTGTTGCTTGATCGTAAGTGGAACGATTATCACCTTGTACAGTTATGCTACCGTCAATAGAACTATATACGTAGGTGGTGCCATCTATCGTAATATTTAAGACATTGCCGCCATCTGCTCCATACCCATATTCAGATACAGTGTCTGATGAGAGACTTCCTCTAATCAAGTCCCTACTAACTTTAGGTTGGCGATCACTAAGCGAATCAATTAAAACATTACCCAACTCACTTATATCATTTACTTTATCGGCAAGACCATCATTATCTACTCCTTGCTGTCCATCATAAGCAATGGGTAATACAGCATCAATCGGAAAGTCCGATCCAAACGTATAGGCATACGACTTAATGCTGTTAGCTGTTAAAAAATCTGTCCAAATAATCTCTTCATTCGGTTGAATACCAAAATCGTTAGGGTCAGCTACAGAAGCATTACCCGATAGTGAATCGACCCCACCTTGTGCTGCAGACGGCTCGCCATCTGTCAAGAAGTAAGAGTAATTCTGAGCACCAACAATTTTACCAGGATTACTAAAGCCTTCCATACCGATATCGAGGGCTGCATCATAGTTGGTAACACCACCGGTACCCGGAATACTGTTAACGTATATTTTTGCATCATCGACAGTCATCCATAAATCTTGGGTTTCAGCCGTAGATGAAAATAGAGTTATCTGTACCATCGTATCACCAAACTCAGCATAACCATCAATCAACCTAATCATCGCGGCTTTAGCAACATCTAAGCGGGTACCACTATTTGGATCATTAGCATCTGCAAGTGCATTCATACTACCCGATACATCTAAGATAATAGATAAATTTGAACTGACAGTATTCAAGCTGACATCGATAGGTCCTTCAGCCAACAAAGAACGATCGTCTTCAACGGTAACCACCAGATCCGCAATTAGTGAGTCATCATTACCATCATTGACAACTACGCCGAATGTCACATCAAGCTCGTCTTCAGTATCATTGGTTGGATGATCAATAGCATGCAATAGCGTTACATCGTAAGATGCAACAAAATCAGAGCCGTTAGCTGTAATGTCATTGACTTGTATAGTCATCACATCAATTGCGGGTTCACCTGCAGCCAACACGGCCTGACCGGTTAGAGTGTCTGTAGCATCATTCCACGTCCATGTAACAGCATTACCCTGAACGGTGATACCACTTGGTCCTGTCAACTCAATGTTAAAGTCAGCAATAGACACGTTATCAACATCCGTGAATGTGATCTCACCTGTTGAAGTCGCATTGTCTGTAGTGTCGTTACTTCCTGCTGTATCGACAATACCTCCTTGAGAAATGAGACCTTCTTCCGAGACTCGGGTTGAAGCTGCCGAAACGACTGGGGCGTCGTTCACCGGCTCAACCGTGATGTCTAAGGTGGTGCTGTCAGTGTTGCCCTCAGGATCGGTTACCGTGTAGCTCACTTGTGGCACGGTGCCATTAAAGTTAGGTGCTGGATCAAAGGTGTAGCTGCCATCTGCACTTAAGGTTAAGTCACCAATCGCATCACCATTGTCGTCAGTGATGGTGGTTGCAACACCCAGCTCTAAAGCAACTTGGTCGCCACTGCCATTAACGTCTACGGTGGCTGAGGCCACGGTTAGGGTGGTGTTGCCGTCACCATCGGTGTCGTTAGTAAGGACATTGCCTGTTAAGTCAGTGTCCTCAGGCGTGCTCTCAACTTCAGGATTGGCGACCGGTACATCTTCTACTGGCTCAACCGTGATGTCTAAGGTGGTGCTGTCAGTGTTGCCCTCAGGATCGGTTACCGTGTAGCTCACTTGTGGCACGGTGCCATTAAAGTTAGGTGCTGGATCAAAGGTGTAGCTGCCATCTGCACTTAAGGTTAAGTCACCAATCGCATCACCATTGTCGTCAGTGATGGTGGTTGCAACACCCAGCTCTAAAGCAACTTGGTCGCCACTGCCATTAACGTCTACGGTGGCTGAGGCCACGGTTAGGGTGGTGTTGCCGTCGCCATCGGTGTCGTTAGTAAGCACATTGCCTGTTAAGTCAGTGTCCTCAGGCGTGCTCTCAACTTCAGGGTTCGCGACCGGTATATCTTCTACTGGCTCAACCGTGATGGTTTCTGTGGCCGTGTCTGTGCCACCATTGCCATCGGTGATGGTGTAGTCAAAGCTGGTATCACCATTAAAGTTGGCAGCAGGGTTAAAGGTAATGACATCATTGGCATCAATAGTCACCACGCCGTTTGGCACAGTGATGCTTTGTGCGCCGCCCACTAGTGTCACACCATTGATGCTGCTAATGCTTAACGTATCGCCATCTAAGTCGCTGTCACCATTTAATGGGTTGAGTACTACGCTGCCGTCTTCGACCACGGTGTAGGTGTCATTCACAGCCACTGGTGCATCGTTCACAGGCGTGACGGTGATCGTCTCTGTTGCCGTGGCCGTGCCGCCGTTGCCATCGGTGATGGTGTAGTCAAAGCTGGTGTCGCCATTAAAGTTGGTAGCAGGCATAAAGGTAATGACACCCGCCGCGTCGATGGTCACCACGCCGTTTGGCACGGTGATGCTTTGGGCGCCGCCCAGTAGTGTCACACCATTGATGCTGCTAATGCTTAACGTATCGCCATCTAAGTCACTGTCGCCATTTAATGGGTTGAGTACTACGCTGCCGTCTTCGACCACGGTGTAGGTGTCATTCACAGCCACTGGTGCATCGTT
>NZ_CAJHBP010000026.1:0-41740 GCF_904846665.1 Psychrobacter sp. Pi2-51
AATACATGGCGAAATTGTCTAACCTAGAATGACTAGGCGTCAAAAATTTCACTGCGTATTGTCTAAAAAATAGCCACCGCCAGTGCCACATTTGAATGTTCAACAGACCCTAAAAACAAGCAGCCATTCTATTACTAATCGTTTTATTACCAACACATTTTATTACCAACACATTTTACTATTAACAAAAGTAACGGAAGATTTATGAGTCAGTCGCAAACGCAGAATGAGAGCAATGTGAGTAAGTTAGATCCAAACTGGCGTAACGACGCCCTAGATTTAGGGCTTGATTATGGCATGCAGACCATCGCTGTACGAGCAGGACAACATCGCACGGATGAAGGTGAGCACTCAGAGGCTATCTTTACTACCAGCTCGTATGTTTATACCTCAGCGGCAGATGCCGCCGCTCATTTTAACGGAGATAAGACAGGCAATGTCTACTCGCGGCATACCAATCCGAGCGTGCGTACCTTTGAGCGTCGTTTGGCAGCGCTTGAAAATGGTGAGCGCGCTGTTGCGACAGCTTCGGGTATGGGTGCGATTTTGACCATGTGCTTGGCGTATCTAAAAGCAGGCGATCATCTGCTGGCTGCCAATCAGCTGTTTGGTTCATCCATCGGTCTATTCAATAATTATATGGCCAAGTTTGACGTTGAGGTCAGCTACGTTGATTGCTTTGATAATGACGCTTGGGCAAAGGCAGTGCAGCCAAATACCAAGGTTATTTATTGCGAAAGCCCAAGCAATCCATTGGCGCAGATTTGTGATATTGAGTATTTAAGTCAGCTGTGCAAAGACAATGACATCTTATTGGTGGTAGATAATTGCTTTGCCACGCCAGCCTTGCAGCGTCCGCTTGATTTGGGTGCCGATGTGGTAATTCACTCTGCGACCAAGTACTTAGACGGGCAAGGTCGTGTATTGGGCGGTGCGCTGGTTGGTAGCGATGCGCTCATGCAAGAGGCATTTACCGTCGTGCGCTCAGGTGGTATTAGCATGAGTCCGTTTAATGCGTGGGTGTTTACCAAAGGGCTTGAGACACTGAAATTGCGTATGCAAGCGCATTGTCAAAATGCCAATCAAGTGGCGGATTTCTTGGTCAATCACCCCAATGTCAGTACCGTGCATTTCTCAGGGTTGAGCGATCATCCGGCTCATGAACTGGCGACGCGTCAACATCATATGAAAGGTGGTTATGGTGCTATCATGGGTTTTGAAGTCAAGCCATCTGCTAGCCTTGATTCAAAAGCCGCTGCATGGCATGTGATAGACTCAACGCAAATGGTTTCTATTACTAATAATTTGGGCGATGCCAAAACCACGATTACTCATCCAGCGACGACTACCCACTTTCGCTTGACCGCTGAGGCAAGGGCAGAAGCAGGCGTCAAAGATGGTCTTATTCGTCTGTCTGTCGGTTTGGAAGATGTAGAAGATATCATTAAAGATTTGGCGCGTGGTTTAGACAGTTTGTAAAGATAACGGTATAATCACTGTTAACGCATAAAATTTACGTTATTAATAATTACTCACTACGATACGCATTATCATAAATAATAAAGAGGCAACTATGAACATCCAAGCATTAATGCAACAAGCACAAACGATGCAAAAGAAAGTCGAAGCAAACGTTGAAAATGCTAAAAAAGAGCTAGGCAATAAAGAAGTTCACGCAGAAGCGGGCAGTGGTCTGGTAAAAGTCACCATGACGGGTCGCCATGTGGTTAAGCGTTTGACCATTGATCCAAGTTTGCTTGAAGATGAGCCAGATATGATCGAAGACTTAATCGCTGCTGCTATCAATGATGCGGTGCGTCAAGCGGATGAGCTATACGAAGAAACCATGGCTGGCGCGACCTCAGGTATGGGTCTGCCACCAGGTATGCAAGGTATGTTTTAAGCGTTAAATACTTCATACTTAAGACAAAAATGGGGTTGTTATCGACACGATACGACCCCATTTTTATAGCTACGGTTTATAAATTAAGTTAAATAAAGGAAGATGCTTTGCTGACAGCCAAATTTGATCAGCTGGTCAAACAGCTGCGTATTTTGCCGGGTGTGGGTCAAAAAAGTGCCCAACGTATGGCGCTGCATTTGCTTACCAAAAAGCGCCCACAAGGCATGGCACTCGCCCAAGCACTTGATGAGGCGATGCGTGATATCGTCGAATGCCAGCGTTGTCACAGCTTTAGTGATGAGGTCGTTTGTCCGCTGTGTCAAGATCCAAGGCGTGATGATGGCCTATTATGCGTGGTCGAAACGGCGGCAGATGTGATGGCTATCGAGCAAACGGCAGGTTATCGTGGACGCTACTTTGTTTTAGGTGGTCACTTATCACCGATTGATGGGATTAGTGCCGACGACTTAAACATCGATCAGCTAGTATGGCGGGTTAAGCAAGAGCCTGTTGAAGAGCTGATATTGGCAACGGGTACAACTGTCGAAGGGCAGACCACCGCACACTTTATCAGCGAAGCGGTCAGTCGTCATGTCAATAAAGTCACACGTTTGGCGCAAGGCGTACCGATGGGTGGCGAGCTGGAATACCTTGATAGTATGACCCTTGGACAAGCGATGCAAAATCGTTCATTCCTATAGCAATTTTATAAGTTCTCTATAAAACCCAAATCTTGCCCATTTTATTTTATGAACTTGTTATAATTGCTTAATTGCCACTATTTTTCTCGTTTTTTTTTATTAAAACGCAGTTTGGCGTTTTCTTTCCCCCTATTTATGCAGGTATCTGCCCGTGTCTAACCATGTTCCAACCGCTTCAAGCGCTTCAAGCGCTGCCACCCAATCAAACCTTGCAGACAACGCTGCTGCTATTGACGATTCATCAAGGCAATCAGTTGATACTGATATAGCGTCAGCAGCTGTGCCGCCTGAACCAAATATAGATGCATTATTGGATATTGCGGACGAAGTTGCCATCACGTGGGTGCGCGAGCAAGATGGTTTGGCTGAAGTTATCGATGCATTGGCGATTTGCGGGCGAGTGGCATTAGATACCGAGTTTATCAAGCGCGATACTTATTACCCGCGCTTGGCACTGGTACAGCTAAATACAGGCAATCACATCTATTTACTAGATGCTCCGCAGTTGCAACTGGGTGATTTTTGGCAAGCGCTTAGCGAAGTTGACGTGGCGATTTGGCATGCTTGTGGTGAAGATTTAGGGATTTTTTATCTATTGTCTGGTTGCCCACCGTTGACCAATATTTTTGATACGCAAATTGCGTTGTCTTATTTGACGGGACAGTTGCAAATGGGCTATCAGCAGGCGCTTGATGATCAGTTAGATATGCATATCGATAAAGAACAAAGCCAATCAGATTGGTTACAGCGTCCGCTCTCAGATGAGCAAGAGCAATATGCGATTGATGATGTACGCTTTTTGCCAGCGCTTTACTTGAGCCTCGAATACGAGCTAAAAAAGCAAGGACTGTTTGAATATGTATGGGCGGATTGCCAGCTTTATGCCAGCGATTTGTACGACGCTCAGCACGTTGAAGACGAAGCGATGTACCTAACGATGGCTGATTATCGCTATAACTCGCAGCAAATGGCGATACTCAAAGGAGTGGCTACGTGGCGAGAAGAGCTAGCGCGTTCGACCAATCAGCCGCGTACTTTTGTGATTAAAAAACAAGCCGTACGTGAGATTATCACTGAAAAACCGAGCAATATGCGAGAGCTTGCGCACAAAACCACGATGCATCGCAGTATGTTGCGCCTATACGGCGAAGAGCTGCTTAAGGTAATAAAAGAGGCAAAAAACCTGCATCCTGCTGAATATCCAGACTGTCTATTGCCGCCGTATCGCTCAAAAAATAAAGTGCTGTCAAAAGCCGTGCAACAAGCGATTGATGAGCAATCAGAAGCTATTGGTGTACCTGCTAATGTATTGATGCGCAAAAAATGGCTAGGGCAGCTGTATGAAGTGATTGCGTTTGATAAAAACCTAAGCGAGCTACCAGAAGGCTTAAAAGGCTGGCGCAATGAGTGGGTGACGCAGACTTTGATACCAGTGATTAACAAGCATAAAACCGAGTTGCAGCAGGGTATGGGTATCAATGTTTAAGTTTTTTATGCTCAAACTGTCCATGTTGTAAAAAATATATCACTTGTGTGGTGACACCTTTATCGACCAGCATCCCAGTATGCGAAACTGGTAAAACAATATGATCAGTGGCTGCCTCTATTTTAGTTTCTTCTATATATACTGTGCCATCGTGTAGCAGATGTTTTGCTGATGGCATATTGTCTGCTTTACGCAGTTTACGGTTATGATACTGTAAAAAAAGCTGCCCCAATCCATACGGACGATTTCCTGCAATCACGCCCAAGGTAATATGTGCTGGTAATGGTGGGACTGTTCCATCTAAAGCATCGACATATGAGCGTCCTACTACAGCGGGGCTTAAGCGCCAGATATAATCTGCACAAACACTTCCTACATGCGGTGTCCCAAGCGTCACGCAGCGTCCAATCTGCCACTTGGGATACTGAGTGACGAAATCACGAATAATCAAACCACCCAAACTATGACCGACCAAATCTATCGGCTGATCAGGCTGATGATGCTTTTCTAGCCAAGTATTAAGGCCTGCACTATTGGTTTTGATGCCATCACGCATACTGCGGTAGCTATATTGATGAGTATCGAAGCCTGCTGCTTGCAGGCGCTTGGCTAGTGGTCGCATGATCCAAGCGGTTTGATGCAGACCATGAATTAGAATAACGCGGTTTTTTTGTTGCATAGTAAGATCCAAGTCATTGCTTCAAAAATTTACGGCTTCAAAGATTTAAGATAAATATTTTCTTATCGGTATAAGCCTTTATTTATCGCTTATCCATTAATAATGTTACCTGTTAATTTGATAGATAAAAAGTAAGCAAAATAAAAACCTCCAAATCAGCTACTGACTTGGAGGTTTGTTTTTCTATAAAAAGCTACTTATGATTTATCGAAGACTTCGATTACAGATAGTTTTCGATACTTGGGCACGAACACATCAGATTCTTATCACCATAAGCATCATCGATACGAGCGACGCTTGGCCAGAATTTATGAGCGCGTACATAAGGCAATGGGAATGCGGCAACATCACGGCTGTATGGATGCGTCCACTCGCTGCTGGTGATCATAGAAGCGGTGTGCGGTGCATTGACTAGTGGATTGTCTTCTAGCGTCCAATTGTCTTCGCCTGCTTTGGCTTTCATCGCTTCAGCTTTGATAGATTTTAGCGCACTGATAAAACGATCTAACTCTTCTTTAGATTCAGACTCAGTTGGCTCAATCATCAACGTACCTGAAACTGGGAAGCTCATGGTTGGTGAATGGAAACCATAATCCATTAAGCGCTTGGCAATATCGCTTTCGCTGATACCAGTTTCATCCTTTAATGGACGAATATCGATGATACATTCGTGCGCGACGCGGCCGTTTTTACCAGCGTATAGAACAGGGTAGTGATCTTTTAGCTGAGCGGCGACGTAGTTGGCATTTAACAGCGCCAGTTCAGTGGCTTTAAGCAAACCATCACGGCCCATCATGGCAATATACATCCACGAGATCGGCAAGATGCTGGCTGAGCCATAAGGCGCTGCCGATACAGCTGAACAGTCTTTTTGCGCATTATGCACAGGGCTTAAGGTATGGTTGGCCATAAATGGTGCTAAATGTGCCTTCATACCGATAGGACCCATACCTGGACCGCCGCCGCCATGTGGGATACAGAAGGTTTTGTGCAAGTTCATATGTAATACATCTGCACCGACATCCGCAGGCTGCATCATGCCGACCTGCGCATTCATATTCGCGCCATCCATATAGACTTGGCCGCCATGCTTATGAATCAAATCACAAATATGACGAATGCCTTCTTCGAACACACCATGCGTCGACGGGTAGGTAATCATCAAGGCACCTAGGTGCTCGCTATGCTCTTCACATTTAGCGGTCAAATCTTCGATGTCGACGTTACCGTTTTCATCGGTTTTAACCACGACGACTTTCATACCCATCATCATGGCAGTCGCAGGGTTGGTACCATGCGCTGACATTGGGATGAGGCAAACATCACGGTCGGTCTCGCCCAATGATTCATGATAGCGGCGAATCGCTAGCAGACCAGCATATTCACCTGAAGCGCCAGAGTTTGGCTGCATCGACACATCGTCAAAACCAGTGATGGCTTTAAGTTGATCTTGTAGACTATCAATCATCGCAATGTAGCCAGTGACTTGATCGCGCGGTGCAAAAGGATGCACATTGGCAAACTCGGGCCACGTAATCGGTATCATTTCACTGGTTGCGTTCAATTTCATGGTACAGCTACCCAATGAAATCATACTGCGATTCATCGCCAAATCTTTGTCTTCAAGCGACTTTAAATAGCGCAGCATCTCATGCTCGGTATGATGCGAGTTAAATACTGGATGGGTTAAGATGTCATCGGTACGCAAATGTGCGCTATCAAGTGACAGGCTGGCAGTCTCAGGCAAGTCATGTGATTTACTAACGAAGAGCTGGGTCAACACCGTAAAGTCATGCTGGTCGCTGATTTCACTAAAAGCGACACCCAGTTTGTTATCATCAAGACGCCATAAGTTATAACCAACATTATCGGCATTTGCAAAAATTTGCGTCGCCAGTTTTTCTGAACCGCAATCGACAACGACGGTATCAAAGAACTGATCATGTACTACACTTAGACTGCTATCGTTGGCTTCTGTAATGACATTAGCAAACGCTGTGGCAAAAGCATGGATACGAGTGGCAATGCGTTTTACGCCACCGGGACCATGATAGACCGCATACATACCAGCGAGGTTAGCCAGCAATACTTGCGAGGTACAGATGTTTGAGTTGGCTTTTTCGCGGCGGATATGCTGCTCGCGGGTTTGTAATGCCATACGTAGGGCGGTATTACCTTGCGAATCTTTAGACACGCCGATAATACGACCAGGTGCTGAGCGCTTGGCTTTATCAGAGAAAGCAAAGTAGGCGGCATGAGGACCACCAAAGCCCATTGGAATACCAAAGCGCTGGGTGCTACCTAACGCGACATCTGCGCCCATATCCGCTGGTGATTTTAATAGCACCAAGCTCATGATGTCGCTGACGACGCTGACATAAGTTTTGTTTTTCTTAACCGCAGCAATAACGTCAGTTAAGTCTTTGACATCGCCTTCAACACCGACGTATTGGAATAGCGCACCAAAATAATCACCAGATTTGGCGGTTTCAACATCACCAACGACGACTTCCCAACCAAAGTATTTTGCGCGAGTATTGATAACGTCTAACGTTTGTGGATAGACACGATCATCAACGAAAAACTGCGTTGATTTACTTTTGCTCACACGCTTAGACATCGCCATGGCTTCTGCGGCTGCCGTTGCTTCGTCAAGTAACGATGCGCCAGCCATTTCTAGACCCGTTAAATCGATACAAACTTGCTGGAAGTTGAGCAAAGCTTCTAGACGACCTTGGGCGATTTCAGCTTGATATGGCGTATAAGCGGTATACCAACCTGGATTTTCAAGGACATTACGTTGAATGACCGCAGGCATACGCACAGGCGAATAGCCTTGGCCGATGTAGCTTTTATTAACGGTGATATTATCTGCCATGGCGCGCAATTTAGCCAACGCTGCATGCTCACTCATTGCCAATGGCAAGTCTAAGTCTTTGTGCAAGCGTACGGGCTCAGGCACCGTATCATTGATAAAACTCGCCATGTCTTTATAACCAATTTTGCTGAGTAAATCAGCTTGTTTGGTCTCATTTGAGCCTAAATGACGATAGACAAATTCAGCTTCGTTGAATAAACCTTGAAAGGTATCAAACGTCGGGTTTTGAGAAATAGTCATGACAATCCTTGGTTAAGGGAGTAATAAAAGGGTTTATTTAAATAGAGTAATATGGCGATGCATTAAACGTAATGTACAAATTGCTTTTGATCAAAGCGGAACTGGCTGTTGTAAATGCCATTGTCAGCACGCTCGCCAGCACCAATCATCATGATAATGTGCTGATCATTGCTTAAGCCTAACAAGCGCTTCATGGCAGGCTCATCGAAGCCGCCCATCGGACAGCTATCAAAGCCGTGCGCGCGTAGTGCCAACATGAGGTTTTCGGCAGCAAGTGCGGTATTGTTGGTCGCCCAGTTTTTGGTGTCTTCAAAAGTATAGTAAGGCGATTTAATAGGCCCTTTTACCCGTCTGACGACTTGAGTTGCGCTCCATTTAGCCGCTGATACTACGTTGGCAGGTCCACGTAAAAAGTCCATGGCAACGACTTTGGTATAGTAGTCTTTGACTTTCTTCGGTACTGGCGTCTCAGGATACTCACGTAAGATCTGCTGAGCGTGGTCGTGCCAAATGTCAGTACGGGCGACAACTGCGATCAAGCGCGCTGCTGTTTTTGCTGCGTTTTGATTCATGCAGTTTTTGACGGTACGTTTGCGTTTATCAGCATTGTCAATCACATAAAATTCCCACGGCTGTAGATTGCTTGAGTTCGGCGCTAGCATGGCCAAACGCAGACAATCTGCTAACACATCGTCAGGTATCGGCGTGTCAGTAAAACGACGGACTGAACGACGTGACTCGACCACCTCACGGAACGCTTGCAACTGCGGTGTGTGTTCGGGTGTGGCAATGTTGTCGTTGTTATCAGAGTTGGAAGTCATATTAAGATCCATGCTGGGGATTAAGTGATTAATTTGCTTATTACCGATGGCAGATTTTTTATAGACCAAGTCAAATAGATAAGGCAAATACATTAACGAGCGTATGGGGTAATAACATTGAGTAACAATCTTTCATGGCAGTATGCGTATTTAGCACAGTTGCTGAATATTTTGAAATGATAAGTGCGTCTAAAATAAAGCGTACAGATACCAGTTAGCACCAGTATCTGTCATGTTTTCACGTCATATGACTATCGAATATAAGTGATTATCGAATATAAGCTAAATATTGATTACAAAAGAAAGCTTGGACTATAGATCGTTTTCGTACTCATCAGCCGTCATTAGTGCTTCGTAGTCAGCGATGTTGTCAGGCTTCATTCTAAAGAACCAACCTTCGCCATATGGGTCAGAGTTGATGATTTCTGGATCTTCTTCTAGCGCTTCGTTAATCTCAACCACTTCACCTGAGATCGGGGCATAAACGTCAGAGGCAGCTTTTACCGACTCAACGACTGAGATTTCGTCATCAACGGCGATGATGTCACCCACGTCAGGCAGTTCAACAAACACCACGTCACCAAGCAAGTCTTGAGCATGGTCTGTGATACCGACAGTGATTGTACCGTCGTCTTCTAGACGTAGCCATTCGTGGCTGGCAATGTATTTTAGTTCTGCTGGGATATTACTCATGGTCTCTCTCCTAAGTGATAGAGGATGGTTAACAAAAAAAGTGAAAGCTAATAATAGAGTTTATAATGCCTATGAGTCAAACTGCTGCTTGCCATTACGGACAAACGGTAACTTGAGAACGCGTACATCAACGAACTTGCCTTTGCCGCGTAGATCAACTTGGACATTATCATCCTCTGATACGCTGGCAGGAACACGGGCAATCGCAATGGAGTTTTTTAGACTAGGGGAGAATGTACCACTGGTGATAATGCCAGTCTGCTCATTGTCTGAGCCTTGATTGATGGTGACCGTCATGCCTTCACGTAACACACCGCGCGTCGTCAATAGGAGACCCACTTGCTTCATGGCCGTATTGTCGTCTTTTGACTGCTGGCGTTTGCTAACCAACGCTGCACGACCAACGAAGTCGCGCTCATCTTTTAGCGCGAGCGTCCAGCCCATATTACATTCGTAAGGGCTAATGGTCTCGTCCATATCGTGACCATAGAGGTTCATGCCCGCTTCCATACGCAAGGTATCACGAGCGCCAAGACCCGCTGGTTTTACACCATTGGCTTTTAATAGCTCAAAGAACGCTGGTGCATCATCGCCGTGCATGATCACTTCGACACCGTCTTCACCAGTGTAGCCAGTACGAGCCACGAACCAATCAGCGCCTTCGATATCAGTCAAGTCAGCACCGACGAAAGGTTTAAGTTCAGCTAACGTTTCTGCCCAGCTTGGTTTGGCTTGTGCCAGTTTTTCAATCGCATTAGGTCCTTGAACTGCCAGCATAGCAAGCTCTGGACGCTCAGTGATGGTGATGTCAAAGCCTTCTGCGACTTTATTGAACTGCGCCATATCTTTATCGCGAGTGGCGGCGTTTGAGACGATACGATATTCGGTTTCATCTGCATTCATTAGATAGACGATCAAATCATCGATAACGCTGCCTTGCTCGTTTAGCATGCCAGAATACAGCGCTTTGCCAGCAGTCTTGAGTTTATTGACATCATTAGCGAGCAGTTTTTGTAGCCATGCCTTAGTGTCAGCGCCTTTGATATCTGCGACGACCATGTGTGAGACATCAAACATACCGGCGTCAGTACGTACCGCTTCGTGCTCTTCGATTTGTGAACCATAATGAATCGGCAATTCCCAACCAGAAAAATCCACTAACTTGCCTTCACTATCAACGTGAGACTGGTAAAGGGGCGTGCGTTTAGGGGCTGAGGTATTGGTGTTTTGAGAGTCGGTCATAACAAATCCTTATGTGTACATTAGTCATACTCGGTAGAGTAATGAGCGATGCGCAGTATCATAGTAGCGAGAAGCAACGTTGCAGGGTGCAAGCATTGCAACCAAGGGTAGCACAGAAAAAAAAGATAAAGCCGCCAGCCAAACAGACGCTGAACGTCAGTTTAAGCAAAAGCCCTATCTGTCCTGTAACCTGAGATTTTCAACACGAACCATCACTGTTAGTTTCTAAAGCATAAGCTTCAAAAAATCAAATGATGTCGCATTTTCTCCCCTTCGGTGGGTAAGACGTCGTCCGTCCTTACCGCTCTCCAGATTTGTTATGCCCTATGTTTGGATGTGCTACGCGATTGACGGCAGACAGCGAAACAGTCGTGACATGCGTTTTTCAGTCCTTTTACCTGAGCGATTGGCAGGGTGGATGCGCCTTCGGTGGTCGTGTAGCAATTATATACGTCGTATGACCAATGCGGTTTGATACGATATTTTTTATGTTATAACCATATATTATAGTATAACTATGCTCACAAACTCTCTCCTGAAAAACGCTTTTATTATGAAAGGTTCAGGGCGCTTTTACAAGTCATCAACGCCATTAAAATCAATAATTTCGGCAAAAGTGCCTGTTTGTGAGGATAATCAGGCACATCCGCGATAAACCGAGTACCTTTATTGCTATTTTATCGTCTCAGTCTTAGAGCGGTTGCTTATATCAAAACGTAAAGCAACTACTGAAATTTGGCTAAATTATGCTAACCTACGCCTATAGTTTCTGACAGGTGGTTTTTATGCATTGTGATATTTATAAATTTTCTAAACATGACGGCATGTATGTCTATATTGCCCGCCCTGATTATCCTGATGACACTGACGAGATTAAGGACTGGCTGGGTGTGCTACCAAAAGACTTCCGCGCAAGCTTAGGTCGCAGTAAATTTGTGATGCATCTGGATTTGGCAACCACGCCAACGCTTGCACGTGTCGATAAAGAAGAGGTACTCGCAAAATTACAGTCGCAAGGGTATTTTGTACAAATGCCACCGCAAGACGTTATGCGCCGCCAAGCGGAATTACGTGCGCGCGAGGCACAAGACAACATTTACGATTGATACGTTTCTTTGAAAAGTTTTCTTGATAGCTATCTCTTTGATATGTTGAATGAAAGCCACTAAGAAAAAGTTTACGACACATTTGCGCTCATGCATTTTGATAGAAAGTCATGATAAACTAGCAGGCTATCAATGAGTGATGAATGGCAAGGTGAGTAGTTTTGTCTCCAAGGCTTCTTTCGATAACGTATACGATATTCTCGTGAATAAAACAGCATATACTATAGTCAGAGCATTTTTAAACCGCTACGGTGTTACCTGTCCTAGATGTACTCAGTGTACTATTTGCGGTCGGTCGCCTTGTAGCGATTCTAAAATTACTTGACTATATTTATCATTAAGCGCAACAACGCGACGCACAATTTATAAACGCAGGTAACTACACACGCATGGACTGGTTAAAAGGTATTATAAACAGCTTACCGCTGGAAGCCATTAGCGATATTCTCGGTGAGATTGCTATTTGGTGGGGACAGCTGGTAAAAGACGTGCCACCCGCAGACTTACCAATGTATGCGTATCTCGGTGGTGTCGTTATTGTGTTGGTATTGTGGTTGTTGGTCGCTCGTATGCTGCCGCGACCGTTGGGTGGTATGAGTTGGATGATGTTGTTTGCCGTGTTGTTGGCACCTGGCACTGCCCTTAGCGACCCAAGTGTGATTGCACCGGCCAGTATTTCTGTAGTCTATGCGATTATGATGAAAGACACAGCTGGCGCGATTACCAACATGTTACCGATATTGGTTGTCTTGGTATCAGGCTTGTTTATTGGCTTTGTTTGGCAGCTTATTCGCGGTGCGTTTGAGTCAAGTCTAGACAAAGCGCGCAGTCGTACCGCAGAAGATACGCAAGCAACCATGCAGCTGACGACGGGCAGTTATTTGACAGAAAACGCGACTTTGATGGATCCGCCTACTGTCGCTGAGCAGTCTAATAAAACGCCTTTAGCGGCTAATCCTAAAGCAGATATTAGCTTAAAAAAAGACAGCAGCTTAGCTAAGCAACCCGATGTTGAAAAGCTTGATAAGCGGTAAAGTTATACCAGAAAAGTGATATCAAAATTTTGCTAGAGGTGACTGGGTCTTTGCTTTAGGCTTATGGTAAGTACAATCAAAGCCGCTATGAATAAAAGATACTATTAATAGACAAAAGATACTATTAATAGACAAAAGATATTATGAATAGATGAAAAGTATTATGAATAGATGAAAAGTATTATGAATAAAAAAAAGACACCATGCGTGTCTTTTTTTATGAAAAAACGTTTTATGATTGAGAGAATAAATAGTTAAAAGGCGCTCCCTATATATGTTGTTTATTAGCAATTGCGAACGCATGAGTATTTTGGCAATCAATCATGCTGTGCTAATCTAAATGATTATTTATTTGCCATCGATTGCTTTTAGGCTCTTGATAGCCTTAATCTATAACAATAACTGAGACTTGATTATGACCACGACTGATAAAACGAAGAAAAGCTTCACCGGTACGCAAAACTATATAGCCACTGACGATTTGCAGCTGGCGGTTAACGCAGCGATGACGTTACAAAAGCCGCTCCTGATTAAAGGTGAGCCGGGTACTGGTAAGACGTTACTGGCAGAAGAAGTGGCTGAGAGTTTGGGTATGCCGCTGATTACGTGGCATATCAAATCAACCACCAAGGCTGAGCAAGGGCTGTACGAGTACGATGCCGTATCACGCTTACGTGATTCGCAACTGGGTGATGACAAGGTGTATGACATTGCCAACTATATCAAGCCCGGCAAGCTATGGGATGCGTTTACCAGTAAAGAGCGTAGTGTGCTACTGATTGATGAAATTGATAAAGCTGATATCGAGTTCCCAAATGACTTGCTACATGAGCTGGACAAAATGTCTTTTTATGTCTATGAGACAGGCGAGACCATTACCGCGGCACAGCGTCCAGTGGTTATCATCACCTCGAACAATGAAAAAGAGCTGCCCGATGCCTTTTTGCGTCGTTGTTTCTTCCATTATATTGACTTCCCAGAAGAAGAGACCATGCGTCAAATCATCGACGTGCATTTTCCTGAGATTCAAGAAAAGCTGGTCAATGATGCGCTCGATATTTTTTATAAGCTGCGTAATGTTCAAGGGCTTAAAAAGCCGCCATCAACGTCTGAACTTGTCGATTGGTTAACTTTGCTACTGGCTGATGATATGGCACAAGCAGAGCTGGAAGAAAATTTACGCGGTGAAAAATCTATTCCGCCGTTATATGGTGCGCTGCTCAAAAATGAAGCCGATGTGAGCTTGTTGCAACGCTTTGCTAATATGATGCGTCGTTAAGCAACAGACCATTTGTCATGATTAAAGCTCATGATTGAAGTCAATAAAACGGCTTCATTCGTCACCATATCAGCCAATAAGCGATGCGACTCTTATGTTTATCAAATTGTTCTATACCTTACGTACTTACGGTGTGCCAGTCAGTACGCGCGAGCTGCTTGATCTAAATGCTGCGCTAGATAAAGGGCTGATGATGCACCCGCATCCTGAAGATTCGGCATTGACTACCTTTGCCAGTCGCGAAGATATGTATCGGTTGATTCGATTGTGCATGGTCAAAGACGAGCGCCATTTTGATAAGTTTGATCGGGCAATGGCAGATTATTTCGAGGGTGTCGACAGTCTGGATATGGATGAGCTATTGTCTAAGCTCACAGATGTGCCCAAAGAATGGTTAGATTTAAAGCTCGATCCAAAGAATCTAACTGAAGAGCAGCGCCGATTGCTGAAAAAATATGGCTCGTTAGAGGAGCTGATGAAAGCCTTGGAAGAGCGTCTTAAAGAGCAAAAAGAGCGTCATCAGGGCGGTAGTAAGTGGGTTGGTACAGGCGGCACGTCACCATTTGGTGCCTATGGCGACCATCCAGAAGGGGTGCGCGTCGGCGGTGAGTCACGTAAACGTAGCGCAGCGAAAGTCTGGGAGCAGCGTAAATACCGTAATCTCGATGACGACAGCCAGCTTGGCACCCGTCAAATTCAGATGGCACTACGAAACTTGCGCCAGTTTGCTCGTACTGGTAGCGCGGATGAGCTAGACATTCATGAGACTATCAAACGCACCGCTAAAAAAGGCGTGCTCGATATCCATATGCAAGCGGAGCGTCGCAATCGCGTCAAAGTATTGATGCTGTTTGATGTTGGCGGCAGTATGGATATTCATGTCGAAGCTCTAGAAAAGCTGTTTTCGGCGGCCAGAAATGAATTTAAAACATTAGAGTTTTTTTACTTTCATAACTGTCTGTATGACTATGTCTGGAAGGACAATGATCGTCGCCACAGTGCGCCGATGCCAACGTATGAGCTGCTCAATAAATACGGTCGCGAGTATCGTGTTATCTTCGTCGGTGATGCCTCAATGTCGCCATATGAGCTGATGACAGTAGGCGGTAGCGTTGAGTATATGAATAATGAGGCGGGTATTGTTTGGTTGAAGCGGGTACTTGATCATTTTGATAAAGTGGCTTGGCTGAATCCTGAAGCGCCTTCTTACTGGCAATATACCCAAACCATCGTTGAGATTAAAAAGTTAGTGGATCATAAGATGTATCCGATGACGTTACATGGCGTAGAAGAGATGACCAATTATTTAGCGCGGTAATTTTGGTGTTTTCACCAACTTGTAAAACCTGTTGATTCCCATATTTTTTGATAATAGCAGCCGTTATGACAGCATAACGGCTGCTTTTTTGGCTAAAAATCAGCTTTATAGCAATGCGGCATTGGTATGCTCAGTAAAATATGATAACATTCATTTAAAATGAATGTTATAGATAGGTTGATGGCTTTCACAAAGCTTGACGGCAGAATTTTAAATTTTGTTGGCGCCACTTATTTAAGTTATTTATTTTAAAATCTCTATCTTTCATTTTTAAACTGATCAATACCATCATTTATTAAGAGAAATAACATGGCCTCACCAAAAACGTTAGAAATCGTCACCGCAACTGTTCCCATCCTTGAAGAGCATGGAACGGCAATCACCACGGTGTTTTATAAAAACATGTTTGAAGAGCATCCCGAGCTGTTGGACATATTTAACGAAACCAATCAAAAATTGGGTCGTCAACAGACGGCTCTGGCGACGACCGTGTTAGC
Source organism: Psychrobacter sp. Pi2-51 (assembly GCF_904846665.1). Lineage (NCBI taxonomy): Bacteria > Pseudomonadati > Pseudomonadota > Gammaproteobacteria > Moraxellales > Moraxellaceae > Psychrobacter > Psychrobacter sp. Pi2-51. The sequence goes on from NZ_CAJHBP010000026.1 coordinate 15,878, forward strand.
CGCTGCTAAGCACTTGGATAAATTGGCAGCGTTATTGCCACAAGTCACGCAAATCAGCCACAAGCATCGTGCTTTACAAATTTTGCCCGAGCATTATCCCATCGTTGGTAAGCATTTAATCGGTGCAATCAAGGAAGTGCTGGGCGAGGCTGCCAATGACGATATCATCGATGCTTGGACTGAAGCTTATGATGAGATTGCCTCAGTATTTATTCAGATTGAACATGGCATGTATAAGGAGGCAATGTGGCAGGGTTTTGCGCCTTTTGTAGTGACTAAAAAGGTAGCAGCTGCTACGGATATTGCTGCTTTTACAGTTGTACCAGCCAAGGATAACGCCGACAGCAATCAAGATATTGACTTGAGCAAATTGACTTTAACCGCGGGTCAGTACATCACGGTGAAAACAGACCCAAAAGACAGTGACCATGTTGCCCTGCGTCATTACTCTTTATATTCCGCTAGTACCGATACAGGCATTCAGTTTGCAGTCAGACGTGACAACCGCAATGAGCATCATGGTTTGGTCTCTAACTATATGCATGATGATTTAGAAGTGGGTGACACGGTTCTATTATCGGCACCAGCGGGCGACTTTGCGCTCAATCAAGACTTGGTACAGCAAAATGAGATTCCGCTGGTATTGATGAGTGCGGGTGTTGGCGTAACCCCTGTGCTATCTATGTTAGAGGCACAAGTATTAGCCAATCCAAAACGTCCTATCATCTGGGTTTATGCTTGCCAAAATGAAGCGCATCATGCTTTTAATACCGAAGTAAACAAGCTATTAGAAAAGGCTGAGACTGTAGAAAAACATGTCTTCTATTTTGAGTCGGGACAACTATTAGATGAGGCATGGCTTGCTATATTGCCTGAGCCTGCTGATATTTATGTCTGTGGCTCAATGCCATTTATGGAAAGTATGATCGATGGGCTAGTGACGTTAGATCACGGTGTCGATAGTGTCCATTACGAACCGTTTGGTCCCAAGATGAGTCTGGGCGGTTAATCTTTAGCTGTTGTTAGTCGTTAACTGTTGCTAGTAATAAAAAAAGCACTTGGATGACAAAGTCGTCTCAAGTGCTTTTTATGCGACATACTATAGTCGATACTAAATAAAATGCATACAGGACACTATGCTGCATGACTGGTACAAATTTTTCGTAGCCTCTGCTGGCGTAGGCACAGCAAGCGAGAAAAATTTGTACCAGCCCTGCTGTATCTCTTTTATATTGACATAACTATATGAAGGCAGGCAGTTGATTAGATATTAACTTTGAAATATAAAGGCAAATTAATCTTTACTTTCAACCAACGCTATCATTACACCCATCTCTTTTTTATCGTGCTTATCAATGCTGGGCGCATATAACGCTGACGCAATCCCACCATCTAAAAAGAGCGCGTTTGGACAGCTTAAGTCATCCTTAAACAACGATGCAAATTGATAAAACGTCACCGGCTCATCACTATTGACGAATTTTATGTGGCCGTCGTCACAAACCCCTGCGCCATTACGAATCTTGAGTGAGGTGCTATCAGGATTAAATTGCGGGTGTATCTCGTTATTGATAACCAGCATAGGACCTGATTGAGTGGCATACCTAGGCTCTGCCTCATCATTTTTAAGCTGCTCATTTAAAGCATTGCTTTCAGTGATTTGTACTTTACCAGCTTTATCCCACCACAGCACACCATTTGGCAGTAAATGAAAATTGCCGCCACCTTCTTTGGTATTTAACGCGCGAATCTCTTTACCGTCGATGACAGTATAGCCAATCGGTGCATAATTTTCGTTATACATGCCTGCATTCATGGCAAAGGTAAGTGTTTGGTTGGCTGGCAAAGTCGCTAATAAATTGTCAAAGGTTAGTAGCGGCTGACTGCTATCGGAGGGCTGCCAAAACAGCTGTAGAGAAGAGTGTTCGCTATTTAATGCATCAGCATCAACACGACAGACGCTGTAAGTAAACGGTGAGTTTTGCGTCTGGCACGACCAAATTCCTGTATTACTTTCAGAATCTTGTTTGGTGATGGGTTGGCAAGCACTGACGCTTAACGTAATAAGCGCTGCTGTCAGTAGAGTGTGCGGTAAGGTGAAAACGGAACTTGGCATCAATCATCTGTCTTTTTGGTAGAGAGTAAAATATAAACGCTCACGGATAGTGAAATACTCATCACTATTTTTCAATACTATTTTCAGTCATTGCTAGGTGGAAATTCACGAAAAGTATTGTTGACGTTGCCAATTAACTGCCCACCGCCACTGATACTCGCAAAGTTCCCAAGACTCTGTTCCGCTGATGTGGTGGTTTCTCTACCTTTATCTCGTGAGTCTTTATTATAAGCAATGAGGGCATCATCATTGGCTAAAAAGCTATCAGGGTTCGCCATTACCCACATCTGATTGAACACGTCCGCGCGGGCACTACTATTAAGCAAGGCACCTCTATCAGTGAAATAAAAGAATTTCGATAATAGCTTTATCTGCCCGTCATCGAGGCGTCGAGCGATATGATAAGGTTGTAATTGGCTTGGGTGTTGTAAGCCGACCGCACCCACGATACTGGCAAGCGATTTTAGGGTGTTTTTATGGAAGCTTGCAACACGCTCAGCTTTGCTCGGCACATCCAACGCCTTTTGGCGATACGGGTCTTGAGTGGCAACGCCAGTCGGGCAAGTATTGGTATGACACGAGCGTGATTGAATACAGCCCACGGCAAACATAAAGCCGCGTGCTGAATTACACCAGTCTGCGCCCAACGCAATCATACGGGCAATATCGAAGCCAGAGACAATTTTACCGCTCACGCCAAGTTTGATTTTATCGCGAATGCCTGCACCGACCAAAGTATTGTGTACCAATAAAAACCCTTCGACCATTGGCATGCCAACATTGTCCATAAACTCGACAGGGGCGGCACCCGTACCACCTTCTGCGCCATCGATAACGATAAAATCAGGATAATTGTCCGTCTCTATCATGGCTTTGACAATGGCCATAAACTGCCAAGGTTGGCCAATACATAGCTTAAAGCCAACCGGCTTGCCACCAGATAACTCGCGTAGCTGCTGCCAAAAGGCGACTAGCTCACGCGGTGTGCTAAATGCCGTATGCGAAGAGGGTGAAACGCAGTCTTGCCCCATCGGCACTTGACGTGTATCAGCGATTTCTTGAGTGATTTTGCTGGATGGTAAGACGCCACCTTTACCAGGCTTTGCGCCTTGAGATAGCTTAATCTCAATCATTTTCACTTGTGGATCGACGGCTTTTTCGGCAAAGGATTGCGGACTAAAATCACCGTTTTCATCGCGGCAACCAAAGTAACCTGTACCTAGCTCCCAAATCAAATCACCACCGAACTTGCGATGATAAGGACTGATGGCACCTTCACCCGTGTCATGGGTAAAACCGCCTATTTTTGCGCCTTGATTAAGCGCCATGATAGCGTTTGCTGACAGACTACCGAAACTCATCGCCGAGATATTAAATACCGACATATCATGCGGCTGCTGACAACGCTCACCGCCCACCATAATGCGAAAATCTTGGTTTTCTAAAGGCTGGCTAATGGCTGATTGTAAAAACCATTCTTTACCATGGGTGTAGAGATTGTCTAGTGTGCCAAAAGCATTGGTATCGCTAACGTTTTTGGCACGCTGATAAACCAAGGCACGCTGCTGGCGTGAAAACGGTACTTGCTCTTTATCGTTTTCTAACAAATACTGACGAATCTCAGGACGGAAGTCTTCAAGTACGTAGCGGATATGCCCAGCCACTGGATAGTTTCTCAAGATGGCATGCTTTGACTGTATAACGTCATAAATCCCCAAACATACCCCAAACCCGCCAAGAATAATCAGCCACCAATTCATCAATAATAGCCCTGCTAAAAACAGCAAGACAGCAGCGGCAAAAGTACTGTAACGTAACAGCACACCGACTAAATAAGGCGAGTTGGTTTTGGGTTCAGGGTTTAGATTGGTACGAGATTGGGGCATAACGAGGCTCAATAGTAATGGTTAAATATAGTATAGATAAGATGATCAAATTTATCGTGTATATCATACGCCAATAATATCATGGCTTAATGATTATTGAGTAACGGTGTGCTAACGTTGGCTTTATTGAGTCAACCGCTGCGATTTATACGATTCTGGATATGTTTATAGGTTCTTACCCATCTCTCCTCAAAGAGTCACTCAATTTCCTATATAATGTGAGCTATTTCGTTATTGATAATCCATTCAATTTAGGCTTTTTTCTTAGCAAAAAACGCTTCTTATCAGGTAAAACGGTGCTTTATGTTCAACGCTTCCTCGACTCGTTTAAATAAATACATCAGCGAAAGTGGTATTTGCTCCAGGCGAGACGCTGACCGCTTTATTGAGCAAGGTAATGTGTACGTCAATGGCAAGCGTGCTCAAGTAGGCGCGCAAGTGGTTGCTGGAGATGCGGTGAAAGTTAACGGGCAGCTCATCGAGCCACGAGAGACAGATGATTTTGTGTTTATTGTCTTAAATAAGCCAGTGGGCATTGTGAGCACCACAGAAAGCTCTGAGAAAAATAACATTGTCGACTTTGTGAGACACAGTTTACGTATTTTCCCCATTGGTCGTTTGGATAAAGATTCCCAAGGGTTAATCTTTTTGACCAATAATGGCGATCTGGTCAATAAGGTGCTACGTGCTGGTAATAACCATGAAAAAGAGTATCTGGTCACGGTCAATAAGCCGTTAACCGATAGTGTTATTGAGGGTTTGGCCGGTGGTGTGCCGATGCTTGGCAAAATGACGAAAAAATGCCCAGTGACTAAAGTAGCGCCCAATGTGTTTAACATCACGCTAGTGCAAGGTCTGAACCGTCAAATTCGCCGTATGTGTGAGCATTTTGGCTATGAAGTTGTGAAGCTTGAGCGTACACGGATTATGAATGTAAGTCTCAAGGGTACGCCCGTTGGAGACTGGCGAGATTTGACGCCAAAAGAGTTGTCTGTTTTGCTTAAGTCTGTAGAAGATTCTTCTTCGCAAGATAGTAAACCGGCTAAGAAATCTCGTAATGCACCACGAAAAAACTCTCGTACTGATGACTCGTCAAAAGCAAAGTCGTCTTCAAAACCAGCGGGTGCGGCAAAGGGAAATAAAAAATACGCCAAGGATGATGCTAGAAAACCAGCGGGTTCTAAAGGTAGAGATGGGCGTCCTGCTGGTCGTGGTAAGCCGTCAGGGGGTAATGGTAAATCTGGAGGTAATGGTAAACCTGCTACCAATGGCAGGCGTCCTTCAAAAGGCCGAGGGTCTAAGCGGTAGTAGTTTCGCGATCATAAGTTTTTGACGTGCGACTGCTTTATTCATGTTTTAAATGTCAGTAAGCTAAATAATTTCAACTTTGATCTTAACGGGATAATATTATGTTTAAAATAAAAGTAGAACGCATTGTCAAAAAACCGATTGATGAGGTGTTTGAAGCACTGAGTGACCATGCCAGTTATGGCTCATTTAAAGCTGTGGGGGTTGCTAAGCTAGTGGCTGAAGGTGACGAGGAGCGCAATGGCGTTGGGGCTTTACGTAGCATTCAAACGGGACCTGTTAAGTTTTGGGAGCGAATTACGGCGTTTGAGCGTCCTACTCATATGGAATACCAAATCGAAAAAGCTAAACCTATAAAAATGCAACATGATAAAGGCGTCATTGATTTAAAAGACTTGGGCGATGGCACCACACACGTGACTTGGATATCTGAGGGTCGATTGACTGTACCATTGCCATTAATCGGTCGCCTATTTGACCGTCAAATGCAGAAACAAGGAACCATAGGGTTTAGTAGCATACTCAAATCTATAGAAAGCCGCTAATCTAGCGGCAATACTCGCTTTCTTGATATAATTATCTAGTGATGGCTTATTTTATTTGAGCTATCACTGTCAGTTTTAATCCGATTTTTTCTTAGCAGCTTCAATCTCGTTAAAACGTGCTAATTGCTCTGGTGTTGCTTTCTGTTGATGCTTCTCTTTCCACTCAGCATAAGGCATCCCATAAACAAGCTCGCGTGCATCCTCGTATTCGATTTCAATACCACGCTCCTCACCAGCCGCTTTATACCATTTGGATAAGCAGTTACGACAAAAGTCGGCAAGGTTCATCAGTTCGATATTTTGTACATCTTTACGCTCGTCTAAATGAGCTAGTAAGCGACGAAATGCCGCGGCTTCTAATTCGATGTTTGATTCTAATTTTGCCATAAGGTTTTTCCTAATTGTAATTGAGTCATCTCAAAACTGAGATGATACTAACGATATAAATATTGCGCAACCTGTCATGATCTATATTAAAAAATCGCACAAGCAAACTTGGCAAACTTATCATAGTAAGGTTTATCAACTTAAAGCCTTTTAATCATGATATTAAATCACGCTTCATTCCTATCTGCTCGTTGGTCAATCGTGAGCTAAGTTTCTTCTTTGAATTCATGAATAATTTTTTTGCCAGTCACGCATCATAATGTCGTGTATCCATTTTACGTAGTATCAGCTATATCATCACTTCTAGAGAATCGTCGTTAAATGATTTGACTGTTATCATTTTAGCTGTTAATTTTAAGTAGCGTTTTGAATGTTAAGCAGTTTTAATTTAAAGTGCTTATGTCTTTTAAGGCAGATTAATTAAGTCTTAATATCAATCAAATGTCAAAAAAATAATTGCTATCAAAAGGAATTGATAATGAAATTAGCACCTTTTTTTTCGATAGGTGCACTAGCAGCTATTAGCCTTTTTGGTTGTTCTGGCCAATCTGATAACAGTAGCGAAGTTGCCTCAAATCAAGAAGTTACCGTTCTACGTTTCTCCCATTTTTATCCCGCCACTGCTGATGTTAATAAAGAAATCTTTGAGCCATGGGCCAAAAAAATTGGAGAAGATTCTAATGGTCGTCTTAAGGTTGAGGTATATCCATCGGCAACACTCAGTAAAGCAGATACCGCTTATGAATCCACAGTAAAGGGAACGATTGACATCGGTTCTCAAGTACAGGGTTATACTAGTGGCCGCTTTCCACTGACCCAGATTGCAGAGCTTCCCGGTTTGTCTAATTCATCAACACAGACAGGTTGTATGCTGCAAACCCTTTATGAAAATGGCACTATATCTAGCGAATATGAAGATTCACATCTCCTTTTTATGTTCGCTACCGGCCCTGGTACATTACATAGTGCTGATAAGCTTATTCGAACTCCCGAAGATATGAAAGGGATGCGTATTCGCAGGCCATCTGCTGTAGCAGGTGATATTATTGAAAGTATGGGTGCCTCTCCTGTGGGTTTACCTGCCAATGATATATATACGTCTCTACAGCGCGGTGTGGTTGATGGATTAAGCTTTCCATGGGAGGCGATCACAACTTTCAAGCTTGATGAGTTAACCAAATATCATACCAATATCCCATTTTATAGTTCTGCTCTGATGATGACTATGAATAAAGATAAATATGAAAGTTTGCCTGATGATTTAAAAAAGGTCATTGATGATAACTCAGGTATGGCTCTTACTAAGAAAGTTGGTGAGATGTGGGATAGAACTGATTTATTAGGTTTGCAAGCTGCTAAAGATAGAGGTGATGAGATCATTGATATTCCAGATCCACTTAATGATCCAGATTGGAAAGGACCTCTGCTAAAAGGAACACAGAAATACTTAGACGATGTAAGCGCATTAGGACTCGATGCTGAAAGTGTCTATGAAAAAGCAAAAGCTGCTAGTGTGGCCTGTAAGGTCTAATTTATTAGAAATTTCTAAGGCGTGTCATCAAATCTCCTATAAAGCCCAAAAATTGGACAAAAAAAAGCCTCACTTCCTATTTAAGGAGTGAGGCTTTTAGTGCTTTTTCAAGCCATATTTGGAGCGGGAAAAGAGATTCGAACTCTCGACCCCAACCTTGGCAAGGTTATGCTCTACCACTGAGCTATTCCCGCTAATTATCAATTAACTATCGTCAGTTGATGATGGCGTATTATACGCAGTTTTTTTGGTGTGTCAACACCCATGACGAAAAAAACCAAAGTTAATAAAATAGGCGTGTCTTCTAGCCATAAATGTATGTTATAACAGTTTATTATAATATGTATTCCAAAAGCTTTGCATTACATAAATAAGCTGGGATGCACTTTATAATTTAACCTCAATCACATTCACAGTTATCAATACTTATAAAGATAAGTCATAGGGATATACAATGAGTCAACACTATACCATCGCCGATTATTTGTTTGATCGTGTCGCAGAAGCGGGCGCCTCTGAGATATTTGGCGTACCTGGTGATTTCAACTTAACTTTTTTAGACAATGTTCTCGCATCTGATAAGCTGCGCTGGGTAGGTAATACCAATGAGCTAAATGCCGGTTATGCTGCTGATGGTTATGCACGCGAGCGTGGGTTTGCCGCGATGGTGACGACCTTTGGTGTGGGCGAGTTATCAGCGATCAACGCGACGGCAGGCTCTTTTGCTGAGTACGCGCCTGTATTGCATATCGTGGGAGCACCAAGTACCGCTCTACAAGACTCAAAGCGCCGTATTCATCATTCGCTTGGTGATGGCGTATTCAATCACTTTATTAAAATGGTAGAGCCTGTGACCGTGGCACGGGCGCAAATTACACCAGAAAACGCGGCCTCAGAGATTGACCGTGTCATTCGTCTGGTGCTCAAAAAGCATCGCCCCGGCTATCTGTTACTATCGCCTGATGTTGCGCGTCAGCCTATCTATCCACCAACCACCAAGCTGATTGACAGCCAAGAAGATATCACCAGTCAAGCGGCACTGGCAGATTTCAAACAAGCCTTGACGGAGTTTTTGCCAAACAAAACCATGATGCTTATGGCAGATTTGATGGTACATCGTTTAGGATTGCAAAATCAGCTCAAAGCACTGATCGCTGATACCGATATTCCTTATACCACACTGTCTTGGGGCAAAACGCTGCTTGATGAAAACAGTGATCGTTGGGCAGGAACTTATGCAGGTGTTGCCTCGCGTCCTGTGGTCAAAGATGCGGTAGAAAACTGTGAATGCCTGATCAAAGTAGGGGTGCAGTATACCGATACGACTACCGCAGGATTCAGCCAAGATATCAATGAGGATGTGGTCGTAGATTTACATTACGAGCGTGCTGCCATTAGCGGTAAGAATTTTGCACCGATTGCACTCAAAGATGCGTTGCAAGCGTTACATGAAGTGATGACCTCAGGCATTAACATCGTACCGAAAGTTTTTTGTGAGCCAGTCAATCCTCATGAACAAAACGGCAAAGACGATGAAGCCATCCGCCAAGATGATCTGTGGCATATCATTGCTGCGCGCTTAGATCACAATAATTTGGTGTTTTCAGAACAAGGAACGGCCTATTTTGGTATCAGTGATGTGCGTCTGCCAGAAGGGGTGACCTCTTATGGGCAACCGATGTGGGGATCAATTGGCTACACATTGCCAGCCAGCTTAGGTGCCGCTATCGCATCGCCAGACAAGCGCAGTGTTCTATTAATCGGTGATGGCTCAGCATTGTTGACTATTCAAGAACTGGCGGTCATGATTCAGGAGCGTATCAATCCAGTCATCGTCTTAATTAACAACGATGGATATACCGTGGAGCGTGCGATTCATGGCGAAAACCAATACTACAATGATATTCCTAAATGTGATTGGCAGATCATGCCACAAGCGTTTGGTGCCAACAAAGAGAACAGTCTCATACTCAAAGTAGAAACGGCAGGTGAGCTAAAATCTGCCCTCGACAAGGCCGCTGCTACCACGGATAAATTAGTGATGATCGAGGTGATCGCGGACAAGCATGATATCCCGCCATTACTTGCAGATATCAGTGCCGCGCTGAAGCCAAAAAATGATTAATTAGTTCGCAAATAGCATCAACAATTATCAGTCATCGCCCCATTTAGCAGCATTGCTAGGTGGGGTTTTTTTGAGCCTTTTTATGATGTAAGTCAATTAAGCTGTTGTTCCTCTTATATCGCTTTGCAGACTTTAGTATCATGGTGGATTGGGCTATGTTCAGCCCTCAGCCCTCAGCCCTCAGCATTCAACAGGAGATGATCCCGTCGTGATTTGGTTAAAAATGCTTATTGGCGCTTTAATGGTACTGGCGATTCAATTATTTGCGCAAACTCGATTTTTTTATTTGGCGGCACTTGCGCCACTTTTCCCCACCTTTACATTAATCAGTCACTTCATCGTCGGTACTGAGCGTAGTCCTGCTGATTTAAGGGTTGCATTGATATTTAGTATGCTTGGCGTCATCCCGCATCTTATTTATACCTTTGTAGTGTTTTTTAGCATCAGCTATGTCAGCTTATATAAGGCACTTTTATTGGGCACCGTTGCTTGGACAATAGCAGCTGCTATTTTGGTACTAACATGGCAATACATTCAGGCTTAGTCAGTATTGAAAAGAGTATGCCAAACAGTTTCAACTGTATTTATAGGGCTGAGGGCATGTCATCAAACTCACTTGTATCATCATGACTAAAATGAGAGCAAGTATTAGTAAAAATCTTTATAGATAGTTTTTGTAGAAATGATAGTAGATGTTATTCTTAATGATATTTTTAATATTCAGATGTGGCGTCTACTGGTAAAGGTAAAAGATTAAATTGTAATATTTTCGCACCAACTTAATTCATCACCATTGATAAAAATAGGGCTTAAAAAAGATGGATACCTTAAATATCCTATACCTAGTAGGGGCATTGTTAATTTTTGCCAGTATCATGGCCAGTACATTATCCGCGCGTTTGGGCGTTCCATTATTGCTGTTGTTTTTGATGGTAGGGATGTTGGCAGGTGAGCAGGGTATTTTAGGTATTGAGTTTTCTCAATATGGTATCGCCAATTTCGTTGGGCAAGCAGCCTTAGCCTGTATCTTATTAGATGGTGGTTTGCGCACCTCTTTTAAGTCGTTTCGGGTTGGTCTTAAGCCTGCCGTTACACTCGCTACTTGGGGTGTCCTCGCTACTGTCATGATACTGGGCGTTTTCGTGACTTGGCTACTCGATGTCGATTGGCGCTTTGGGCTATTGATGGCAGCCATCGTTGGCTCAACCGATGCGGCAGCGGTATTTTCACTATTACGTAATGGCGGTGTCAAGCTCAATGATCGCGTCCAAGCCACACTCGAATTAGAGTCTGGTGCCAATGATCCGTTGGCTATTTTATTGGTGACGGGTCTTATCGCTCTAAATGTTGATCCAGCGGGACAGACAGTATTTGGCTTTTTGATATTACTGTTCCAGCAGTTGAGCTTTGGGCTAGGGATGGGCTTGCTATTCGGTTATTTGCTGTCTCGATTATTGCCCAAGATACATTTAGCAGAAGGCATGTATGCTATTTTGATACTATCTGCTGGCTTGTCCGTCTTTGCCGCGACCAATCTAATTGGCGGTAGTGGATTTTTAGCGGTTTATCTCACGGGTGTGATGATTGGCAATCACAAGGTACGCTCCACCGAGCATGTGATGCGAGTGATGGACAGCTTTGCTTGGTTATCACAAGCGGTGCTTTTCGTAGTGTTAGGACTATTGGTCACCCCATCAAACGTCATCAATGTTTGGCATTATTCAGTCGCGATTGCCGCCTTTATGATCTTCGTTGCCCGTCCTATCGCCGTCTATACCAGCGTTAAACCTTTTAAATTTAAAGACAGAGAGATAGGCTTTATCTCTTGGGTTGGCTTGCGCGGGGCAGTACCTATTACCCTTGCGATATTGCCTGTTATGGCAGGGATAGATAACGCCTTCATGCTGTTTGATATTGCCTTTGGGGTCGTAGTTTTGTCCTTGATTTTGCAAGGTACAACCATTCCTATCATGGCCAACTTGTTTAAGGTGCGGATTCCGACCAATGATGATCCAAAAGAGGAGCATGAGGTTTGGGTATCGGATAAGGCAAGTATTACTTTGTATGAATTCGAAGTTCAATCAGGGGCATTTGCGATTGGTCGTCATCCGATGGATATCTCTAAACGCATTAGCTCTGATGAGATTAGTGTGTTTGCGCTGGTACGTAGGCAGAGAATCGTGGTCGTTGACGAAGACACGAAGCTGAAATTTGGTGACGGTGTCTGGTACGCCATGCGTGGCGATCATGCCAGAAAAATCGCTAAAATTTTCAATGATACGACATTAGATCGTAAAGTCATCGATGATTTTTATGGCGACTGGCTACTATCACCTAGCGTCAAGCTTGGAGATTTACCCTTCTTTACGGCTATGATGCAATCTGAATCACTGGTAGACAGCCTACAGTCTGACTCTGACAGCCCAAAAAACATGTGGGAACAAACGGTCGCTGAATATGTGACAGGAAATCTAGGTACAGCACTGGTCTCAGGAGATACCGTCGCTATTAATGATAAGTGGTCATTGGTCATCAAAGAAATGGATGATAAAGGCAAGCTAAGAACCATTGGCTTAAAGCGTCAGGAGCAACCAATCTAATCAATCCACTATAAAAGCGTTATAGCGTTAACCTCGCTTGAGGTATTAAGTATACCTCTACACTCGGTTGCCTTGTACCACTTTTAAATTGAACCGACTATAGCGATATAGCCATTTATCGTTGCTGGTGATGAGCCATGATTTAAACTGGCTTATATTAGCTGGCTTATATTAGCTGGCTCGTATTAGGCCACGCCTTAGTCATTTACAGCTTTGGCGAGCTTTTTGATAATAGACGCATCATTTGACTCAAAAAATCAGCGACCTGTTTGTGCAAGTTTTCTCGGTAAGCCCAATGATGCTTGACTTCATAACTGGCCTCGGTGGGCAGTAGTATTTTCATCAGTCCCATCTCTTCATAACGTTTGGCTAAGTCATTGGGCAGGTAACCAACATGATGACCTGCCAAAATCAGCTGCGCGGTAGCCTCCATATGGTAAGTGGTGGCACTCAAAGTTTTTGGGCGCACATGATTGATACTCAAATCAGTAATATAGCCTCGTTTTATCCATGGATAGTTTTGTTCCAAACCCTCAAAGGTTAGCCCTTCTGATTCATAAAATAATCGATGCTCGCGTCCACAGCAAACCACCTGCTTTTCAATAAATGCTGGCTGAAAAGTGAGTAGCGGTGGAAAACTGCCAAAATATCCCACACCAATATCACTCTCGTTGCTTAGCAGCTTCTCTAGCATGCTTTCAGGGCTTTGCACATCGATAGAAAAGTGGATAAGGGGATTGTCACGATAACTAGCAGCCAAGCATTGGCGCAAGGCATCATAAAAAAACGTCGGCATTTGATCAATGAGACACAATCGAATGTGACCGCCATGCACGGAGTCTAATTGACGAATATAGTGCAGTTGATGTTGAAAGCTGGCAACCGCTTCGGTAAAACTCAAGCAAGCTTCATATACTGCTGCACCATCTTCTGTCAGCTTAAAACCCGCGCGTCCACGATGACAAAGCGTCATACCCAAGCGGTCTTCTAAATGGGCCAAATGACCACTAATGACAGAGGTCGTCACATTTAAGCGCGACTGGGCGGCTGTCACGCCCTGACACTCTACAATTGCCATAAAGCTACGCAAGGTTTTGATGTCTATTTTTATCAATTCATCTAGCATCAGTAATTATCCCTCAGCACTTGTGATGTTTATCAAAATGAATTTTCTATTCATCACTTTTTTAGCATAAAATTTATATCAAACTTCTGATAATAACGGTTAAATCTAACTTACTACGAAAAATCAGAAGTTTACTTCTAAATTTTACCATGGTTTGTATTCAATTATTTAGGTATTGTCAGAGTCATATAAAAAGTGACATATAACAAATTGGCTATACCGACACACTAAAACAAGGATGTGATTTATGAAATTCAATCAACCATTAAGCGGCAACGACATGCCAAGATTTGGCGGCTTTGCTTCTATGATGCGCCTGCCGACTCAGGCTGATGCAGAAGGATTAGATGTGGCTTTCGTTGGTGTACCTTTGGACATCGGTGCATCCAACCGTAGTGGTGCTAGATTGGGACCAAGACAGATACGCGATGAATCACGCATGATTCGTCCTTATAATGTCGCTACTCGTGCTGCGCCTTTTGAGTCTTTACAAGTCGCTGATATTGGCGACGTACCTATCAATACTTTCAACCTGCTAAAAAGTGTTGATATCATCGAAAAATTCTATACAGAAAAAGTCGTCAAACATGGCGCTATTCCTCTAACACTAGGCGGCGATCACACCATTGCCTTGCCTATTTTGCGTGCGCTTGCCAAAAAACATGGCCCTGTCGGTATGGTGCATATCGATGCGCATGCAGATATCAACGATGATATGTTTGGTGAAAAAATCGCTCATGGCACCCCATTTCGCCGTGCTGTCGAAGAAAATTTAATCGATGGTAACCGTGTAGTACAAATCGGTCTGCGTGGTACTGGTTATAGTGCCGAAGAGTTTGATTGGTCAACCCAGCAAGGCTTTCGCGTTGTACCTGCTGAGGAATGCTGGTACAAGTCGCTAACACCGCTCATGGCAGAAGTGCGCGAAAAGCTAGGCGATGGACCTGTCTATTTAAGTTTCGATATCGATGGTATTGACCCAGCGTTTGCGCCTGGTACGGGTACTGCTGAAATCGGTGGTCTGACCTCAACTCAAGCCATAGAAATCATTCGCGGTATGCGCGGACTGGAAGTAGTCGGTGGCGATTTGGTAGAAGTGTCACCGCCGTATGACCCATTCGGTAACACCTCAGTACTGGCAGCGAACTTATTGTTTGAGATGCTATGTATCCTACCGGGTGTGCGCTATGACGATAAAGTAAAGGCTGTTTACTAATAGCTGTGTCTCATCATGATAACCATAAAAGAATGGATCATTAACAATCTCTTATTAGCTAGATTTGGCGTATAGGGTAGCTATCCCAATACGGTATATGAGCGGATAACGGCATCGTCACCAGTGTATTTGAGTTGCTGGTATTAATATAATTTGGTTAAGGAAGACCGCAATGAGCAAACCCTCTTCATTTTTTGGTCAAGATACGCTCTCTCCAAATGAGGCTGGACACAGTTTAGGTTCGATTGGTACGTTTGCGCTGTGGTTTGGTGCCAATATAGTCGTCACGACTATTTTAACTGGGATGCTGTTGGTACCTGATTTGCGGTTTACTACTGCTATAACGACGGTACTCATCGGCTCATTGATCGGTGCCATTCCGTTACTCTTAGTTGGTCTAATGGGTCAGCGCACTGGTTTACCATCGATGGCGCTCACACGTAGAGCTTATGGGTCATTGGGTAGTCAGTTAATTTCATTGGTAAACATGGGCGTGCTCATCGCGTGGAGCTGTATTCAGGCTTTGCTCGCTGGCATGAGCCTTAACTATGCCGTTGAAGCCACAACAGGCTATAGCAATCTGCCACTATTTGTCATTCTGTGTGAGACAGTCGTGGTGTTGATTGTATTACGTGGTCACCTTGGTATTGAGCTTGTCGAGCGCTGGGCAGCATTAGCAATGGCAGGTCTTACCGTCGTGGTGCTATATCAGTTAAATCAGCACTATGATGTTTCTACACTATTTGAGATGCCAGTTGAGTCGCGTAATGGTATTACGTTAGGTATCGCTTTTGATATTGTCATCGCCACTGCGTTTTCTTGGATGTCTTCGGCAGCCGATTACAATCGCAATTGCAAGACCTCAAAAATTGCAGTATGGGGTACTTATTTTGGTTATATCGTGGCTGCTATCGTTGCGATGGGTTTGGGTGCGACAATCTCAGGGCTTTCTATCCTAAATGGCATGGAGCAGACTTACGATCCGACTCGTTTGCTTGCTGAATTTGGTTTTGGTTTACCAGCTGCACTGGTTATTTTCTTCTCAGTCATGACAACCAATGTGATGGCAGTCTATAGCGCAACACTATCATGCATGAACATAGCGCCTAACATGAGCTTTTGGAAACCTGCACTTATCATTGGCTTAGTCACTATTTTTGGTGCACTGATTCCTGGTATTTTAGATCAGTTCCAAAACTTCTTGTTAATCGTTGGTGCATTGTTCATCCCAGCATTCTCAGTCATGATTGTTGATTATTACCTTGTGGGTCAAGAAGGTTATACGGCAAAACTGCTTGATTCTACTAAACAATTGGGCCGTCCTACGGCAAAGATTGCTATCGCGGCTTATTTAATTGGTGCTGCTCTTGCAGCTTACTGGACTTTGATCTCTCCTCCTTCTTTTGGTGCCTCGTTACCTGTCTTTATCATCACTGGCGGACTTTACTGGTTAGGTGCTACTTTATTTACTCGTCCTAGTGATGCCATCACTTCCGCTCAAAAGGAGCCTTCATTATGAGATTGATGATTGCTCAAACAAATCCTTTATGGGCTGAACCTGCTGCTAACTTAAAAGCATTGGAGTCATTATGTCGCCTAGCAGCAGAGGCCAAAGTAGACTTATTGGCACTGCCAGAGCTGGCATTCACAGGCTACAACATCTTTGAGCGGCTTGATAGCCTAGCGGAACCTGCTGATGGCTCAATCGTGACCGAAGTAGCCACGCTTGCTGATAAATATAATTTGCACTTGCTATTTGGCCTTGCTGAGCAGGGTGCTGATGGTGAGTTTAGCAACTCTGCCTTATTGTTAGATGATAACGGTCAGCACCTTGCCACTTATCATAAGCGGCATTTATGGGGCCGCGAAAATGAGTTCTTTGTCGCAGGTAAGCAATCTTGTGTGGTTGATACTCGATTCGGAAAATTAGGATTGATGATTTGCTATGACAATGAGTTTCCAGAAGTGGCAAGAGAGCTGGCACAAGCAGGGGCAGAAATCATACTGTCACCGACGGCAAATATGTTGCCAAATGCAGAGCGGCAGGTGCTACAAATACGCGCTCGAGCAATGGACAATCAATGCTTTGTCGCTTGTATTAACCGATCAGGTGTAGAACAAACGCTTCATTACTGTGGGAATAGTATCGTCGCTGGTCCGGATGGTGAGGTGCTCGGCCGACTTGGCTTAGCGGCTGGCACCCTGATAGTAGATATCGATCTCGCTTGCATCGATGAGAGTCGCACGCATCAAGACTATCTTAAAGACCTGCGTGTTCTTAAAGACAATCATGCCTTTAATGGAGCGAACTCATGAGTGAACAGTTATTACCACGAATCAAACCAGAAAACTGGTATCGAACAACAACACTTAGCGATGGCATTACGCTCATCGATGAGCCGTGGATCAAGCCGTTTTTTCGCTGTAATCTATGGCACGTGCAAGGAAGTCAGCGCGATTTATTAGTCGATTTTGGATTAGGGGCTGTACCATTGCGCCGCCACGTTGCTTTGCTTGCTGATCGCGATATCGTTGGTGTTGCCAGTCATACTCATTTTGATCATATTGGCGCGGCAAGTGAATTTGACTGCTGTCACGTACATTCTGCTGAAGCCCATATTCTCGCTGAGCCAGATAACGCACGTACTTTAGCTGATATGTTCGTCAACGATGAGATGTTTGATGCGTTACCTCCTGAGCCTTATGCTCATTGCGGCTATAAAATTGCTGCACCAGCGAAAATAATGCAACTTGAAGACGGTGACATGATTGATTTGGGCAATCGTCAATTTGAAGTGATTCATACACCCGGTCACTCCCCAGGTGGTATTGCCTTGTGGGAATCAGCTAGCGAGACTCTGATTTCTGGTGATCTGATCTATGACGGCCCATTGATCGAAGATACGTGGCACAGCAACATGTCCGATTATGCCAAGAGTATGCGCCGCTTAAATGCACTGCCTGTGCGTGTTGTACACGGTGGTCATTTTCCCAGTTTTTCAGGTGAACGTTTAAATATCATGATTGATGATTGGTTACGGCACCATGAATTGTGATTTGTAGCATTTAATAACTATTTAAAACAAACAGCTAGCCAATATAAAAATCTTAACTTAATACTTATTACATTTTTTAGGATAACTGACTCATGACCCAATTGACGCAAACGTCTTCTTCATTACCTGCAACCCCATCTCTGACATGCGGTGAGCTGTTGGTACAGTGGTTAGAATACTATGGCGTAGAGACCGTATTTGGCATACCCGGTGTGCACACGGTCGAGCTATATCGTGGTCTGCCAAACACCAATATCCGCCATGTGACGCCGCGTCACGAGCAAGGCGCTGGGTTTATGGCTGACGGCTACTATCGTGCTTCTGGCAAGATTGGCGTGTGTTTTATCATCACCGGCCCTGGCATGACCAATATTATGACTGCCATGGCACAAGCATTGGCGGATTCTATACCGATGCTGGTGATCTCTAGTGTCAATAAAGTGGCAGATACGGGCAGCGGTGAAGGGCACTTGCATGAATTGCATGATCAGCAAGGCATGGTCAGCAAGGTGGCACTCACGAGCAAAACCATCTGGAAGCCTGAGTCGCTACCCAAGGTCATCGCAGAAGCTTTTGCCTTATTCAATGGTGCACGTCCGGGGCCAGTGCATATCCAGCTGCCAATCGATGTGATCACCGCCGATGCCAGCCATGTCGCCAAGCCACCTGATTTAACGCCTTACTTGAATAGTCCGGAAACCAGCCAAACTGATGCGAATAGCTCAACGCTGCCTCGAGTAATAAGACCGCTGCCCAATCCTGCACAGCTTGACTTAATTATCGAGTCTCTCAAAACCGCAAAAAATCCAGTGTTGCTCTATGGTGGTGGCTGCGTCGATGTCAATAAAGATGCACAAAAACTGGCAGAGCTGATCGATGCGCCGACATTTTTGACCATCAACGCCAAAGGTCTGCTACCACCCGCTCATCCGTTGAGCTTAGGCAGCAATCAATCATTAGCAGCAGGTCGAGCCGTTATCACCGAGGCTGACTTGGTATTGGCCATTGGCACTGAGCTTGGCGAGACGGACTATGATGTCTTTTTCAATGGCGAGTTTAAAATTAATGGCACGTTGATTCGTATCGACTGCGATGCTCAGCAACTGCATCGTCCTTTTAGAGCGGATATCGCCGTATTATCCGATGCGCAAATGGCTATAAGTGGCCTTTGCACACGTTTAGAAAACCAAGCGTTGAATCATAAAGCGGTGTCACGAGTCGCCGAGGCAAAACAGGCATTGTTAGCAGAAATGACCCCAGACTTTGCTGGTCAAAATGCGCTACTTCAGCTGATTCGAGATGAAGTAAAAGACGTCATATTTGTTGGAGATTCAACGCAGCCTGTCTATAGTGGCAATCTTGGTTTTGAAGCATTAGCAACCCGAAAATGGTTTAACTCGTCGACTGGGTTTGGCACGCTAGGTTACGGTTTGCCTGCCGCGATAGGTGCCATGATTGGCTCAAAATCGCCAGTTATTAGTCTTATTGGCGATGGCGGTATTCAATTTACCATTGCAGAACTCATCTGCGCTGCCGAGCTTGAGCTACCATTGATAGTCCTGCTGTGGAACAACCAAGGCTATGGTGAGATTCGTCGTTATATGGAAGAGGGTAGTCTACCACTGATTGGGGTCAATATTAAGACGCCACATTTTGAGCCATTAGCCGCAGGATTTGGTGCAGGTTATCGCCGAATTACCGATAAGCAGCAACTGCTAGACGCCTTGCAAAAGGACATCAACGGCAAGCAGCCTTTCATTTATGAAGTTGATGAAGCCGATGATTTTCTGACTGAGATAGGCAAGGACTTTATCTGTTTTAGCTGATGGTAATGACTTAACGGTACTAAAGGCTAGTCACTCAAGGAAAAATGTCTGCAATGCTAAATTCTAACCACTCGTCTAATAGTTGGAATGCGTCGCAGGCAAGTTTGTTAACAGACTTAGCAGCCGTTGCTGGCGCGCCCAATGTATTGACCAAGCCTAGTCAGCAGCAGTCATATATACAAGGGGCGATTGCTGCTATCACAGATGCTATCTTGGCAGTGGTGACCCCTCATTCTCTTGTGGCGCTATGGCGCGTCATTAACCTCTGTGCAGCATCTGATGTGATCATTATCGCTCAGGCTGCTAACACAGGGTTGACCGGAGGCTCCACGCCGTATGGGAAGTATGACAGACCAGTCATCGTTATTTCTACGCAACTATTGGGCGGTGTTCATCTGCTCAATGACGCAGCAGAGCTTGTTGCCTTGCCAGCGGCGACCCTTCAGCAATTAGAATACAAGCTTGCACCTTTGGGGCGTGAGCCGCATTCAGTGCTGAGCTCTAGTTGTGTTGGTGCTTCGGTGATTGGCGGTATTTGCAACAGCTCTGGCGGTATGTTGGTGCAGCGTGGTCCGGCGTATACCGAGATGTCACTATTTGCCAAACGTAATGCTATGGGTGAGTTTGAATTAATCAATCACTTAGGCATTGATTTAGGTGTCGATCCAGAAGAGATGCTTGGAAACCTACAAGCTGGCACGTTCAATAAAAATCCAGATAGTGCCAACAGTAAGTCCTGTACAAACTATCATTATCAACACAAAGTGCGTGATTGCGAGGCAGACACACCTGCCAGATTTAACAATGATCCTAACGGATTGTATGAAGCCTCTGGTTCAGCAGGCAAAGTTATCGTCTTTGCGGTTCGAGTCGCGACATTTGCCAAACCAGCGCAAGAGCAAACATTCTATATCTCGACCAATGACGCTGATACCTTGACCACACTCAGGCAGCAGTGGTTAAAAAGCGAGCTGAACCTGCCTGTTTTGGCAGAATACATGCACAAAAATTATAACGATATAACCATGCGCTATGGCCGCGATACTTGTTTAAGTATGCGCAAACTGCCAGCCAGTAAGATAGGCGCGTTGTATCGGTTACAAGCCAAGATTGGCTATTATTTGGATAAATGGCGACTGCCTCAGACTTTACCAGATCGGGTGCTACAAATGGTATCGACCTTTATGCCGCCATCATTGCCTGCGCCTTTAAGCACGCAAGCGCTCTCGTACCGTTATCATCTAATCATCAAAGTCGCGAATGACAGTGATAGTGATAGTGACGATGATAATCACAGTGCTAAGGCTAGTAATCAGCATATTGCCGCCGCTCAAGCATTTCTACAGTCCCATATGCAGCAGCATCAAGGCGTCGTACATCTTTGTACAGCCGAAGAATCACAAGCATTATCGGTGTTTCGCAGTGCGGCAACCGCTGCCATGTTTCGTTATCACAATCTTAACCACACAAAGTTTGGCGAGCTATTAGCGACTGATATTGCCTTACCAAGGAATGCTGTAGATTGGGATGAGGTGCTACCTACTGACTTACAAAAGCAGGTAAGTAAAACCTTTTATTTGGGGCATTTTTTCTGTCATGTCATGCATCAAGACTATCTGTTATACCCTGAAGTGGATGCAAAAAAATTCAAGGATGAGCTATTGGCGTTTTATGATCGGCGTCGTATAGAGTACCCTGCTGAGCACAACGTGGGACATGTCTATACCGCAAAATCTGCACTACATAATTTTTATAAAAAACTAGATCCGACTAATTCGCTAAACCCAGGCATTGGTCAGACAGCAAAATGGAAAAATTGGCGGTCGTCGCCTATCATGGAGGAATTAAATGACGAGTCATATCAGTAAGTCACAGCAGCCAGTCTTAGGTAATAATGCTGTCGATCCAAAAACACCACAGGGCGAGCAATGGCGAGCGTCATTGTGGAAATTTATTTTATTTTCAGCCCTTGGTATCGCGC
Organism: Psychrobacter sp. Pi2-51; assembly: GCF_904846665.1. Lineage (NCBI taxonomy): Bacteria > Pseudomonadati > Pseudomonadota > Gammaproteobacteria > Moraxellales > Moraxellaceae > Psychrobacter > Psychrobacter sp. Pi2-51. Next base: position 37,581 of record NZ_CAJHBP010000026.1, read on the forward strand.
TATTTATCATTCCCTTTCAATGGGATGGCAAGGTTACTATTTTATTGGGCGTATTGACCGATGCACTACAAGGCTGGATAGGCGGTTATGTGGCTTACGTGGCACTGGCGATCGTTACCATCTCTTTTGTTGGCGCACTCGCGGTCAAGCTGTTACGACCTACCTTGCACGAAGACTCTATGATAAAGAAGCTCTTCGATGTTGAGTGGTTGTGGTTTGGCGCTCGTTTTTTGGGCGCAGTATTTATCTGGATGATATTTTTACAAGTAGGCCCCGAGTTTATTATTAACCGTAATACCGGCGGCGTTATTTTTGAAGATTTGATTCCGATTTTGATTCCTTTGTTTTTCTTCGCTATCTTATCCTTGCCGTTCTTAACGGATTTTGGTTTGATGGAGTTTTTGGGAACGTTAGCCAGTAAAGTCTTTATCAAACTATTTAAACTACCCGGACGCTCAGCGGTAGATGCGATGTCTTCTTGGTTTGGCGCGGCCTCTATCGGCTTGCTAGTGACCATGCAAGAGTATGACAAAAGCTATTATAGCCAGCGTGAAGCGGCGGTTATTGCCACAACTTTTTCGGTAACTTCAATCGCTTTTACTTATGTCGTAGCGAAAACAATTGGCGTAGACAACAACTTTGTCTTCTTTTATCTGACCATCGCGTTGACTGGTTTTATAGCAGCCATTATCATGCCACGCATCCCGCCATTATCACTGAAAGCGGACACCTATCATTCTGGCAAATGTATGCTAGATGAAGAGATTCCTACTCAGTATAGTATGCCGCAGTGGGCGCTAAATCGTGCTGTGACGCGTGCGTATTCTATGCCAAGTCTGGCAAGTGTGTTCAAACACAGCCTAAAGAATTTATTTGATATTTACTTTGGTCTGATTCCTGTTATTTTTGCTATCGGCACCATTGGTCTAGGGCTGGCAGAGTACACGCCAGTATTTAACTGGATATCTGCGCCCCTCGTGCCTTTGCTTGAATTGCTACAAATTCCAGAAGCGGCAGAAGCGGCGCCTGCCATGATTATGGGCTTTGCTGATATGTACTTACCAGCGTTGGTCGGTAAGAGTATTGAGAGTGAAATGACACGATTCATCGTTGGGGCATGCTCTATTACGCAGATTATTTATATGTCTGAAGTGGGTGCGCTGATTTTGAAATCAAACATTAAGCTTAATGTGTTAGAGCTGTTTATGATTTTCATCCTTCGTACTTTGATTAGCCTAGTGATTATTACCTCAGTAGCGCATCTCCTGTATTAATCAGAAGACCCCGTGACAAAGTTAGGATAGGGTAAGCGACAGTGATTTTTGGCGGGTGATTGATGCCATTGACTGCGCAGATAGGCAGTAGCGTCAATCACCCGTAATCATTATCAATAAATACGCTACGAATAAACAATGAGAGAGGACATACCATCATGGAAACGACAAATGCTACTGATATAACCAGACAAATTGCAAAAGAGACAATGCAAAATGAAGTGGTATTAAATGCGGCCTATATCAATGGTAAATGGACTGCCATCGAAGCATCATCGGTTGATAGCGAAGACACTGATATGCAGAATCTATATGACCCAAATACTGGTGAGGTGTTAGCATCGACACGCTTATGTACCAGTGCCCATGTAGAAACAGCGGTCAATGCTGCCTTTGCTGCCTATGCAAATTGGTCGCAAACCCCAGTAAGCGTGCGTGCGCATTATTTGCATGCGATTGCTGACGCTATGGAGCAGCGATTTGACAAATTGGTTGGATTGTCTGTTTTAAACAATGGTAAGCCCATCGAAGAGGCAAAAATAGACGTCGGTGATGCTATCGCTTGTTATCGCTATTATGCCAACCTGATAACAGATCAAGAAACGTGGTCGGAAGTACCCACGAATGAATCAGGCATTCGTCTGCTAAAGACTTTTGCGCCCGTTGGCGTGTGCGCATTGATTGTACCTTGGAACTTTCCAATGGTGACGACCTCTTGGAAGTTGGCACCAGCGCTAGCAGCAGGCTGCACAGTGGTATTAAAGCCTTCTGAGGTGACCTTATTGCCAGAATTGATGCTGGGCAATATATTGTCTAGTATCGAGCTGCCAAAGGGCGTGGTTAATATTTTGCCCGGTGCTGCCGAAGTTGGTGCTGCCATGACCAGTCATCCGCTGATTGATAAAGTCTCTTTTACTGGTAGTAATGTGGTGGGTGAAAAGGTAATGACCCAAGCGGCAAAGAGCATCAAAGACATCAGTCTTGAGCTTGGTGGCAAGTCTGCTATTGTGGTGCGCGCGGATGCCGATATCGACTACGCTTGTGACCTGATCATTGGCGGTGTATTTACCAATGCTGGTCAAATATGTTCAGCGACCTCTAGATTGCTTGTTCATGAAGGTATCGCACCGACTTTATTTGAAGCGTTGAAAGTGAAAACCGCAAGCCTGCAAGTTGGTGATGGTTTTGATACAGTCACTCAGATGGGTCCAATGGTCAGCGAGCAACAGCTTAAGCAAGTAAAAAAATACTGTGATATTGCGACTGCCGAACATCTTACTTGCCTGACTGGTGGAGAAATATTAGCTAGGCAAGGATATTTTGCCGCGCCCACTGTTTATATCGATGTTCCTGTAACCAGCCAATTGTGGCTCGAAGAAGTGTTCGGACCAGTATTGGTTAGCAAAACCTTCAAAGACGATGCAGAAGCCATTCGTTTGGCCAACGACAGCAAATATGCGTTGGCGGCAACCATTGTCAGTACTGATGAAACGGTCGCATTGGCGATGGCATTACAGATTGAAGCGGGTCATGTTTGGATCAATGAACAACAAATCGTGCTGCCTGAGTCAGGGTGGGGTGGCTTTAAACAAAGCGGCATCGGTCGTGAGTTAGGTGGGGGCGGTCTGTCCGCTTACCAAAAGAGCAAGCATGTATTGTTATCTGACTAAATATTTGAATGTTCAACAGACCCTAATATTTTAAGCTTATCGATTACCCATTAAAAACCCCTTTAAATCTTAAAATTTAAAGGGATTTCAAAAACGATTAACTTTGGATAATGAACGACAGTAGTACGATTGAGTTTTCAATTTTTGCCACGCTAACGGGTCATCCGCCTTAGCTGATATAAATATTACTCTCGATGTTATTCTTCATATGAAGCAACCGAGGGGCAATGTCTTCTTCTAGTTTAGTACGACTAAGAACAAAACTGGGTGCGCCGCAATTAAAAGTCAGTAAGCCCTCAGTCGGATGCATGATGGCGGTAGCGACAGCGTTGACGTCTTTTTGCCATTCACTAATCGAGAAGCAATACCCATAGTCGTCATAATCTCTAAAGGCTTTATCCAGTCCGCGTCTAATCTTTAACCAATCATCTTTATACTTACTGCGAATGGCATCAAGGATAAATTCTTGCTCAGCAGCGGGCATACTGGCCAAACATGCGCGTCCCATCGAACTTAAATGAATAGGTAGATATGAGCCGACATTACGTCGCATGGTAGTCGTCCCAGACCCTTGTACGACATTGAGATATACCATCCTCAGGCGGTCACGGGTTGCCATAGCGACCGCACTATTGGCATAATCTGCCAGTTCTTCCATATACGGGGTGACTAAATTGTTGATAGAGACATTTGCCATCATCGTATAGCCAAACCCTAACACACCGGCAGAAAGCTGATATTTACTACTGTTGGTCGATTGCTTTAGATATCCTAACTTGACTAAGGTATAAGTCAGTCGCGTGATCGTCCCTTTAGGCAGGCCAGTCAATTGACTTAAGTCTTGATTACCCAAATAAGGGCGCTGCGGGGTAAAACAACGCAGCAGTTCTAAGCCGCGTGCCAAAGCGGTAATAAACTGCCTATCGTTTTTATCTCTCATGTCACTAATCGGCTCTAACAGCTCAATGTGTGTTGATTTATTAGAGTCTTCATCATCAAGGATATTAGTTGTCATATAAGATTTATTGCTCTCAATTACGTTAATTTAAATAGCATAAAATTCACTACTTTTAGGGCGTGTCTTCAATTCACTCGATAGTCATCTAAATGGGCTAAAAATGGCTAAATCTTGCCAAACGTCGTCAAATAGCTGGTTAATATCCCGATATTATCTGCACTATTTTTCTTGTTTGACGGCAATTTATCTCATTTTTAT
>NZ_CAJHBP010000027.1:0-39670 GCF_904846665.1 Psychrobacter sp. Pi2-51
ATATCCACAAAGCAAAAAAGTAAGATAGCTAACATCTCGTTATTTATCGGCTTAGTGATCATTCCTTGGGTGCAAGTTCTACGAATAATAATGAGCTTAAAATGAAAGATCTATTTTATGCACCTTTAGAAGATTAACTCTTCCACTCATTTACCCTTACCCCGCCGACACCGCTCAGAACAATAAATCACCTTCTCCCAATCTTTCTCCCACTTCTTACGCCACGTAAACGGGCGCTGGCAGACGGGGCAGGTTTTTTGCGGTAAGTTTACCTTTTTATGTGCCATCATCTGCCCCTTTGTGCCGTATATCTAATATCTATGGTTAATTGTTACTGCCTATTTATCTTCTTTTTGATGATCCAGCCCTTCATACTTTTTAACGCGTCGGCATTGGTCTGAGCAATAGACCATGCTCTCCCAGTTTTTATCCAACTTTTTAGTCCAGCTAAACTCGCGCTCGCAGACAGGGCAAAGTTTTTTGCGGACGTTCTTCTTTTTGTGCGCCATAATTTTCTCATTGGTTTGATATAGTCGATTCACTACCATCGGATACGGTGTCAGTCTTGCTTAACCTACTGTTTGTAGCACTCTTACTCGCCGTCATTGTATCCAAAGTAGCTGTTGCCGACTATATTACCATTGTCTTTTGATCATAAGCCCTATTTATAGTGCCATTCATAAGTGCTATTCATAAGTGCAAGTCATCAGCATTGCTCATAAGCGTTAATAATCAATCATTAGTTGTTAATCGTCAGCTATTAATCGGTAGTGACTAATCGTCAGCTACTAATCATAATCATCAAAGATTTTATTAAGTCTGTTGAGACTATTGACGATTAACTTACCAGATTGATTGGTGCTGGTATCAATCGCCAGCTTCTCATCCATCCGCATCGTCAATGGCTCTAATGCTTGCTTGAGGGCAGTTGCCATCAATGCGGTCTGCTGATGAATATTAGGGATATCGCTATCGGCTGTTTGATTATCATTATTGCTAACCAAGCTATCCGCCATTTTTTGCGCCAGTTGTTCAACGGCATTGACCAGCTGCACCATGAGCTGTTTTTGTGCATATTGGTTTTGCTTGAGATACTCGCCTTCCGCCTTTCCAGCATTGTGATCATGCTTATATATTTGCACCAACTGACTCATGCTTTTCTCAAAGCCATTATCAATACTGTCGCTGACGACTTTGGCATTATTGATCACGCTATCGGCAAGGATTTTCTGTGCTTCTAATTGGGCGTTTAGCTGGGCATCGAGTTGCGCTTGCTGTCCTGCTTCTCGTAAGCGAGCGATTTGCTCTGGGTTGTTTTTCGTTAAGTATGTCTCAAACTGGCTACTGATGGCATTGAAGCCACTGGCCAAATCGACCAACTGGGCAACGATACGCGCGCCCGTATCGCCATCTTCACCGCCCATGGCTTTGTTACGTAGGAAGTCGGCTTTGATTTGCGCCCAACGCTCTGTTTCTGCTTCGGTCAAGACACCACGCATCTCACCAAGCTTGAGCAAGTTGCTCTCTGCGCCTTGGGTCAATAGCTGCGACTCGCCTAAATAATGGTCATCTATCAGCTGGTTCAGCTCGCTTTCATTCATGACAGCCGATAGCTTTTCAGTCATCTTATTCATATTACGATAACTGCCCTGTAGCTTAAATATCGGCTCAACACGATACTTATCATCTTGCGAGGCGGAGGCAATATAGGCTTGGTTAACGTCCAGAATGACTTCTTGCACCCTAAACATATGGCGCAAAATGGCGATAATCTCGTTAACTTCTGAGGTGCTATACGGATACGTCAGATCGCTGCTTTGTGCTTGGGCTAGATTTGCATTGTCCGTTTTTGCCATTTTAATCAAACGATGGACATCGCTTAAGTCACGGTTGGCCATTGGTGCGAGGACGGTATTAGAGGTCAGCGAGTTTTCGATATAACTGAGTGCAAACACCTCTTCCATGCCGCTCATGATATCGCCTAAATTGTAGATATCGGCACGGTTGGCGAGCATGTCTGGCACTTTGAAAGCTTCACCACTCTCAGTATATGGGTTACCTGCCATGACCACGCAGAACTTTTTGCCACGCATGTCATAGGTCTTGGTCTTACCTTGCCAGACACCATCGATACGGCGTGTGCCATCACCCAATGAGATAAACTTCTGCAAAAATTCTGCATGGGTATGCTGAATATCATCGAGATAAAGCATGACGTTATTGCCCATCTCAAAGGCTAAGTTGATTTTATTCAACTCTTCTCTTGCTGTGGCATTGGGGGCTTTTTCGGGGTCTAATGAGGTTACGTCATGACCAAGTGACGGACAGTTAATCTTCATAAAGATAAGGCCAAGACGATTTGCTACATATTCCATTAAGGTAGTTTTACCATACCCTGGTGGCGATATCATCATGAGGATACCCATCAAATCGGTACGCTTATCCTCGCCGACCGTACCCATCTGTTTGGCAAGATTGTCACCGATGAGTGGCAGATAGCTTTCGTTAATCAGACGGTTACGCACAAACGAAGACAGTGGACGCGGCATAAACTCGTCCAGACGCAACGTCTCTTTTGAATCATGCAATATCTCTGAGCGCATGGCCAGATAACGTCTATAGGCAGGGATAACTTGGGTATCATGATGATGCAGACGATTTAAGAAATCATCGACGGCAAAGGTTAACGTCTGCTGATGAATACGTATATGCTCACCTAGCAAATTATTGACTTGTATCTCAAGCGATACCTTACCCGTGCTACGTTCAAAACTTTGCACTTGATTAAGCGGATTATTAATACTGGTCAATGATGTAGTCGATGACGTAGCCGACGAGGTGATTGAGGAAAATGACAAGGCCGATGGTGTGCCACTTGCGCCTGTACTGTTTAAACCTTGATTGCCCAATCCTTTAGCACTTAGCCCTTTATTAAAAGCCCCTTTATTAAAAGTAGCGCCTGAATCAATCAATCGTTGCACCAAGGCTTCACGCTGGGCATCATTTAACTGGGTAAGCAAGACGGCAATGGCTTCAGGCACATAATGACGGCCACTCTCTAATTGCTGCTTGCGTAGCGCGTTTTGTGTTTCAATCTCAGCAAGCTGCTCTTCACTGAGTGTCTCGCCTGCCTCATCCGTGCCATCAGCCGACTCAGTACCACCATAAGTCTTATCAAGTAGTGCATGAAACCATGTGGCTAGTAGCTCATAGGCTGATTTGGGTTGGAATCCAAGCTTACTGATAGAAGACTGTAGTTGGTCAAAACTGGCGGTATTTTGCGTGCTACCTGCAGCACTATTCAACGTTTGACTTAACTGCTCACACAACTGCTGTGCTTGTTGGCTGGTTTGCCATTTTATTGTGTTATGTGCGCCTGCACTTGATTCTGCCGACTGACCCATGACGCTCACGAGATATTCACAGGCAAGCTGAACATAACTTGGTTTAAAAATATTGGCGTTATGAACATCACTGGTATTTGAATCTGACTCTGACTCTGATTTAGACGTTGACTGCTTGCTAGCGCCATTATTAATGCCAGTACCGTTATCAGCGCTAAGACTGTCGTCATTATGAGCCATAACAAAATGACGCATCACTTGGCTCATATCTTCGACTAGTAAAGACTTAGCCGTATCACTGCCCAATGCACGGCGCAATTGCTCAGCGGTAGCGGCTCTATCCGTCCAGTTATTTGCACGTGTCAGCACTGATTCATTTAACCATTTGTCATAACCAAATTGACGCAGACTGTCTAAACCAAGCGCCTGTACGATATTCAGCTGCCAATAAAACAACTGTGCCAAGGCACGTACTTGCGGGGTATAAATCAGAAGCCCTGCCTCACGCAATGTCGGTAGTATTTGCATCAATAACAGCGTGGCATCATGGTCATGAATGCCTTTGTCATAGCCAAGCTGATAACGAGGGGTGGCGTAAGCTTTGACCAGTTTGGACAACGGGCTGTCATTATCAATATCACCATTAACATCTAGGGTAATGATAGTCGCATCGTATGCTTGATATAGTCGCGTTTCGGTCAGTCCATCTTGGCTGTTCTTAGCACTTTCAATAATGCTATAGGCCAAGTACTCGGCACGGTACACCTTGTCTGACTCGGAGGCGATATTCATATCCCAATACGGGCGCAAGGCATTTAGTTCAGCATTATTAAGCACTTCATAATAATCTGTACCCGTTAAATGCAAATTCAGCACACGCTTGCCGTCTGACTGCTGACGGCTCAATAAAGTCAAATCTAATGGCTGAGTATTAACCGAAAAACGATGCTTACCCAGTTTGATGATTTGACCACCATCTTCAAACAAGTCCGACTTGTCTTTTAGACTCTTATAGCTCTCGATTTGAATGGCTTTTAGACGCGCATCGATGTCATCTGCTTTGACGCTAAAGCCCATCGCTTGCAGCTCTTTTGCGATGTTGCGCACCTTTTGCACCAGACCATCAGCCGCAAAATACGTATTCAGCGCTTCCTCTTCTGTAAAGCCTGTGACACCTGTGCTTTGCGTGCGTTTTTTAATACTCTCAAGCATCCGCAGCGCGCCATCACCTAAGTTTTGCGCTTTGCGATTGCGAGCATCGAGCAATTGCTGCTTATGGTTTTCAAAGGTTTCGTAAATCTCTTCACGTTTACTGATAATATCGGCTAAAAACTGATCGCCACTATTAGTCTCTGGATCAGCGAATTGGCTTTCCAACTCTTCTAACTGTACCAATAGCTTTGCCATTTGCTCATCTGATTTCTCAGGGGTATTGGCAATTGATAACGCATTGGCAATAGATTGACCAAACAGCTTAAACTGCGCACCAAATTGCGCGACGGCCTCGGCAGAGCCTAGATTTTTGCGTTTATGATTGAGCTTGGCTTTGCTCTGGTTCAGGCTGGCATAAATGGTCGATATGTCATCGATGATTTGCGTACGCACGGTGGCATCGGCCACATCTAATGTGCCTAACAATTCGGTCAATAAATCTAACCCTTGCGCTGTTTCATCGATTTTTTCTAGAACGGGTTTTAGTTCAGCATTGGTTTCAGCGGTATTCAAGCGCTCGCTGACATCGACCAATATGCCTTCGTAGCTTGATAGCGCTTCTTCGCCGCTTAAAAATAACACGGTCTTTTCAGCCAGCTCGCTTTCGGCTTCTTCTAACTGTGTCTGTAATGCTTGTAGCTTATCAGCATCTAGATAACGCAAATCTTCCAAGCTGACCAAACGGCCTTTTTGGCGTCTTAACGCTGACAACTGATCGACATAATCACTGGCAGACTCAAAGCTAGTGACGCGTATCTGCCGCAAAATCTCACTTTGCTGCGTATCAGCATCGGCTAGCGCAGTTTGGGTTTGTTTCTGGATACTTTGTACTTTGGCGAACTCATCAATGACCAGCTCAGCCGTTGCCGTCACTTCCTTAATACTACTGGCGACTTCGCTCAGCTCAGGTTCAGACAACCAGTAATAGCTGTCAAAGAGTCGGCTGGTATTATTGGTAAGCTCTTCATAGAGCTTCTGTGACACGCTTTGATTATCAATCAGGCGAGTAATGCTATATAGGTCTGAGATACCGCGTACCAGCTCTTTATTGCCGATTTTGCCATAAAAGCTCGTGCTCTCGGGCAACTCACTGACATACTCATGTGAGGCATAAGGCGTGTGCCATATTTGCATTGGGTGAATACGAGATGGCTCACTTTGGTCACTAAACAGCACCAAACGGCCATTCTCAGCCAAAGCCATACCGTTGCAATAGATAGGGTTTGCCAATTGCTTTTTAATCAGGTTATAAGGGAACAGCCCCGTGACGCCCAAGTCTCGGTCGTAAAATAAGAATAAAACATCTTCCCCATTTGGCGATACAATTTTACGCTTAAACCGTAAGTCAGTAGCACCAACATTATTGGCCTCAAACAGCTTATACTCACCTGTCTGTAGATAATAACCACCCGGAAACATGATGCCGTGGTCTTCTGGTAGCTGAACACACGACTGTCCAATCGCATCCAATCGCAGCACCGCTTCGGTCAAGGTGTTATAAACAAAATAACGGTAGTCCTCTTCACGATAGGGCAATATCTTAAGCAGTATTAGACTGCCCACTTTGGCATAAGCAATCTCAGCATCCGTCAGCGACTGGGTGCGGTCATTAACCGGTTCGCTATAAATACCTTGCCCTGACTGCGTATTGTCCTCAATCTTGATGGTCAAATCGCCACCAACCGTTTCCACAAATATCGTGTCTAAGATATTCATATGGGGATATTTGCCATTCACCATTTGATCGCGTGTGGTCTCAATCCAGTCAAAATCATAAGCAGGCGGCAGTTCAATGTCACGCTCGCCTCGATTATCCACATAAGCGACTTGCGCCGACTCTGGTGTGCCTTGGCTAAAATCTAGCGCAAAACGAAACACTCGAATATCGGTGATGCGCTCGCCAATCTGAAACGCTAACAGCAATTTGCTGTCTTTCACCGTTATTTGAATCAGGCGCGTTTGCTTGTAGTATCGATATAGCTCATTGAAGTCTTGGACAAAGGCGTCTTGAGCCAAAAACGTCCCTTTTAGGTCAACCTCTTCGAGCTGATACTCCTCTTCATTACCAGCTGGCTCGTTCAGACGATATAACGACAATACGTCTTTAATATTGCTCGCGCGTTTGAGCCCCATAAAAACGTTGTAGCCAAACAGCAAATAATCGCCGACCTGCACCATGTCCTGTGCCACACAGTTGTACTCGGTACGAATACGAGTACGGGCGATGACTTGCATTTGGGTGCTGCCGAACTCTTCAAGACGCGCATTATTTAGCGTCTGCGTTTGCGTCTCTAAACGACCGCCTTGTTCCGTCAGACGTTTTTTGATGAGCTCATAAGCATTGCCTGAAGCAACTGCCTGATCGGTTTGGTTGGCTTGATTAGCGTTATCGTTGCTGTCTGAATTTGTTGAGTTTTGCGTGTCCGCCATCATTACTCGTCCGTTTCTGTTTTTACATAATATAGTCAATCCTTTATAAAAGAGCTACAGCGTTAACCTCGCTTGAAGTATCACAGTTACATCTGCACTCGGTTGCCTTGTATCTCTTTTAAACTGAATCCACTATAAGAGAATTTTGGGCAATAAAGAATCATTGAAAGTAAAGAAGCACTTGGCTAATCTAAAAAAGCGAATCATCACTGCTGATTTTTTAGATTAGCCAACTCATCATGATTCGTCGTTCTGAATCACCCTGAGTTAGCCAAAAAAATCTGCCGCCTACACGACAGATAATTTACTGATATTAATGTTGATTACTAATGCTAGATATATAAATATCAGTCAATTCGACCTAACTCTGTCAATTCGACCTGATATAGAATTAAACCGTTTTATCATCATTTTTCTGGTTTGATTTCATGGCTTGACTGGCCATCACACCATTGATGATACCGCTCAATGTGTCTGACTTACCCGCTAGGCCATCGATGGCTTTACCGATAGACAGTGACTTAGCAAAGTTGTCAAAGAAATGCGCTTCGCCGCCAACAATATCGATTTTGGCTTTCTGTAACGCCACTGCCAATACTTCAGCATTTTCTTTCGCAATCTCTTTACCAGCGTCAATAGAAGCAAGCGCTTCTTGCAAGGCTGTCTCAAGACTCATACGGAACTCTTCATGCTCACGTGCTTCCTTGCTCATGCTACCCATAGCATTGAATTTCTCGACCAAACCATCTGCTTCGGCTTGGAAATGCGCGCGAGTAACTTCGGCTTTTACCAATCCAACTTCGCGTTCTGCTTTGGCATTTGACTCACCGCGAGCCGCGATGACCTGAGCATCTGCCATACCAATATCACGCTCAGCTTTAGCGGTAGATTCGCCACGAGCGGCAATAATCTCAGCATCTGCCATGCCTTTTTCACGATTTGATTGCGCTTCAGCTTGTCCAGTCGCTTTGATAACATTGGCTTTCGCAATACCTTCTTTTTCCAAAGAAGCGGCTTTGACTTCTTGGATAGCCGCTTCAGCAAAGCCATGCGCCGACTCTTCTGCCTTGATACCTTCGGCCATTTTAATTTTGGCTTCTGAATCTTTGGCGGATGCTTCAAGATTCGCAGCGGCAAGCGTGGTGATTTCGACGGCTTTGTGCTTGGCAGACAGCTCTTCTGCTTCGGCTTTTTTTACCTGACGTACTTTGATTTCTTCCGCATCGGCTTCTGCTGCTAAGACGCGTGTCTGCTTAGAACGCTCGGCTTCGCTAATTTCGCGGACTTCTTTGATACGCTCTTCTTCTTGCGCGACCGTTTTATCTACCGCGATACGCTCACGAATGACGTTAGCGATTTCTTTTTTCTCAAGCTCAATCGCACGTTCGGCCTCGATACGTTGCAAGTCCACTTCACGCTCACGAGAGACAATTTCTAGATCACGAGCACGTGTCACTTTTTCTTCTTCGATGACGACTGCACGCAAACGATTTTGACCTGCTACTTCGATTTCACGCTGCTGATTCTCACGCTGAATGGCCAAATCTTGCTCAACCGAGATAACGGCTGTTTCAGACTTTTTACGCTCTTCTTCTTCAATCTTGCGAGTTTCAGCGGTTTCGCGGGCAATCACTGACGAGATTTCACGTTGCTGTTTGGCTTCGGCATCGGCTTGCTGACGCTCAAGCTCTAGCATCGCCTCTCTGGTTTCGACATTCTTTTTCTTAACCGCCAGTTCTTCGTCACGCTCAAGCTCGTTGGTGATGACGTTCTGAAAGGCCGTTAATTGAGTAATCTTTTTGATACCTTCAGCATCTAAGATATTACTTGAATCTAACGACGCTTTTGGCGTTTGCTCTAAATAATCAATCGCCACATCTTCTAAGACATAGCCGTTCAGATCGTTACCAATTTCTTGAACGATACTGTCACGAAACTCGCTGCGGTTTTCAAACAGTTTGACGAAATCAATCTGCTTACCAACTGTTTTTAAGGCTTCTGAGAACTTAGCATTAAACAGCTCGTTGACAGCGACTTTATCTGACGCACGCTCTACCCCAACCGATTTGGCGACTTTTAACACATCCTCTTCGGTTTCATTGACACGTAGATAAAATGCCACGGTGATATCAGCACGCATGTTGTCTGCGCAAATCAAACCTTCTTTACCGCGTCTGTCCACTTCTAACGTGATAAGCGAGATTCTCATCAACTCTTTTTTGTTGATGACTGGCCAAACAAAACCACCATCAAAACGTACGGCAATTTTACTCACACCGTTGATAATGAGTGCTTTGCCCTGCTCGACCTTAAAGTAAAAGGCCTTGAGCATCAGTAGTGCGACCATCATAAAAACAAACGCCAGCACTACAACCACGCCGACGATAATGAGTGTGTCCATATCCATTCCTTTAATTAAAACATTCCATAATCAATTCCATATAAATCAGATACGCTATCAGGCCTGTTAAATGTACTGTTTATAGCACCCTTTATAGCACGTGTGCTTTATAGCCCTGTCACGCACCATTCTTATATCTGCATTATTCTGAACCGACTATAACCAAATTTAAAACCGTTTAAATCATTGCTAAAAATATTATTCATAAACCAGAGATGCTTCTAAAACCTTTGACTAAATCACTGTTCATTCTGTGAGCTTATTCTGTGCTAAAAGCGATAATGATGTGCTGAAAATAACGATGGCGAATCATCGTGACTAAATTACTTACTAGTGGCTAAATTATTTATATAGTCGATTCAATTTAAAAGTATTACAAGGCAACCGAGTGTAGATGTATATCAAATACTTCAAGCGAGGTTAACGCAGTAACACTTTTATAGTGGAGTGACTATAGTGGTTACTTCTCTTTTACAGGGGCGACGCGATAGGTATTGGCTGCCTCTAAATACTCCACCAACATCACTCGATCGCCTTGTTTCAGCGAGCCATCATTAATGTCTGAGCGAATTTTGAGTATCAATCCTGCACCGCCATCATTCAATTCCACTTCGCCGTGTTTGTCCGTGACACTAAGGGTACGCACAACCGCGATTTTGCCGATATTGCTAGCGGCATTGCGTCTAGGTATTTTGGCTATTTTGTTGCGGATGGGAGAGATGATGATACCTGTCAGCCACATGGAGATGACCAATACAAAGATTAGCGCTCCGGTGCCGAATAGATAATATAAGATGCCTGAATCAAAATTTTGATGTAAAAAACTGGTATAGAAGTAACTTAATAACCAACCAATTAAACTGATTAAGCTAAAAATAACGATAAGCGGCACGCCATACAGACCGAATTTGAGCAGCAGACCCGACACAAATCCTGATGAGGTCAAATTGCTACCCTCACCACTTGCATCGCCAATATCTACTGTATCCATATCTGCCATACCAAGTAGAGAAACCATCCAATACAAGGTCACAAACATCACCAATCCTGTAAAGACTATCGTCGGGTACAAGCTGATTTTGGTGATGAATATCAAAAACGACTCTTGCATTACGTACTTTCTCCTTTTGCTCACCCAATCCAGTATCTCTATATAAAGCATGTTTATATATAGTATTTTGATACACAGAATCTTGATGAGCCATTTATAAAATTTATGTGATGTTCATGAAAACTTAAGCCATAGAATCAACTTATGTTTCTTTATTAATTATATAGACATCTCACCCTATAATACATAGATTTCGCCATTAGCGTCCCCAAATCGGTGAACGCACCATCCCGCCAGCGTCACTATTAATACTGTAGCTTGTGTTGCCAGATAACGAGCGGATGACGAGGCTGCCTATATTTCTAGTGCCTTGGCTGCTCACTTGCGAGCTGCGCATTGGATAAACCGCATACTGTCCAGATGGTGATAACCGTGCAGGCTCATCAAGTCCTGTTTCTGCGAGATCGATGGTTTGACGGGTAGCCAATGTCATAACCGCAGCATTGCGACCGTTGAGATACGCTAACTGCTGACCGTCTGCACTGAGTTGAGGACTTGCGACATAGCCACTAGTCGGCATAGGCATCGCATTACCAGTGGCAAAGTCATAGCGATAGATGCTTGGGCGTCCAGCACGGACTTTATCACTGGTATAGACAAAGCTTTTGCCGTCAGACGCATAGCTTGGCTGTACCTCAGTACTTGATAGTGTAGTCAACTGTTTGGTATTGCCATCGTTCAGACGCATCTCGTAAATATCTGCGTTGCCACCGACGGTTGAGCTATAGAGGAGTTTTTGACCATCAGGTGAGAACGACGCTGACATGTTACTGCCTTCAGCATTAACGATTAGACTTTGGGTTTTACTTTTTCGGTCATAGATATAAATTTTTGGGTTTTGACGTGGTGCTTGTTTACTATAAGCAAGCCATTGACCATCCGCAGACCATGCAGGCGCATAGATATAACCCTTCAACTGATCAATCAATTGACGATCGCTACCATCAGGACGGATGCTATACAGTGTCGATATTTTTGCGGCACCTGTGCCCTGCTCATCCACGTAGGCTATGCGCCCTTGACGGTCAATCACAGGCATTCGAGCCGTCAACGGATTGGTCTCAACTGTACTAATAGGCTTATTGACTGATGTGCTGTTCAATGTCTGACAGCCTGTGAGGAGTACAAACAGCGTAATGGCAATGGGCGTTTTTATCGTCAGTCTATTTATAACGGGTTTTGACATAGATGTTTTTAGCATAGAGGTTCTTAGCATAGAGTAATGTCCAATAAAGCCTAATGATAAACATGTCGAGAGTTTTAGAGAGTGAGCACCACTAGTGATGAGCCTAGAGTCAAAACTATCCCTCTAAAAAAATCAAATATATTACAGAAACATTACTCTAGTGTATCCTAAACCGGACTAAATTTTGGATAAAAAAATGCCCCACTGATTAGTGAGGCATTATTAAATTCAGCCGAAATATCTGATTTCTTACTCAATCATCAAATTATTTAGAAATAGCTTTGAAATACGCAACTTGATCGTCATTGCGGATAGTCAAGATAGGCACATTGTTCGTATTGTTATTGATGCTATATTTACCTTGTACGGTTGCCATGGTTGCCGTATCAAAACTTGCTTGTGGCTCAGGACACGCCATCATAGTACTGATGCCGTTTTTGATCTCTACATTGCCATTGACAACGCTATATCCAGCACTCATGTTGTTGCAGGTGTTCATAAATGCCACGTAATCTCTACCGTTGTCATTCATGAAATTCAAAGTTAAAGGTTCTGCCGGATTAAAAAATAGCTGAGTTACCTTATCACCATTGCTGCGTTTGGCATCAACAAGCTGCCAGTTATGAGCTTGTAATATATCTGCAGTGATTGGCTGACTGACAGGCGCAGGTAGATTGGCGGTAGTCTGGCAACCAGCGGCAAGCGTACCAACGGCCAAGGTAGCCACCATCATTACTTTAGTCATGCTTTTCATATAAGTTCCTCGTCTTATTGAACCTAAAATTTTCACTACCTATAAATCTTGCACTGGATACACCCTTTACAGACCTAGTGAAAATTTTGGTTTTATTATGATTCGTTTATTGTCTTATTCATTGTTTTAAACAATGGCGATATTTTGTATGACTCACAATGAGCTGTCATTATGAATTGAGTGGTTACTTGAAGGAGGTTTTGTTGCAATGCGAAGTCGACCGGATGTTTGCTATTGACCTTATTCACTAACGATGCTAACACCTTACTGATGTCTTGTCTAAAGCAGCTAGGGCGTGTCCTCAATTAGTACATTGATATATTTAGTGTTCTTAAAATGATGATACACCTTATAGTCAAGGAATTTTGGAATCGCTACAAGGCGACCGACCGCAGATAGTACACTGAGTACATTTAGGACGGGTAACACCGTAGCGGTTTAAAAGTGCTCTGACTATGGTGTTAGGTGAGCGCTGACATAAAAACACCCCACTGAATAGTGAGGTTTTTTTATGTCGTATAACTATAATGTGGCACTGCATATGACTGCTAGTGCCGCTTACTGATACCTTAAATAATCAATCTGGGTTTCAGTAAAATTATTAGCCACCACTTTAGATAACGTCTGTACCAGTTATATTTGGCTGATCAGTAGCAGGTGCCGTCATACTTGACATAGATTGGCAACCTACCAATACTGTCACCATTAAAATACCTGTCATCAATGCTTTGGTCATGTTTTTCATATAAGCTCCTAGAATAGTTTTAAAACACTTTTGGTTCAAATGAAGTACAAATATCATTGTACTAAAGCTATAGATAGTGGGCTGTCCTTCTCCCAATGACCATAACTTATTTGCACTTTTAGCATACTTGTCTCTTACATCACTGTAAGTTAATTAATGTTAATGAAATACGCTTATTGAGTCTTCGTCTCTTGTAGAGCCGCATAGCCTGACAAGCGTTTACGCTCAGCATCGTCAAATAGCTGCTGCTCAAGTTGGTTTACCTGAATTTGCGCTTGAGCTTGATCTGCACTTTGGCTTAACAAGCGCTGTTTTTGTGTTTGATATTGAGTAAAGCGCTGGTCAAAACTGGCATCCTCTTGGTCTACTTGCGCCAGTCTCTTTGCTGCTGGCGCACCTACTAGCTCTCGGCGCATATTATATAGTGCTTCAGGCGTCGCGCCACGAGCTTTCATCTGTTCAGTACGAGCCATAAGCTCACCAAGATTGGCTTGCTGCACGATATTAGCTTTGGTGACACTATCTGGCAAGCGGCTGATATAGTCTTGTCTGGCGGCTTCTTTTTGTGCCTCAGAGGTTTGTTTGTTTTGGTTGATTCTGACCATCTCTACACTATAGTCATCATAGTCATCCTCTGTACCAAAAAACGCACTAATGGTGTCCTTTGCAAAATATTGCTGACGTAGCTTGGTCACATCTTGTTGTTGCTGCGCCACAGCGTTTAAATCCAGTTCACCACTTTTTGTCGCTTGTAGTTGTAGATTGCCATAACGCTTTTCTATCTCTGGGAGTGCTTTGAGATACGCAACATACTTGCCAAATATAGCGACCGCTTGACTGGCCGCAGGCTCTGGGGTGTGATGACGAATGTAACTCTCAACACGCGCAAATATAACGGCTTCGTCCTCCTCTCCTAGTGCGGATAAAAAATAATCAAATAAACGCCGTAATCCTTGAGTGACGACCAACTGTTTGTTTTCATCAATGATGATTTCGCCATCAATTTGAGTACCCTTTAAGGAACGCGGCAAACGCTCCAATCCTGTGACAAATAAAGACTGATTTTGGGTCGCAGTCGTTGGTAGCATTTGACCCGCCGCCAGCGCAGTTGATAGAGTACCCTCAGCCTCCTCGCCCAGAGCATTGGATGCTGGTTGCGCTAGAGCCATACTCGTATGATCAGGTTTGAACCACATAATAACCGCCGCCGTCACGACTATGGTGACCACGGCAATTATAACGATTGATAAATAGGCTGGACGGCGATTATTCGACATAAATGAGAGTTCTTATCTTATAAGTCAGCTTAAAGGTTGGCATTTTTAAGACGATTAACCTGAGTACGATAAATAGATTTTGGCTCAGACTCTCCCCATGCTGTCAAACTTAGCACTTGATCGGCTGAATCTAAGTGATTCATTCTATAATTATCACGAATCACATAACCAAGACGACTTGAGCAGGCAGATACCAAACCATCATTAGACTCGCCTGCAAACGGTACACCCGTTACTGCCAATATATAATCACTAGGATCAAGTACGCTCGTTATTTGTCCAACACCACTAAATGAATAGTATTTGATGCCATTGGCAGCAGTGCTAGTCGGCTGACCACAATAACTGGTTGGCATGGCAGCAGGGAATTTAGCGTTAAATTGAGCAGCACCATCGGTCGATAGCGCCATCAATGTTTGCCAGCCATCTTGTTCTTGAATCTCTGAGAAGCTGATACCAGAGCCGATATCTGTAAAGCCACCAATCAAATTAAACAGCCCTGATACTAACTCTGTGGTGATGTTTGATGGGCTTCCAGTATTGTTATTTGGCTCAAGCGTGTTTTTGACAAAATCTGCCGTTTTTGACCCTTGCTCTGGGCTTGATACTGCTGTCACTGACGCCACATATTTTGGCGCAACACCAGCGACATAACGGATGTCTATACCGCCTTGACTGTGCCCAAATAGATTGACTTTAGATTTGCCTGAAATGGCAGTGATGGTCTTGACTTGTTGTAGCAGCTGCTCTCCACGAATCTCACTGTTATTGACGGCTGATGTTTTGGTGGTATATACCTCTGAGCCACCTTTCATCAACTCTCCAGGTATTCCATTAAAGTAATCAACGAGCCCAAACATCGTAGTGAAGCCACCAAGTCCATGAGCCATGACGACCGGATACTGAGTTTTAGTGTAACTCGAGGTGAAGTATTTACTATCAACCAGCTTGCAACCGTTGGCATTAGCACAGTTATAATACTGTCCAGCTGCTTGAGCAGATGTGGTTTGCAAGGTCATCAGGAGGATGCCGGCAGCGATAGCACCGAGTGAAGGTAAAAATGCGCTGGGCGTAACAGCTGCAGCAAAAGAGGTCTTTAGAGTCATAACAACATCCTTGTCATCAATAATTTTGGTTATCTTTACCTCCCAAAAGGAGTAAAGATTGCTGCTAATCCCTTTAGCAGACAAAATTACATTACTTATATATTCTGTAACATTCAACTAATTTGTCAAAATATGAATATATTACCGTGACTGAACAGTCATAACCGCCCTGATTTGGCTGTAAAGCAATTATTATCAATCACAATGATAGGTTAGCTATCACTTAACGTAAAACTGTCATCAACCCATTTATGGTATAATCTACTCACATTAAACCCATAATTATAAGATAGATGATGATGATTAAAAAATCTCTTATCCAGTCCCCAGAAGCCATAGAAAAAATGCGCGTGGCCGGTAAACTTGCTAGCGATTTGCTGGTAATGTTAGACGAGCACGTTAAAGTGGGCGTCAGCACCGAAGCATTGAATCAAATTGCTCATGACTATATTGTCAATGTACAAGGTGCTATCCCAGCGCCACTTAATTACAATGGTTTCCCAAAATCAATCTGCACCTCGGTCAATCATGTGGTTTGTCATGGTATCCCAAGTGAAAAGAAACTGCTAAAAGATGGCGACATCATCAATATCGATGTGACCGTGATCAAAGATGGCTATTATGGCGATACCTCAAAAATGTGGATCGTGGGCAATGGCTCCATTATGGCAAAGCGTATCTGTAAAGTGGCACAAGATGCCCTCTATGCTGGCATGAGTGTTGTCAAAGATGGCGCACGCCTAGGCGATGTAGGTGCTGCGATTCAAGAAGTGGTCGAGCCTGAGCGTTTCAGTATCGTGCGCGAGTTCTGTGGGCATGGTATCAGTAATGAATTCCATCACGAGCCACAAGTCATGCACTATGGCAAAAAAGGCACAGGGTTCGAGCTAAAAACAGGTATGACCTTCACCATCGAACCCATGATTAATGAAGGTAAGTGGCAGACCAAAATCTTACCTGATGAATGGACGGCAATCACCAAAGACCGCAAACTGTCTGCGCAGTGGGAGCACACCATGGTCGTCACAGACAATGGCTGTGAAGTGTTTACTGCCCGCCCTGAAGAAGACTTAAGCTTTTTAACTCAGTAGTATCAAAAAAGATCGCCTAGGCGGTCTTTTTTTTGGCCAACAATTAGGTCATATTGAGTATTGTGCTTACCCGCTTTTTATCTTTATACTCTGATGACTTAATAACTTATATTAGTAACTTCTATTTGTGGCTTTTATCAGCTACCAGCACATTGGTGATTCTACGCTTTTCAGCTGAAACGTTTTATTTTTAAACTCTTAACGGGATAACACTCATGTTTACTTGTGATGCCGCATCGATTGATCTGACACCGCTCCCTTCATTTTCATCTAAGACCGCGACTGTCGACTCCTTGCAACCGGCGACGAATACAACGGAAAAAACCCTACTCGGTATTCCTGAATGGTTAACCCAAATAAATTTGGATATCAGCCGCGCGCTTGAGCGTGGTGTCAATATTCGTCAATTAGTGGCAGCACGCGCGTGTGCTATTGATGGCTTACTCATCGCCTTGTTTAAATGGTTTGAGCTGGATAAGACCGATTTGGCATTATTTGCCACCGGTGGTTATGGTCGCGGTGAGCTGTCGCTTTATTCAGATATTGATATTTTACTACTCTCTCCTGATGAGGTTGGCACTGATGCCAGTGGGAAAATCGATCGGTTGGTGGCGCTGTTGTGGGATATAGGGCTGGAGCCCGCCCTCTCTGTACGTAGCGTGAATGATGCTTTGGAAGCTGCGCTCGATCATACGATTGCTAGTGCGCAGTTAGAAGCTCGGCTCCTGATTGGTAACGACGCTTTACAAGATTTTCCGGCTCAAATTGTCAATAAGCAATGGTCGCCGCGCGCTTTTTTTGAGGTAAAAACCGAGGAAGCCAGAGCGCGTTACTTGCAGCATAATGCGACGGAATATAATCTAGAACCGAATATCAAAACAGCACCTGGTGGCCTGCGTGACATTCATATTATCGGCTGGGTAACCAAACGTTATTTTCGGGTCACTAAGCTCTATGATCTGGTACAGCAGAACTTTTTGACCGAAAAAGAGTTCGACGAGCTGAGCTTTGCCGAAGGTTATTTATGGCAAATACGGCATCACTTGCACGAATTGACTGGACGTAACGAAAACAAGCTACTGTTTGATTACCAACGTGACATTGCCCAGCTGATGGGTTATGAGGCACAGCCGGATGATCAACCCAATGCCGCTGTTGAGCGCTTTATGCGCGACTATTATCGCTGTGCCATGCAGATATCAACGCTGTCTGAGATGCTGACCAATCACTATTATGAGACAATCATAGAGCCCAATCTACCTGATGATGAGCGTCCGAAAAAGCAGCCTATTAATGCGCGTTTCAATCAAGTTGGCGACCAAATCGCCATGGCGCATCATCGCGTTTTTGCCCAGCATCCTGAGTCGATTCTAGAGATGTTTTTACTCATGGGTCAGTACGGTATCAAAAACGTCCGGACGCATACATTACGAGCACTAAAAATCGCCGCGCGCGGTATCGATCAAACTTACCGTGACAACCCTAATCACCAAACGCTATTTTTGGCCAATTTAAAAGAACAAAACTACTTGTTTCATCGCCTGCGTACCATGAATCGCTATGGCGTTTTGGGCAATTATATTCCTGCTTTTTCCCAAGTCACCGGTCTGATGCAGTATGATTTATTCCACCGTTATACTGTTGATGCCCATACGTTGTTTTTGATCCGCATCTTGCACCGCTTTACCGATCCGAATTTTTATGAAGACTTTCCACTGGTCAGTTCCCTCTTTCAGCGTATTGAGCGCAAAGAAATTTTAGTATTAGCAGCCATGTTTCATGACATTGCGAAAGGTCGCGGTGGCAATCATAGCTTGCTTGGTGAAACTGAGTCGATTGAGTTTTGCTTGGCACATGGCATGAGTAAAGCAGATGCCAATTTGGTTGGTTGGCTGACCCGCTATCATTTATTGATGTCGATGACCGCGCAGAAAAAAGACATTTCAGATCCAGAAGTGGTGACACTTTTCGCTGATTTGGTTGGCAACGTCACCCACCTGAATCATCTGTACGTACTGACCGTCGCCGATATGAACGCGACCAATCCACAGTTATGGAACAGCTGGCGGGCGACCTTGATGAAACAGTTATACTCGCAAACGCGTCGTATTTTACGTGCTGATATCGATGCGCCAACCAATCGTCAAGACATGATCAGCGCCACGCACAAGCAAGCAATGGTCATGTTGGATAACGTCGATAATCAGCACATGAACCGCAGTGAGGTACTTAGACTGTGGGATGACTTAGGTGATGAGTACTTCTTGCGTGAGATTGCTGAAGATATTTTATGGCATACCGAAGCCATTTTGAACCATCCACCGATTGGGCTTGCCTCTAATGCCGATAGCCCACCATTGGTGGTACTGCGAGAGCATCGTGAGCTGGCACTGGATGCTGTGCAGGTCTTTGTTTACACCCAAGATCAGACAAACCTATTTGCCGTCACTATGGCCGTATTTGATCAAATGAATCTAGATGTTTTAGACGCACGCATCATCACTGCCACTCGTGATTTTGCGTTGGATTCTTATGTACTGCTAGATCCTAGTGGCACATTATTGGTCGATGAAGACAGTCAGCAAGAGCTTAAGCAGCGCTTAATCAATGCCTTTAAAGACCCCACCGTACTGAAGCTTACGAATAAACGAATGCCGCGTCAGCTCAGACATTTTGAGGTGACGACGGTGATTAATTTTGAGTTTAATGAAGCATCAGGTCAGCACATTATGAGCTTAGAAACCCTCGATCAGCCAGGGCTACTGGCACGGGTGGGACAAGTATTCTTGCAGGAGAAAATTGAGGTACATGCGGCTCGCATTACCACACTAGGCGAGCGTGCAGAGGATATGTTTTATATCAGTGATCAAAATGACGAGCCTTTGTCTGCCGACAAGTTAGAAACGTTAAAAACGGCATTGACAACGAGTCTGAGCTTACATAGCGATAGTGCTGCAACTTAAGCAGTGTGGTCTATTAAGAAGTTTAACGAGTAACGAATATTGTGGATTGGGATTGGCGCTTTAACGTAAAAAGTAGATTGGTGCTAGATAAGCAGGTCATGCCGTTTAGCATCAATCTATTTTTCATACAGTAAAAATCTTACTTTCATGATAAAAAGTTATCGGAATAGATAGCAGAGTTTATAGGATACTTCTATATATCATCTCGCTGGCATGAGCGTTGAGCTCGTCATCAGCCAAATCTGGTGGCAAGATATTTGCCTCTACCTGTTGTTCACCTAACAGTAATCGTCCAGCATCGACCTCTTTTTTTAGCAAGCACTGCAAACTTGAAAGATGGAACTTGGCATCATAATGCTCATAAAGCGCTTGCAAGGAAATAGGTGCTTTGGCATGAACATCGAGATAGAGACTGTCATCTGCCAAGATAATCATCTCGTTTAGCGCCTCTTCCCGCAGTACTTCCTGTTCATTAATTCGGCGTTGTAAGTTGTTGGCCAATCGACCTTTGAAAGCCAGCATAATGATGAAAATCAGCGTTTGTAGCACAAATAAAGCGACATACTGCCACAAAGGTAGCGATATGCTAAATAGCCTACTAAGTAACATAAGTACCGTAGCCACGACCACATAGCTGACCAACTGCCACAGCAGCCACATCATAAAGCTGTTGTCACCGAACCAAAACATCTGCCGCTCTTGCAGGCGAATCAAATGATGGCGCGCCTGCCACCAATGATTCTCACGCTGTTTCAATTGTTTGTATAACTCTGCGCGCGGCGTACTGTTACCCAAATTTTTATTCTGGATATTTTTGGCATTGAGATCATCAGTTTTTGAGACACTAGCCATGTCAAATTATCCTTACCATAATCTGTCGTTACCGCTGACAGTCACTTTTATATTATTATCAGTTATAAAGCACCAAACTTATGCCAACGTCTTAGATTTACTTATCACGTCACAATTTTGCTGTGAGCCTCTATTTGAGAGGAGATAAATTAGCCATGATAAGCAAAAGACAAAAAATAAGAGAAGTGCTACACTGCTTGAATGTAAATTTTCTTTATAACTTTATTATTAATTGTCTATTATAGTTACCCTACTTATGAATCACAACTTAACCTCTCTGCATCCTTACCCTTTCGCTAAAATGGCAACGTTACTTGCTAATAGCACGCCAGCCCATAACCACAGTGCAATCAAGCTCGGCATTGGTGAACCAAAACATGAACCACCTGAATTTGTACTGGACGTATTACGTGAAAACTTGGACAAAATAAGCCGTTATCCCACCACTAATGGTACTTTTGAGCTACGTCAAACCATCGCCCATTGGCTAGAAAAGCGATTTTTCTTAAATCATGTCGATGCCAACACGGAAGTATTGCCAGTCATGGGCACGCGCGAGGCGATTTTTAGTTTTGTACAAGCGGTTGTTGATCATGATGTAGCGAATCCGGAGAGCAGTCTATCTCCTACCGTGGTCATGCCCAATCCGTTTTATCAGATATACGAAGGTGCGGCGATACTGGCACAAGCAACGCCCTACTTTGTGCCTTGTACACTAGACGATGATTTTAAAGGCGACTATCGCGCGGTACCAAAAGAAGTATGGATGCGCACGCAGTTACTATTCGTTTGTAGTCCGAACAATCCAACAGGTTCGGTCATGACAATGGATGATTGGGAATATCTCATTCGCCTATCAGATCAATACGACTTTATTATTGCTAGCGACGAATGCTATAGCGAGCTATATTTTGATACGGTGCCGATTGGTCTATTGCAAGCCTGCGCCGCTTTTGGACGCCATGACTTTAAAAACTGCGTGGTATTCCACTCGTTGTCCAAGCGCTCAAACTTGCCGGGTTTACGCTCTGGATTTGTGGCAGGCGATGCCAAAATCTTGCAGGCTTATTTGCAATATCGTACCTATCAAGGCTGCGCAATGCCAATACCCCATCAGCTTGCCTCTATCGCGGCTTGGCAGGATGAAAAGCATGTTGAGCATAACCGTGCGCTGTATCAAGAAAAGTTTGCCTTATGGATGTCTGAGCTTGGTGAGCTACTAGAATTGCGGATGCCAGAAGCTGGATTTTACTTTTGGATCAAAGCGCCTAAACAGTTCGATGGTGATGATGAACTATTTGTCAAAGCCTTATACGAGCAGGCCAATATCCATGCACTGGCTGGGCGTTACCTGTCACGTGAAGTCAATGGCAAAAACCCTGGGCAAGGTTATGTGCGCATTGCGCTTGTCGCTAGTGTCGATGAGAGCCGTGAAGCGATCAGCCGTATTCGTAAACTACTGGGTGCGTAGGCAGTATATTTAAAAGTATTAAGCGAGACATTAGCCTCTAATAACCACAATTTAACTGTGGTTATTAGAGGCTTTTTACTTTAATAATGCTATAGTAAAGTGGCTTTTATCAAATATGCCATCAAGGATGATGCCATGCCCCATCTTGATTTTACCCAGCCGCCCTTTGATGTGTTGAGTCTGGCTGAACGCCAAAGCATTAGAAAAAACACTCAAATTCGCTACCTTGCCAAAAATGAGCATCTAACTGCCGAAGAATTGCAGTATCTGTATGTCGTCATTAAAGGACAGATTGAGCAATTGCTTGACGGTGAGTTTGTGGCCTCTTACTTGGGTAGTAATCACTCCGACCAGCTCAATAATAACGACTGGTTCGACAGCCGTCGTCTGCCTGAATCATTGACTGAAAACAGCCCTAATACTGGAGCATCACAAACCTATCAGTTTCGAGCCGCTGAAGATACGTTGCTGCTCCAAGTCGCTGGTAGCGCAGTCGATAAAATCAGCGCCCAAAACCATCTAGTCCGTCAAATGCTGTCAGATAAGCTGCCCGAACGGCTAAAAGCATTACAGCAACGCCGTCACAATAAAGCCATAGACCCTGCCAGCTACAATGACCAACAAGAAGTGCAACAGATCATGTTGCAGCCTGTCATTGACGTCAATCTATTGCCAGTCCATATCGTCGATGCCAATAACAGCTTATACGAAGCCGCTTCTATCATGACGAAAGCGGGGCTAAAACATGTACTAGTACGTCCATTGAACCATCTAGAGCATAGGAAAGAAACGCGACATGGTACTGGTCATCTGTTAGGTATTTTAACCGACACCGATATTTGCCGCGCTGTGAGCGACCAGCAAAACCCTGCTACTACAACCTGCCAGCGCTATGCTAATTTTAACCTGCGTACCATCAAAGCCAGTGATGAAATTGGTGATGCCCTATTGACCATGACCCGCTATCGCATCCATCGGCTACCAGTGATTGATCATAATGGGGATGTCGTCGGTATACTCGGACAAAGCGATATGCTTGCGCATATTGGCCATCACTCTCAGCTCATTAGTATCCAAATCGAGCAAGCAAAAGACTTATCGAGCTTAGATACCGCCGTCGAGCTTATCGGTCGTTACATTCGCGCACAACATCAAAACGGCGTCAAAATCGGTAATATCAGCCGTATGGTACAGACCTTGAATGCACAAGTATTTACCAAGCTTTGGCAACTTATCGTGCCTGCTGAAGTCATGAAAAATACCTGCCTGATCGTGATGGGCTCCGAGGGGCGCGGTGAGCAAATCATGCGTACTGACCAAGACAATGCGCTCATCTTACGTGATGGCTATACTCATCCTGATCTGGCGCAATTTGCGGATACTTTTAATCACCGTTTAGCAGACCTCGGTTATCCGTTGTGCGATGGTAATATCATGATGACCAACCCGATGTGGCGACAGCCGCTAAAACAGTTTAATACCCAGATTGGTTTATGGTTTAAAAACACCAATCCTATGCATGGTATTTATTTGTCCGCCATACTTGATGGCGAATACGTCTGCGGAGATGAGTCATTATTGACTCAGGTGCGTCAACATTTAAAGGTCGCCCACAGACAGTCAGACCCTATGTTTGTACGCCAGTTTGCACGAGCCGCGCTACAGTTCGGTGATGTCAATCAGTGGTGGCAAAAATTCGTGCCTTTGCTCGGTGGCAAATCCGTGTCCGGAGACATTGATCTAAAAAAAGCCGGTATCTTTCCACTGGTTCATGGTATTCGTACCTTGGCGTTAGAAAGCGATATCTTAGAGCTGCCCAGTAGTAAAAATCGTCTTAAAGCTTTGGTACAAGCGCGCGCCTTGACCCAAGAGCGAGCGGATACTTTACTAGAAGCCTTGGAATTTTTTATGGCACAGCGCCTATCAGTCGCCCTATCAACCGATGATAAACATGCGCGGCAAGTCAACCCAATGACCTTGACCGCGCTTGAGCGCGACTTATTAAAAGAGTGTTTGGCTGTCGTCAAAAGCTTTAAAAACCAGCTACGTCAGCATTATCAATTAGAAATCGTATAAGCATGACAATCGTATAAGTATAGAACTCGCATCAATGGATGAGCGACAAATATGAGTTGGCTAACACAGTTATCCTGCGCTTGGCAAAAAAAACAGCTACAGCGTCCAGAATTGGCATCGATGTTTACCAAGCCTTTGGCTAAGCAGTGGGTAGCGATTGACTGCGAAATGACGGGACTCAATCCAAAAAAGCACCACTTATTGTCTGTCGCCGCGATTCATATCAATGGCAATACGATTGACACCGGTAATGGCATGCATATCATATGCAAGCCTCCAGTGATGCCAGACCGTGACACCATTGTGATTCACGGTCTACGTACTGCTGACGTTGAGCATGGCATGAGCTACGATGAGATGCTGGCGCGATTGTTGCCATTTATAGGTAATCGACCGATTGTGGGGTTTTGTACGAGTTTAGACACAGCGTTTTTAAACCCTTTAGTCAAACGCTATATGGGCACGGCACTACCCAACGAAGTCATCGATTTGCGCCATTTATACAGTCGACGCATGGGTGATCGCACTCAGGGTGTCCCCAACCAATCACAACAGCTGCGCAATATCTTAGCGCACTATAATATCCCTGATCTGGGCGCTCACGATGCTTATAATGATGCGATCATGACCGCCATGGCATTTTTACATGTACGCTAGCGTGCGTGCTTATTTTGAAAATTCAGCTAAAAACAGGTTTTCAACCACGCCTGCCATCTACGCGAAAACAGTAACTCATGTTAGTATAGGCGGCTTTTTCTACCGAATAAAAGATGCTCATGCGACCTACTTCTAGACTCTGTCATTCCTCCGTGCTTACCGCCAAATTATCGCCTATTTTTAGTCATTTGCGATCGTTTAATCAGACTCATAAATGGTTGGTTGCGCTGACATTAGTGGCAGCCCCGCTGTATGCGCAAGCAGCATTACCCAAAGCTATTCAAGCGGCATTATCACGAGCTGACTTAACAGAAGCTGATATTAGTATCATCATCACACCAGTTGGTGATAAAAACGCCAGTCACCTGCCCGTTCCGATTCAGGTCATCGATAGCAGCTCGGACAGCTCCTCTAAAAGGGTTTCTCAACCGAAACAAACCGCTAACGTAAATGCTGATATAAAGGGTAACGCTCAGACAGCAACGCAAAATAATAATGACAAACTCAATGAGAAAAGCCACCTGCTCCAACAGAGTACATTGGTTACCATTGAGCGCCGAACCATTGAAAGACATGAGCAAAAATTGCATGCTTACACCGATGACCCTTACACTTATCAAAGCTTAGAAAGTATCCCAACGATATTGGGCGATAAGGCAAAAACAACCATCATTAACAACGATGGTAGTAATGCCAATATTACAGAAAATAGCGATAAAACCAGTAACATTAATACTGATGCTGCATCCATAAAGATTTCATTTTCACCAATATTGAATCACCAATCCGATATCGCTCGCACGCCTGCCAGCACCATGAAGCTCGTTCCCAGCTTTATTGCTTTAGACACCCTAGGCGCTGATTTTGTCTGGCATACCCGTGTCTATCATACAGGCCTCGTCATCGGTGACCGCTTACATGGTGATCTGATTATTCAAGGCAGTGGTGACCCAAAAATGACCCACGAGCGTTTAAAACAGCTTCTCTATAAAGTAAAATCATCGGGTATTCATCATATCGAGGGTGATATTATTGTCGACAGTGCCGTCTTCAAAAATGTCACTAAAGATCCTGCCGCCTTTGATAACTCACCTCTGCGCCCTTACAACGCCAGTCCCGATGGTTTTTTGGTGAATTTCAGTACCATTGGCATCAAAAGCTATCCGTTAAACGATGACCAAGCAAGCCTGACTTATACACCGCAATTAGCAAATTATGATTTGCCCAGCATAATAGATACGCGCTCAGCTGCTTGTGGACAAGCGCGTTATAGTCTCGCACCGCAGTGGCAAACAAAAAAGCTTGTGTTAAATACCGGTTTGCCCAATAGCTGCCAAGAGCACGCTTTTTATGTCGCTTATCCTGATGCCAAAGATTTTGCGGCACGTGTTGTCGCCGCAAAATGGCAAGAGCTAGGCAATACCTTAAGTGGCGATGTCATCACCCAAGAAACGCCTTACACTACAGCAAAAAGTACTAAACCCACGCATGGTTTGTCAGCACTGTCTATGTCCCCGCTGCCCATTGCCAGCTATCCGTCCTTGAATTTGACTAAGCAGATTTATGATATCAATCACTTCTCAAACAATGTCATGACTGAGCAAGTAGCGCTATCGATTGGCGCTTATAGCCAATCCACTATGGTGAAAAATAAAACCAAAGCAGGTGGCATTGAAGCAAATAGCATTGAAGCAATTAACGTTGAAGCCATTAATATTAAAAGCCACGCAGAATCTGATATAACTAGTGCAAATAGCGATACACCAAGCAATATCAAAGCCGCAAATAATAAAGCTGCAAATAAGCAGACAACCAGCTTATATCAATTTGGCAAACCTGCTGTTACGGACTATCCTGCTGCCTTACAAACGATAAATCAGTGGTGGCAGAGCCATATGAACACACCAGCACCGTATCTAACCAATGGCTCAGGACTCTGCCGTGATTGTACGATAACAGCTGCCAACTTAAGCGAGCTATTAACTTACGCTTATAGCCATCCAAGCTTCGATGCTTATGTCAATTCGTTAGGCATCGCTGGAGTCAGTGGTACCATTGCTGCTCATGGAGCACGCTTACCCGATTCAGCCGCCACAGGGCGCGCATGGATAAAAACAGGCACTTTAAATAATGTCACCTCAATGGCAGGCTATGTCAAAGGGTTGTCGGGACAAGATTATGTCGTTGTTGGACTCATTAATAGTGAGCAAGCATTAAACGCTTATACGGCTAGACCCGTGTTAGATGCGATGCTTGATTGGACAGCGCAGCATTAAGTGTTTTTAACATCCTATTTTTCACCTTTATAAAGGGTCGCTCATGTCACGCAAGACAACCAATCTCAATAAACCCAAGACTCATTCAGACCGCAGTGCGCTACCGAAAAATCATGAGTCAGCTCAATCCCAACTGGCACAATATGTGGGATTTTTTGCGGTGGGCTATATTCTTGCCAGCGCAATATTTATGATGATTCAAACCAAACTTGCTCTGAATTCGCAACTGGTGACTGTGCTCTCTATCATTATCGGTGCTTATATTGCGGTCAGTAAATTTATTAAGCATCAACAGCGCGCCCTTAGTAAAAGTGAAATCAATCGCTTAATGTTTGGCGGGGTCACAGTAGTTTGGTTACTCACTGCTATTTATTTCTTAGGCATATGGTTCTTTTTATTTGATGCAGTGAATCGCGAAGTATTGATTGAGATGGCTATGCAACAACCTCTCCCGCTCATTTCTGCCTTAGTCATGATATTGGTACTGACTTTTATCAGTGCCCGCATCAGTATTTTGGCGCTGAATCATCTCCTTAACCCCAAACGTAAAACAGGGTGAACACGCGCTGCTGTCTACAACGTACTACAAAGTTTATTCACCATTAGGGCGTGAATTCCGTTACGCTGGTTTTAGCTGGTGTGATATTTAGCAGCTTGGCCGTGTCCTCATTTTGAAAATGGTGATAAAAATGAGATAAATTGTAGCCAAACAAGGAAAATAGCGCAGATAATATCGTCATATTGACCAGCTGTTTGACACAGTTTGGCAAGATTTAGCCATTTCTAACTCATTTAGTCGCTTTTGCTCAGATTGAGAACGCGCCCTGACCTTTAAACATTGAATCACTTTGTGCTATTGATAGGAGTCAATATTATGGACATGCTATTTTTTGACAGTATAGACAAGCTTGGACGCATCGTCTTAACGACCGTCATGGTTTACGTCTTAGTCGTGCTGACCACCAAAATCTCAGGTAAGCGCTCCACATCACAGCTCAATAACTTTGATTGGATCGTCACCGTAATGATCGGCTCATTGGGTGCTAGCACTATTTTGCTCAAAGACATCCCTTTTATCGAAGGCGTGGCCTCTATCTTGGTGCTATACCTACTACAATTTTTGGTCACCAAATACGCTTCCATCTCACCGCAATTTAGCAATTTTATTTTATCTGAGCCGCGTATTGTCTTTTATCAAGGGCAGTTTTTGCCTGATGCTATGCGAGATGAGCGGCTGACCCGTCAAGAAATCGAATGTGCCATGCGTTCTGAAGGCATGAACAGCTTCGATGATATTGAAGCCATTGTCTTTGAATCTGATGCTAAGCTGACCATTATTCCAAAACCAAGCAATAATGCTGATAGCCAAAATACAGAAGACAAAGTCTCGCAAACCATTGCTTCACTTATGTAATGTCACTTGTATAATGTCATTAGAGAGTAATAGCAATTGGTTAGGGTCTGTTGAACAAACAGACATAAAAAAGGATAGCCAATCTAATCGGCTATCCTTTCTGGTTAATTTATATCTCAATGATACGCTTGCTTCAATGGCAAGCTTGCTGAAATGACAGTCTTGGTCAATAGTCTATCCAACAGGCATTACACACGTTACTTGATACGTTGCCACGTTTGCGAACGACCAAAGAGTGGCGAACCGACATAACCTCGTAGATCTAGGCTTTGACCGTTGTCACTTAACGTGAGTTTGCCAGAATACGTCTTGCCGGATTCAGGGTCTACTAACTTGCCATCGCTCCATTTATTGTTACCGTCAGCCTTTAAGCCCGATAGAATCTGTAAACCTTCGATTGGCTTGTTTTTGAGGCTGCCAGGACATTTGGTACAAACAGCTTTAGCCTCTTCCTTATTGAGTACTTTGATGATTTTTCCTGAGACTTTACCGTTGCTTTCATTCAGCTGAATGATGGCCTTTTTTTCACCAGTTTTATCATCAATGGTTTGCCATTGTGTGCCGTTTAAAGAGGCAGCAAAGACAGAGGTAGACAGCAGAGCACCAGCAGTAAGGGTAAGTGCAATAGATATAGTACGACTCATGAACGACTCCTTTCGTTAAAAAAACTTTCAATTGAACTTATGGTACATCAAAAAATTAGCATAAAAATATTGCATAAAGACATTGTATAATTGCTCATCACTTCTCAAGATGATTGCGAACTAAAGAACAACTGTTTGTCGAATGCTAGTAAAGCATAAAAAAAAGCTTTGTAAAAGAGGTCTTTGTTACGGCAACTTAAGCTTAGATTTTTTTTGTTACATTTTCTCACGTATTGACAGGGTAGGTATTATGAAAGTAAGAATTTTGACCGTTGGTAACAAGATGCCGAGCTGGGTACAGACTGGCTTTGATGAATATTTCAAACGTATCCAACCGATGCTCAGTACAGAAATTGTTGAACTTGCTGCCGCCAAACGTGCCAAAAACCCTTCGGATGCCAATCTTGCTCAGTATCGCGAGCAAGAAGGTCAGGCGATATTGGCCGCTCACAATGCAGCGGGACGTGAGCAATTATGGGTATTGGATGTCAAAGGAAAAATGCTCTCGACAGAAGGGTTGGCAGATAAGTTGGCCGATGCCATGCAGCAAGGCGATGATATCGCCCTAGTGATTGGTGGCGCTGACGGCGTATCACCAGAAGTATTGGCAAAAGCCGATGTGAAATGGTCGTTATCCGCGCTGACGTTGCCGCACCCATTAGTACGTGTGGTCTTGATGGAGCAACTATATCGGGCGATGAGTGTCAATCACAACCACCCTTATCATCGCGGCAACTAGAAATAGCATGAGCAGATGTGTTAACGAATGACTGTTTGCTTAAGACAGATATAGTCGATTCAATTTAAAAAGAATACAGCTTAAAAAGAATACAGTGCTGCTGCGATGAGTTTTTCGAAACCTCTGAAGGGCAAAGCGCACAGCAAGCAAGGAAAACTCATGCCAGCAGAACGCTGTTTTTAGCATACCGTTTTTATTTTGAACTGGTTATACCTCATCAAAACGATTGAAAAACGAGCACATGCCCTAATAAACGGAACATGAAATATCCAAAACGAGCGACACCTAACGCCCCTTATGCGCATCAGCGACGTGAGCAACCTCACCAAGAGACGCATACGCCCATTACGACCACAGCAGCTTTGGCAAACGCCCAAGCTGGGCAGTCAACTGCGACCAACTTAGCCAAGCTACCAGCGGTATTTATCTCGCATGGTGCCCCAACGCTGGCGATTGAGCAATCGGCTACGACCAGTGCACTGGCTCGTATCGGGCAAAACCTACCAAAGCCACGTGCCGTCGTTATTATGTCGGCGCATTGGCAGTCGGCGAAGCTAGAAATCAGCAGCAACCCACAACCAAAGACTTGGCATGACTTTTCAGGCTTTGCACCCGAACTGTATGAGCTACAATATCCTGCTGCAGGTCATCCGGCACTCGCTGAATCGCTAGCGCAGCAGTTAACGGCACGCGGTATTAACTGTAGCGTCAATCCGATGCGCGTCAGCGACCATGGTGTCTGGGCACCGCTCAGACATCTCTATCCGCAGGCCGATGTACCTATCGTACAAATATCGTTGCCACGGCACTATGACAGTGCTGCCTGCTATCAGCTAGGCGCGCAACTGGCGCAACTGCGCGAGGAACAAATACTTGTCGTGGGCTCAGGCAATATCACTCATAATCTACAAGCCTTACGCTGGGAAGCCGAGAGCATAGATGAGACCGCACAAGACTTTAAGCTCTGGTTGCTACAGCAGCTCAAAACAGACATCCCAGCGGCATTAGACTGGCAGCAGTATCCCAACTTTCGCAACATACACCCAAGCGACGAGCATTTACTACCGCTATTTTTTGCCCTAGGAGCCGGTCAACGCGTCTCCGTCGTGCATCAGAGCATGGCACATCATAGCTTGGGAATGGATATCTATCGCTTCGATTAGGCAACTTTTAATCAAGCGATAGCAAAAATAAAACTACTTCTCAAAAGCTGCCTTGGTAAACAACCCAGCGCGCTCCATTTCGCCCGCAATACTAAATAAAGTAGTCTCGTCATTCATACGTCCAATCAGCTGCATGCCAATCGGCAAACCCTTTTTGCTCATGCCTACTGGCAATGACATGGCAGGCAGCCCAGTGACGTTCCCCAGCAAGGTAAAGGCCATTTTTCCCAGCACCGGCTGACTAAGCTTTTCGATCATGCCTGAGCTAAAGGCATATTTCCCCATATCAATGCCTTTATTTAGTAAGCCCGCGCTGCGCATGAGCATTTCATCCATACGACTTGGTGGCAGCACGCCATGTTTAACCGCAGGCGTCGGTATGGTCGGGCACAGAATCATATCGTAGGTCTCTAATAATAGACCCGTTTGATATTGGCTATCATGCCAGCCATGCTTAGCGTGTGCCAAGTCAACGGCAGAGAGCGAGCGTCCTAGCATCGCCATATTATACGTTTGCGGCTCTAGGTTCTTTATATGTTCTGCACCAAATTTGCGTTCGATATTATCAATGGTAAAGGCTGTATGGGTACAAACCACCACTAAAAAATCATGCCAAAATTGTTCGATATTAATATTCGGCTCAGCAGGCACCACACGATGACCCATACTTTCTAATTGCTTTGCCGTCTGCTCTAGTACAGCCAGTACTTCTTTGTCCACTATTGTATTGGCGACTAATGGCTGCTGGTGCAAAGCTATCGTTAATTGCCGAGGGGCACGCATCGCTGCTTGCAAAAATGTCCCATCAGGTGGCGCAATCACATAAGGCGCGCCAATCTCAGCGCCACTCGTGGCATCGAGCATCGCAGCACTATCACGCACACTACGGGTAATCACGTGATCAGCGACCGCGCCTTCCCAACCTTCACCAAATGCGGGACCCATTGGGTTACGTCCACGACTGGGTTTGAGTCCAAACGCCCCACACCACGCTGCCGGAAAACGTATCGAACCGCCACCGTCGCCAGCACCTGCCATCGGTACGATACCGCTCGCCACTGCCGCCGCGCTACCACCCGATGACCCACCAGAGCTATAGCCCTTTTTGAATGGATTATGGGTGGCACCGTGCGCTTTGGGTTCAGTGGTGATGATTAAACCAAACTCTGGCGTAT
Organism: Psychrobacter sp. Pi2-51; assembly: GCF_904846665.1. Taxonomy (NCBI): domain Bacteria; kingdom Pseudomonadati; phylum Pseudomonadota; class Gammaproteobacteria; order Moraxellales; family Moraxellaceae; genus Psychrobacter; species Psychrobacter sp. Pi2-51. Next base: position 32,088 of record NZ_CAJHBP010000027.1, read on the forward strand.
TGGTCTTGCCGAAAGTATTGACACCCGTCGCTTTCATACGCTTAACGATTTCGCTGTCGTTTTCTGGCACGACATTCACGCTACGACTGCCCATCGTGATGGGTTCGTCAGCAAAATAAAATGATAGGTCTTTGAGTAAGTACGGCACACCATTAAATGCACCTGCTGGCAATCCTGCTTGCGCAGCATTATAAGCACGCTCATCAAAGCGATGAATGATGGCGTTTAACTTAGGATTCAGTGTGTTGGCTTGATGAGTCGCAGCGTCTAATAGCTCTTTGGCACTGACCTCACCTAAATTGACGAGCTTGGCTAAACCTAGGGCATCGTATTGGGTGTATTCTTTAAACATAACTAACCTTCCTTGGAGAGTAATTGGACTAAGCATTTTTGAAATTAAGTGATATTTATCCCATAACCTTCTGTCAGTTTAGTATAAAAAAACACTGCTGATAATCGATAAACAAACTCACTAGTCATTTAAGCAATAGCGCTACCATATATTCCTAATAAAAAAACGAGCCACTCTCGTGACTCGCTTTTTATGATTAATCAAACTCATCATCTTTTACATCAACAACTCACGTTTGCCGCTTTTACCCATCGAGCTGACCAATCCAGCCTCTTCCATTGAATCAACGATACGAGCGGCACGGTTATAGCCGATACTAAATTTACGCTGGATACTAGAGGCAGAAACCTTCCGCGTTTCCATGATAAATGCCACTGCATCGTTATACAGGTCATCATCCTCACCAGAAGCGTTGCCGCCACTACCACCACCGCCAGGACTAGACAATTCAAAGTTGCCTGCCATGTTATCAATATAATCAGGCGCACCGCGCTCACGCCAAGCATCACAGACACGATTGACCTCTTCATCGCTGACATACGCCCCATGTACACGGTCTGGCTCAATTTGCCCTGGGCCTAAAAACAGCATATCACCATTACCCAGCATGTCTTCTGCACCGCCACTGTCTAGAATCGTCCGTGAATCCACTTTTGAGTTCACTCGTAACGCTGCACGAACAGGGATATTGGCTTTAATTAGACCGGTAATGACATCGACTGATGGACGCTGAGTGGCAAGCATTAAATGGATGCCTGCCGCGCGTGATTTTTGTGCCAAGCGCGTGATCAGTTCTTCAGCTTGTTTACCGACTTGCATAATCATATCGGCAAACTCATCCGCGACAATGACAATCATCGGCAAGGTTTTGAGCTTTGGTGCTTGGCTGATGCTCACGCTATCATTAGGTCGCCACAATGGATCGAGCATTGGATTGCCCGATTTTTCAGCAGCGATGACCTTTTTATTGAACTCGTTAAGCTTACGTACCTTTAATAAGCTCATCAACTGATAGCGGCGCTCCATTTCTGCCACACACCATGACAAAGCACTGGCGGCTTCAGTCATATCTGTGACGACTGGCGTCAGTAAATGCGGAATGTCATTATAGTTTGCCAGCTCAAGCTGCTTTGGATCAATCAAAATCAGGCGCAGCTCGTTCGGTGTATATTTGAGTAGCATAGAGAGTAGCATTGAGTTGACTAATACGGATTTACCAGAGCCTGTGGTACCAGCAACCAACATATGCGGCGCGCGCGCAAGGTCAGTAATAATAGCATTACCACCGATATCCTTACCCATCGCCATGCTGATTTGGGCTTTAGGATCTTGGAATTTTTCGGTATTCAACAGCTCAATCAAACGCACCATTTCGCGTTGTTTGTTCGGCACTTCGATACCGATATAAGGCTTGCCCGGAATGACCTCAACCACACGCAAAGATGCCATTGATAATGACCTTGCCAAATCACGTGAAATACCCGTAACTTTACTGGCTTTTACCCCAGCAGCAAGCTCTACTTCAAAGCGTGTAACGACTGGCCCCGGAATGGCATTGACTACTGCGGCCTTAACATTGAATTCTTGTAATTTAATCTCTAAGAGCTCAGACAACTTATCAAGCTCAGCAATGGTATAGCTTGGCTTACGATCAGGATCTGGCTTATCTAAAATAGAGATCTCTGGAATAGGCGTTAAGCTACTGCGATAGGCGGCCGTTTGCATCGAGCGTGATTTTTGACTAAAAGCGCCATCGTCACTGATATGCGGCATAACGGGCGTATCGCTATTATCATCGCGGCTGTCATCCTCAGGCATCATATCCGTAATATGGTTGCCGCTATCACCCTCTGGCACCGCAAAGCTGACCGTTGGCTTAGATGCGGCTATCGGTTCAGCAGCTGGCGCTGAAACGTTAGTTTCTACCTTAGGAGGTAATGTTGGGTTGGTCGGTGGCGTATTGGTCGGGGTCATATCAGCGACGGGTGCGACGATACTTACCTCATCCTCTTCTGGAGCAGGACTTTGTATTGACAATGAGCTTTCCCATTGCTCTTCATTTGATAACTTGTCTGCTAACTTGTTTGATGATCCAGCAGAGGCGTCATAAGTATTATCTGCTGCCGTCTTTAGTGCTGGCTGCTCGGGTTCATTAGTATCTTCTTCTGTTTCTTGAGAAGGTGAAACAGGCGCATGTTCTGACAACCAAGATTCTGCCAATGTATCAACCGCTTCGTTCGTTTCATCTGTTGCATGGCTGTCATCTGATGCCATAGTCTGAGGCGCATCGGCAGAATTAGGCGCGATTTGCTTGCTTGCTGTCTCTGTAATTGCTTGGTCGACATCTTCTTTATTAGGACTAACAGTAGAGCTCGCGCTTGGTGTCTCCAGCTCTAGCGTTGCCATGTCTGTTGCCGTGTTTGTAGACACTGCTGTCTCTTTTGGCGACTCAGCATTATTGATATAAGCAGGAGTAGCAGAATCATGAGTGGCGCTGTGGATGCTCTGGTCGTAAATAGCCATATCGCTTGCCAATAAGTCATCAACAGTATTGGCATCATTCCAAGCAAAACTCGGCTCTACTTTACGGCTAGGAGTCGTGACAGGGCTTGGGGTAGCAGATACCTTATTATCACTAAAGTTGCTTACGCCAGCGCTACTAGGCGTGGCAGGTACGCTTTGTAAATGCTCGCTCTCACCCGCTGCTGCCATAGAAGCTTTTACACTGGCACCCAAGCCAGAACTCGCTAAAAATTCGGTGAGTACATGATTAAAGCGACCACTGCTATCGGATTGTTGCGTATTAGCCTCATGCTCAGTTGCTTGCAGCTCAAGGGACAGCTGGTCATACTCCGGAACAGCGTGCGATACCTTTTCGTCGGTTAGGGCTTCATTATGCTGCTGACGACTCTTTTCAGCGGCCTGCACACTCTCAGACTGACTATCTTGGTTTTTTACACCAGAACCAAGCCATGACAGGGTCATGATTTTTCGGTATATCGCGAGCCAATGAATATTAAAAGCAAAAGTCGCCGTAATAATTACGAATACCGTTAAAAAAACCACACTCCCCCACTGCGACAATAATTGAGCCAAACGCGCTTGCAGTTCGAGACCGATGATACCACCCGCGACCCCTGTCAGACCTGTGGTAACTGGATCTGCTATTTGCTGCACTAAAGCGACCAACTGCGCAAATAAGGCGCTGGCACTTAGAATCAAAAACACGTAAGCGACTACACGTAGCAACCAAAACGTCGGCTTATTGTCCCACCAAATAAGAATAGACTCATAGACCACAAACGCCAACAACCACCATGCGCCAAAACCAAAAAAGCTATAAAGCAGGTCAGACAACCACGCCCCCATCTCGCCACCCATATTGTTAATGGTGGTCATGTCACTACTGATGTGCGACCAACTAGGATCGTTGCCTGTATACGTCATCAGAATGACAAACAGATAAACGGCCAGTATTAACCCAAGGAGGGTAAATATTCCCTTTTTTAAATACTCAATAAGCGGTGCTGATATCACGTAAAATCTGCCTTGTTATTAATACTAAATGGTCGCCAGTGCATGACTAAGCCTAATCATGCTGACATAAAGTGTTGACATAAATGTACCGAGCGAAGTGTTTGTTTGGCATGTGCCGATCATAGAGCCTTTAAACAACCGTTATCGCTTGGCTCCTACTACACTTGGCATAACTTCTTATAATAACAAATACATAGGTGCAGTGGCGACAGTCTTATAAAGAAAGCGTGTAAGAAAGTAAATCAATAGACACTTTGCACAAGAAAACAGCTGGTTAGCGAAACATTAGTGGCAAAATATTGCTCACTGTATTGCCTAAATTCTATAAAATAGCCTCTGTTTTTTGCACTTATATTCCAAAGCTATTTATTCTTTGATTCTAATAATACCTGTGTTTGTTTTAGCAAACTTGCACTTTGTGCGCTGTGCCCTTATGTTATTATCTCATAGCAATTAGAAAAACTATATTAGTCGCACCTTTTGACGTTTGTCTTTTTATTATATTTATCACTCACATTTTTAATTCGTATATTTTGCAAGGAACCACTCATGGCAACTGATACTACCGCTCCACGTCACGAAAAGCTCATTATTTTAGGCTCAGGCCCTGCGGGTTACTCTGCCGCGGTCTATGCTGCGCGCGCTAACCTCAAGCCCGTTATGGTCACTGGTATGGAAGTGGGTGGACAATTAACCACCACCACCGAAGTCGACAACTGGCCGGGCGATGCTCATGATTTGACAGGCCCTGCACTGATGGAACGCATGAAAGCTCATGCTGAACGTTTTGGTACAGAATTGGTTTATGACCATATCAATGATGTCAATCTGAGTGAACGCCCTTTTCAATTGACGGGTAACAATGGCACCTATACTTGTGATGCCTTGATTATCTCAACGGGTGCGTCTGCACAGTATTTGGGGCTAGAGTCAGAAACCAAATTTAAAGGCTTAGGCGTGTCAGCTTGTGCCACTTGCGATGGGTTCTTTTATAAAGACCAAAAAGTCGCGGTGATTGGCGGTGGTAATACAGCAGTCGAAGAAGCACTATATTTATCTAACATTGCCTCTGAAGTCACGTTAGTGCATCGCCGTGATGGTTTACGCTCTGAAAAAATCTTACAAGATAAATTGTTCGAAAAAGCCAAGAATGGCAACGTCAAAATCGAATGGAACCATCAAGTAAAAGAAGTCGTCGGTGATGACATGGGCGTCAATGGCGTCGTTATTGAATCTATGATTGATGGCAGTACCAAGCAACTAGATGTATTTGGTATGTTTGTCGCCATTGGTCACAAGCCTAATACCGATCTATTCAAAGGTCAGCTCGACATGAAAGACGGCTATCTTATCGTTAACAGCGGCCTAAATGGTAACGCCACACAAACCAGTATCGAGGGTGTTTTTGCAGCAGGCGACGTGGCTGATCACGTCTATCGTCAAGCCATCACTTCTGCTGGAACTGGCTGTATGGCCGCGCTTGATGCTGAAAAATACTTGGATGCGATTGGCGAAGCCACTGCATTAGACCATACTTATGCGTCAACGCTGACTGCTGATCAAGAAGACTAAATGAACAGCTTCTCACAATATAACGCCAATAACAACGAGCAGCTTATCACGCCTGAGACCTTAAAAAGTCTTGGGCGTTATGACTTTCCTGATCCTATTTCTATTGATCCTGATGGAGTCGGTATCGTCGCCATGGGCGGTGACTTAGCGCCCGAGACGCTCATCTCTGCTTATGCGCAAGGATTGTTTCCTTGGTTTAATGAAGATGAGCCTATCGCTTGGTGGTGCCCTGAACCGCGCTGCGTGATTGTGCCGACCGACTATCAACCCAGCAAATCTCTACGCAAGCAAGCAAGCCGCGCGCGTTGGCAAGTCACACTCAATCAAGCTTTTGATGACGTCATTCACGCCTGTAGTTTACCGCGCAGTGATGGTCTCAATACTGACCTACCTGAGGGCGAGCACACGTGGATTCATGATGAGATGATCGAGGCTTATACCAAACTACATGCTCATGGATTTGCACATAGTATCGAAGTTTGGGATGACGCAGGCACACTCATTGGTGGATTGTACGGATTAAAAATAGGCAATATCTATTTTGGCGAGTCGATGTTTCACCGTTCATCCAACGCCTCTAAGTTAGCATTTTGGGGTTTGATGCGCTTATGTGAGCAGAGCAACGTGGCACTCGTAGACTGCCAATTACCCAATGAGCATCTCATGAGCTTAGGTGCGACCACCCTACCACGTGCTGAATTTCTTTCCCAATTGGATACGCTAATAGCCACTCATTCAGTCAAATGGCAAAAGAACTCTCACAAGTCCCTAAGTGTATCGCTCCTTGAGAGCAAGGAATCTTGGCAGCTCAACTCATGATGGTGGTGACAGCGACAAAACAACGAGGTTATTATGGCACCTGATACATCATTTTTATTAATTGGAAAGCTGGCGAGCGAAGCCAATACCACCAAAGACACCGTGCGTCATTATGATGAGCTAGGGCTACTCAAGTCGCGTAAGCGACAAGCAGGCTCACGGCTCTATACTGAGTTTCATCCTGAATGCGTTGAGCGCATTGAATTGATTAAGAGCGCACAAGCTATTGGCTTTACACTCACTGAAATCAAAGACAGTCTTAATGACTATTATGATGGGCAGCTCGATATTGATTTACAGCTAAGTCTCACTCAGCAAAAACTGGCTCAAGTCAAAAAACAGCAGGCCAATATCAATGTCATGGTAGAGCTCTTAAGCGAGCGCATCGAAATATTAGAACGCATGCAAGCAGATAGTGACTATGAGCTCGATATTGAAGTCTGTAAAAAGACCATCCCCGAGTGATCTAGAGCCTTTCTTCATTCCTAACGTTTATCAATCCAATAGCATCTGTGCTATTTATGGCTATTAAAGATGCACACGCTGCATAATCAACGCATCAATGGCTGGGCGATGAGGCATTTGGTAGTAGCCTTTACGCCGATGAATCACTGCCAACCCTTGCTGCTCGTACAAAGCAATCGCTGAAAAATTGTCTGCGCGTACTTCTAATAGTAAATTCTCCACCTTATTATTCATCAATTCAGTATTTAATTTAGCAAAAACTTGCGAGGCAATACCTTGGCGTTGGTAATCAGGATGCGTGCCAATGCGAAGGATCTCTGCTTGCTCAAAAACCACTTGATAGAGACAGTAGCCAACGATTTTATCAATTTTATAAACGACTGATAAATTAATACCATCCTGTGCCAGTAACTCTATTATTGTCTGATAACCCCAAGCATCTTGCGGCTGTACCATAGTTTCAATATTTGCTACTGCTTGAATCACTTCTTCAAACTCTATTGCATCAATTAGCAGCTCTTCTATATTTTCTATAGTGAACATGGCCTATCCTTTATTCTTATTAGGGTCTATTTTATCGTAAATACTGATTTTTATTTGCTCATATAGTCAAAATACCCCAAAAACGCTACGATACTGCTGATATCAATTTTTTGTAGCCTCTGTCTGCACAGGCACAGCAAGCAAGAAAAATTGATATCAGCAGTGCATGATGTATCGATATTACTTTTTACTGACTATATCCCTCAATCAACTTATTTCACCCAAAAAAAAGCCACCCTCAATAAAGAGAGCGGCTTTTCACGAACTGCTTAACTCTGATCAGATTACTCTGACA
>NZ_CAJHBP010000028.1:0-38091 GCF_904846665.1 Psychrobacter sp. Pi2-51
AAACAGTCCATCTCATCTTATAAATTAATTTTAATAATTAAATATAACCTTATAATAAATCAACACTGTGAAGTTAATCATATCGTTTAGGATTTTTGTTAATCCTTCGAATAAGTATTAATCGATCGCACCAGCAGCAAAGCAAATACTGCATCAGTAGCCAAATTTTCAGCATCACAGGTTACTCGATAGTTATTTATCTCTTTGGGTGTGTTGTAGTAGTATCTAAATCATTGGTATTGAAACGACTAAAAATAATAGGATAATCATGTTTATCGAAGATAAGATTGCCAAAGAAAGTATGACCACTAAAATCTCGACACCTAAGATCATCTTTTTTGACATCGATGATACTTTGAGCCGCAATGGCATCATTGCCGAACACAACAAAGCGACCCTTGAGCAGCTTGCAGGTACTGGTATTAAGCTGGTGATTTCAACGGGACGCTCCAAAGCGATATTGCCAGCAGATATTTTAGCCTTGCTCGAAGCTGATGTCTTAGATGCCATTATTTGTATGAATGGACAGTATAGCTTTGATAAAAGCGGTCGAATTAGCCACTATCCGTTGTCCGCTGAACAAACAGATAAAATAGTGCGCCTGTGCCAGCAGAGTGATTTGATTCATAAGTTTGACTCGGCAACCCATATCGCATGGTCAGGTGAAAATGACCGTTTGCGCGAGTTCAATGCTGTCACACCCAATTCTATTGTTGACCCTGAGTATTACAAGTTAAACACTGTCTATCAGTGCTCGGTATTTTTTAATAATCAACAAGAAAAAATGCAAGACGTCGATTTTGCGCAATATGATTTAAAACTGGTGCACTGGCATCAGATTGGTGCAGACATACTCCCAGCCGATGCGTCTAAAGCACGAGGTATCAAAGATGTGTGCAAATATTATGCGGTAGATGCCAGTGAGTGTATGGCGTTCGGTGATGGAATGAATGATTTAGAGATGTTTGACTTGGTTGGGTTTGCTGTGGCGATGGGAGATGCAAAGCAAGAATTGATAGAACGTGCGGATTTCGTCACTGGTACGATTGAAGAGTACGGCATACAGGCGGTGCTTGATCGATTGCATGTAGCATTATAAAAATAGACCGTAGCGTGCGATAACTGTCACACGCTACAACCTTTCATAGGCGATAAGCTGTGGGTGCAAGATAACTTTTAACGGGAAAAGTTGGTGAAATTTATCTTCTTACTATCAATCCATAAACCCAACTACCAATTTTATAAAATCCGACAATAATCAAAATAAGCACCACAGCCGCCAATACATAAGCCAACCAATTGGGCACATTGCTCAACCAACCAATCGTAAACGCCAGACCCATATATGTCTCAACCGGCCAATCAATGATAGCGGTCGGTGAGCCAGCATTGAACAGTGCCATAAAAGCGACGATACCAAGCACAGCCGTAATAATCCCAGTACGTTTACGATTATTCATCTCATCCCTCTTCTAAACTCAATCAAATGACACTAACCACTCAAGGCATTGTTAAGGCATGGTCAAACCACCATCGACAGCGATGGACTGTCCAGTGATAGCCGAACTCAAATCTGATGCCATGAGTAATACAGAATTGGCAAAGTCAGACACTGAAGTCGCTTGACGCAACGGTGTGGTGGTCGCGATATAATCGAATACTTCTTCGGTGGTTAGACTGCTTGCATCGGTGGTTTTTAGCAGTCCACCTGCCAGCAAATTTACGCGAATACCATACTGCCCTAGCTCCGCAGCGAGATTGCGTGTCAGCCCAATCAATGCTGATTTAGCAGTGGTATAGTCGTAATAGGTGACTACTGGATTATAAACAAGGTTGGTTGAGATATTGATGATTTTACCCATCTGCTGCGCTTTCATCTGCGGTAATACGGCCTGTACTGTATTGACCGCTCCTTTAACGATACCATCCATCTGCTGCGAGAAATGCGACCATTTGACGGTCTCAATGCTGGTGTACTCGGCACTGGGATTAAACTGATAGCTTGGCAAGGCGTTATTGACCAATACATCGATACGACCATGACGGCTGACGACTTCAGCCGCCATTGCTTGTACTTGCTCAAGCTCGGTGACATCCGCTTGATATGCAAATGCTTGCCCACCCGCCGCTATGATGTCAGCAACCACTCTATTAGCTGCCTCTTCACTGTTGAGATAGTTGACACAAACGATTGCGCCTGCTGCCGCCATTTGCTGAGCAATCTGCGCGCCAAGACCACGACTGGCTCCCGTAACGATAGCGACTTTTTCTGTGAGCAGTGCAGGAATCACTGAGGTGCTGTGAGTCGAGGTAATTTGAGTCATGATATTGCATCCTTTATTATTGTGGTATGGTTATTTAGTATTATAAGAATTAAGGGCTTAGCGCGTTTTGGCCTGCGCTAATCATAGCATGGTTATATACTGTCATTATCCGATTCACTGTTGGCGATTTTCTAAAAGCCCTACCAAACATTGGCTGTCTTTAAGTTAGATTTACTACTCATTTGATTGGCACGACTCGCTACCTTTATTAGTATTACTAAGTACAGTCTTGAGAATAGCCCTTTAAATTGTGCAAAGTGATAACCATAATAGTTTTATTAGCGACATTAGGCATTTATCGTCTTGCCATTTTTATCAATTTTTTTGATTTGCATCATCTTTATTTAGGAGAGATATTTTGACCCATTTATCATCGTCCCATCCAACCATTAATACCTCGGCCCGTATCGGTCGCATAGTGCCAAAAGCATTATTAGCGGCAGCTGTTGGCTTGGCACTAGCCAGCTGTAGCAACTCTGACAATTCAGCGGATGGCAGCGCAGCGGCGAGCAATGAGACGCTCAATCTGTATAACTGGTCAGAATATATGCCGCAAGAGATTTTAGATGGTTTCGAAGAAGAGACTGGCATCTCGGTCAATTACACCACCTTTGACTCTAACGAAGCGATGTATGCCAAGCTCAAACTACTGGATGATTCTAGCCAATATGATTTAGCGATTCCATCGACTTATTATGTCGAAAAAATGGCGAAAGAAGGACTACTGCAAGAGTTAGATAAGTCTAAATTGAGCAACTTTAAAAACCTCGATACCTCATTTACCAATACTAAAGTCGATCCTGAAAACAAATACTCTATTCCTTATATGTGGGGCAGCACTGGTCTAGCGATTAATGGTGACAGTGTCGACCCTAAAACCGTCAATAGCTGGAACGACCTATGGGATCCTAAGTATAAAGGTCAGGTAATGCTCACCAATGATGTGCGTGAAGTATTTGGTATGGCACTACTGACTCTTGGATACTCAGGCAATAGTAGAAATCCTGACGAAATTGAAGCCGCTTACGATAAGCTCACTACGTTGATGCCAAACGTCAAAACCTTTAACTCTGATGCCACACGTATGCCGTACATCGAAGGTGAAACATCGCTCGGTATGACATGGAATGGCGAGGCAGTCATGGCCAATGACGAAGGTCTGACCAGCTTGGTTTATAAATATCCAACTGAAGGTGCTATCTTATGGATGGACAACTTTGTCATTCCAAAAAATGCCAAACAAGTAGATGCAGCACACAAATTTATTGATTACTTATTGCGTCCTGAAAATGCAAAAATCGTCAGTGAAGAAATTGGCTATGCGTCGCCAAACATGGCAGCACGGGAGATGATGGATGAGATCGTCCAAAACAATCCAACGATTTACCCTGCCAAAGACGTACTGGCAAAAGCGGAATTTCAAGAAGATGTCGGTGATGAAGCATTGCAAGTGTATCAGCAGTACTGGGATAAGCTAAAAACTGGTCGTTAATAGTCATGGTTTAGTACTTTAAAATAAAGCATACTTTTAAAAATAAAAAACGCTGATCTTAAATGGTCAGCGTTTTTTTATGTGTTATAAATGCAAATCTGTCTCACCACCATGCTCTTTTATCCTGCGCTGCTCACGGCGCTGATAGCCCAGACCAGATGCTGCAAACCAATGTGGCTTAGTCGTTTGCAACAAGTCACTCAACTGCTGCAGCTGAGTCTGCAAGGTTTGTGTCAACCAAAAATACCCCTGCCACTCAAATGCCAAGTGCTGTACGCTTGGGTACTCTGAGACGGCAATACGAGTAATGGGTCGAAATACTTCATCGCTTGGGCTACGTAGCACCGCGGCCATATGATGCATGGCTTGGGTCAGCTCATGCTGATAGTGCATCAATAGGACATGATTCTCTTCATCGATTTCAATATTCGCCAAGCGCGGCGCGGCACTTAATAATAAATCAATCGTGCCGATGATATTACGATGAGTACGCTGAATCGTCTCTAGCGTTTCTTTTTCGATTCCTGACTCACTTGCTGTCGCAGCGATATGTGGACGCACGGCTAGCAGGCGTTTATTGATCTGCTGTAGCGCTGTGACCAATGCTCTATCAACGGGCACTTCCTCAATAGAAAAGGCTACGGGTTTTAACTTTTGCACAGAGTCATCTGTTGTCCCATCTACTCCGCCCTCCGTTGCATCAATATGATGACCTACGCCAGCGTAGAGGCTACTACAAGCGTCAAGGTTACTACTCAACAAGAACCGCCACATCAAGGTCGATTTGAGCGGTAAAATCAGCGTCACGGCTACCGCAACGCCAGTACCCAACAAGATATTCAGAGCGCGGTAGATGCCGTCTTGACCGATACTATTGTTACCTAGATCAGAGACAATCATCAACATGGTAATACCTGTCAGTAGCCCTGTATATCCAAGATTTCTAACCGCTAAATAACCAATGATACCGCTTAATAGACCGATGAGCGCATAGTCCACCCATAGCCATGCACCTGCGTTTTGATTAAACCACAAAACCCCAAAGGCAGTGCCAATACCAAATAGCGTACCCAGTATGCGCTCTTTCGCTTTGGTATAGATAGCGCCTTGATACTGTAATAATCCCAAGATGATAAAAACCGTAATGGTCGTCCATTCACCATGTGGGAGGTTGGTGAGTGTATTGACCAATAGGGCCAATATTACTGCCGTTCCTAAGCGAATGGCATGCAAGACATCGGCATGTTGATAGCGAACATAAGGTTCAGTAAATGGAGCAGTAACACGCTGGTAAAGGGTTGATTTCACGCAAGGCTACTCTTTTTAGTGGTTAAGCAAGTTTTAGTTGATAATCGAGATAAATGATCAAACACATAGGTTACTCACAAACATGCTAGCAGTCGATTCTCTATTTACAAAGCATTAATCAAAAAAAACGTCTTCTGCCTATCAAAAGACAAAAGACGTTCATGTTCAAACGCTACTTATAAATTGCTGAGTTTAATAAATCTGACTAAACTTCCAAATAGTCGAGGATGCCTTCCGCAGCTTCGCGGCCTTCCCAAATAGCCGTCACGACTAGATCAGAGCCACGTACCATATCGCCACCAGCAAATATTTTAGGATTCTGGGTCTGGAATTTAAAGGTTTGTTTCTCTGCTGCCAATACGCGACCAGAGCTGTCCATCGCCACTTGCTGAGACTCAAACCAATCAGCAGGACTTGGTCTAAAACCAAATGCCATAATGACGGCATCACATGGGATGATCTCTTCAGAGTTAGGAATCGGCTCAGGACGCTGACGACCACGATTGTCCGGCGCACCTAGATGCGTAGTGACTACTTTTACGCCATTGACCTTGCCATTTAAGCCAATGATTTCAGTAGGCTGACGGTTGAATAAAAACTCAACACCTTCCTCACGAGCATTGACCACTTCGCGGCGTGAGCCAGGCATATTCTCTTCATCACGGCGATAGGCACAGACCACTTGCTCAGCACCTTGACGAATACTGGTACGGTTACAGTCCATCGCTGTATCACCGCCACCTAATACCACCACTCTCTTGCCTTTGAAGTCAATATACTCTTCGGCGTCTTTTTCCCAGTCATTACAACGGTTCACATTGGCGATTAAGTAATCTAGCGCATCGTAAACGCCTGTCAGTTCTTCGCCAGCAAAGCCGCCGCGCATATAGGTGTATGTACCCATACCCATAAATACTGCATCATATTCAGCCAATAGCTCATCGATAGTGACATCTGTGCCAATTTCTGTCTCTAGGCGGAATTCCATACCCATGTCTTCAAAAATCACACGGCGATTGCGCATGACGTCTTTTTCCATTTTGAATTCAGGAATACCAAAAGTCAGTAAGCCACCGATTTCAGGACGTTTGTCAAAGATGACAGGTTTTACGCCATTTCTGACCAAGATATCTGCGCAGCCAAGACCTGCTGGTCCTGCACCGATAACCGCGACTTTTTTGTCTGTCCATACCACCTCAGACATATCTGGACGCCAACCGAGTGCAAAGGCGGTGTCATTGATATATTTTTCGACGTTACCAATCGTCACTGCACCAAAGCCGTCGTTCAACGTGCAAGCACCTTCGCACAGACGGTCTTGTGGACAAACTCGTCCGCATACTTCAGGCAAGGTATTGGTACGGTGGCACAATTCTGCTGCTTGAAATATTTGACCTTCTGTCGCCAGTTTGAGCCAATTTGGAATGTAGTTGTGTACTGGACATTTCCACTCACAGTACGGGTTACCACACTCAAGACAGCGATGCGACTGCTGCGCCACTGATTCATTCTCAAACGGTTTGTAAATCTCGACAAACTCTGTTGAGCGCGTCGCGATGTCTTTTTTGGTCGGCTCAAGCCGAGGTACATCTAAAAACTGAAAGCTATTTTCTAAGCGTTTTGCCATGGTGTTATCTCTTTAATATAAGGCTCTTCTATGATGGGTGGTGGCAAGCAACGATGCTTAATACATCAGGACTTAAGATATCTATGTCGTTGCTGCCACTTACCTACTCGAAACCTGTGAGTTAAAACGTGTCTTAAAACGAAACGCTGGCGACTCTGATTAAATTAATTGATTAAATCAACTTAATACAAGCTACTGTGGGTCAGCCATCGTGGTTTTAAGGAGACTCGCAATGTTTGCCGCTTTTGGCTTCACCAAGTAAAACTTACGAACATAATGCTCAAAGTCAGCCAAAATAGTCTGACCCCACGCGCTACCAGTTTTCTCTACATGGGTCTCAATCACTTGTTGTAAATGAATGCGATGACCTTCCGTCTGCTCACTTGAGATACGGTTTAAATCAATCAATTCATGATTACAGCGATCAAAGAAATCCCCTTCCATGTCGAGCACATAAGCAAAGCCACCCGTCATACCAGCACCGAAGTTGAGACCAGTACGACCAAGAATGGTCATTATGCCGCCCGTCATATATTCACAGCAATGATCACCAGTGCTTTCGATGACCGCATGCGCACCAGAGTTACGAACCCCGAAACGCTCACCTGCGGTACCAGCAGCATATAGCTTGCCACCCGTTGCACCATATAGGCAGGTATTGCCAATGATGGCTGTTTCTTGGGCGATAAAGTTTGAGCCTTTTGGCGGATAAATGACAATCTCACCACCTGCCATGCCTTTTCCAACATAGTCATTGGCATCGCCTTCAAGCTCAATATTCAAACCGCCAGCATTCCACACGCCCAAACTCTGCCCTGCTGTACCAGTCAAACGAAGTTTTATCGGCATATCACTCATGCCAAGGTTGCCCCATACTTGTGCAATCTCGCCAGAAATACGAGCACCGATAGATCGGTCACAGTTACCAACAAAATAGCTATAATCGCCGCCATTACCTTGACGAATATTGAGCAGCATATCACTAATCATTTGCTCTGCAAGTAAGCCTTTATCAAATGGCTCATTACGCTCTACCTGACAGGTCTGCGCTTTGCCACTACTGGCCGGATGGCTAAATAATAGTGGTGATAAATCCAAATGGCGCTGCTTATCAGTATTGCCTTCTAGCACGTCAAGCAAGTCTGTACGTCCGACCAGCTCTTCCATACTACGCACGCCTAATGCTGCTAACCACTCGCGTGTCTCCGTAGCGACAAATTTAAAGAAGTTAATCAACATTTCCGCTTCGCCGATGAAATGCTCATCACGCAGTTGAGCTTTTTGCGTGGCAACGCCAGTCGGGCAGTTATTTAAATGGCAAATACGCAAATACTTACAACCAACAGCAATCATCGGCGTCGTACCAAAGCCAAAGCTTTCAGCACCAAGGATAGCCGCTTTGACCACATCCAGACCAGTTTTTAGACCGCCATCCGTTTGGATACGCACTTTGTCTCGAAGACCATTGACCCGCAATGACTGATGCGTCTCAGCAAGACCTAGCTCCCACGGCGAACCAGCATGATGGATAGACGACAATGGTGAAGCGGCGGTACCACCATCATAACCTGAGATGGTAATCAAGTCGGCATAGGCTTTTGCCACACCAGTAGCGATAGTACCAACACCCGGACGTGAGACCAGTTTGACCGAAACCAAGGCATCTGGATTGACTTGTTTTAAGTCAAAAATCAGCTGCGCCAAATCTTCAATAGAATAAATATCATGATGCGGCGGCGGTGAAATCAATGTCACCCCCGGCACTGAATAACGCAGACGGGCAATCAAGGCATTGACTTTACCACCCGGCAACTGACCACCCTCACCCGGCTTAGCACCCTGCGCCACTTTAATTTGCATGACTTCTGCTGAGCGTAGATACGCTGGAGTTACGCCAAAACGACCCGAGGCAACTTGCTTAATTTTTGAGTTGCGCAAGGTACCATAACGTACTGGGTCTTCTCCGCCCTCACCAGAGTTTGAACGACCACCAATGGTATTCATCGCCATAGCAATGGCTTCATGCGCTTCAGGAGATAGCGCGCCTAACGACATACCAGCCGAGTCAAAACGAGTCAAAATCTTGGAGATATCTTCGACATCATTGACATCGATAGGATTGTCCGTCTTCAACTGCAATAAGTCACGCAAAGTGGCGACCGGACGGCTATTAACCAAATTGGCATAATTACGATAATTGTCATAATCGCCCGTGCGTACAGCGGTATGTAGGCTGTTAATCACGTCAGGATTAAAGGCATGGTATTCTTTATTAAAGACGAATTTTAGCAGACCACCTTGATCCAGTGGCGCACGACGTTTAAAGGCATTGGCTGCTAGCTGCGCTTGATCGGCAGCTAAGTCTGCGAAGGTAGCCCCTTTGATACGACTTTGCACACCTTTAAAGCACAGACTCACCACTTCCTCTGAGAGACCAACCGCTTCAAATAATTGTGCGCCGCGATAAGAGACAATGGTAGAAATACCCATTTTTGATAAGATTTTTAGCAGTCCCTTATCCAAGCCTTTGCGGAAATTAACCCGCGCTTGAATCGGATCACCAAGTAGCTCACCAGTGGCAACCAAATCATCGATGACGTCATAAGCTAAGTACGGATACACACAGGTCGCGCCAAAACCAATCAATACCGCTATTTGATGCGAGTCACGAGCCAGACCAGTCTCAATTATCAAGTTGGCATCAGTACGAATACCTTGCCCAATTAAGTAGTGATGCACAGCGCCCGTAACCATGATGGCATTGGCTGGTACTTTGTCGGCATCGATATCTTTATCAGACAATACGATCAGCGTATTACCAGCACGGATGCTAGTCGCTACTTGCTCACAAATAGCCACGATAGCATCAGACAGCTCTACAGTACGGTCATAGTTCAGATCAATGCGCGCCATTTTGAACGCCGAATCATCCAAGGTTTCAAGCTGCTGCATTTTGCTGGCTGACAAGACTGGTGACGATAAAATAATACGGTGTGCATCTCTAGCTGATGGCGCAAATACGTTGGTTTCTGCACCTAAGCAGGTCTGTAGCGACATCACAATGGATTCACGTAGTGGATCGATTGGTGGATTGGTTACTTGAGCGAACTGCTGACGGAAGAAGTCACCGACATGGCGAATTTGCTGCGACAGAACCGCCATTGGCGTATCATCACCCATCGAACCAACTGGCTCTTGACCATTTTCAGCGTTAGGACGAATGATTTCTGTACGCTCTTCATTAGTGATGTGGTACATTTTCTGTAAAGCTTTTAGCTTATCACCACGGCAAGCTTGCGCTGCCAAGGTTTCCTCTAAGCGCTCATCATCACGGACGCGTGTCGCTTCTTCACGTAGCCATTTGCGATACGGATGAGCCGTTTTTAGTAAGGTTGCAATGGCAGTCGTATCTAAGACTTGACCAGTCAACGTATCAATGACCAGCATTTGACCAGGTCCGACTCGACCTTTTGCTAATACATCTTGTGGCGAGTAATCCCAAACGCCAACCTCTGACGCAACGGTAATATAGCCGTTCTTGGTCGTCACCCAACGTGAAGGGCGCAGGCCGTTTCTATCGAGCATACAGACCGCATACCGTCCATCTTGAATCACAAGACCTGCTGGACCATCCCACGCTTCCATATGCTGCGAGTAAAATTCATAAAACGCGCGCAAATCCATATCCATGCTATCAACATTCTGCCACGCAGGTGGTACCAGAATCGACATTGCATGGAACAAATTCATACCACCAGACATCAGTACTTCAAGCATATTATCTAGGCTTGATGAGTCCGAGCCTGTGCTATTCACTAATGGCGTCAGCTCATTTAAGTTAGGCAATTTATCTGATTTTAATTTTGGCGTACGTGCTTTAGACCAGTTACGATTACCGGTGATGGTATTTAACTCACCGTTGTGCGCAAGATAACGGAATGGCTGTGCCAATGGCCAGCGCGGCAATGTATTGGTTGAAAAACGCTGGTGGAACACCACGATATGCGAGGCCAGACGCTCATCTTGTAAATCTAAGAAAAACGCTGGAAGATCGGAAGGCATTACCAAGCCTTTGTAAATAATAGTTTGACAGTTCAGCGAGCACACATAAAACAGCTCGTCATCCACCAAACGCTGCTCTGCTTTTTTGCGGGCTACAAACAGCTTACGGTTAAAATCTTCCGCATCTAAAGTGTCAGGTGCATTGACAAATACTTGCTTAAAGCCTGGCAAGGTCTCACGACCAATCTCACCGACAATACTTAGATCAAGTGGCACGTCGCGCCAGCCAGCAATCTCTAAATCTTCAGCAATAATTGCATCAGCAAGTACCTGCTGACTGTACTGGGCTTTGGACTCGTCGAGATTAACAAACACCATACCTACAGCGAAATTATCTGTGATTGCTAACTGTTGCTCGCGGGCAATGTCTTTGAAGAAAGCCGTGGGCGTTGCCAATAGCAAACCACAACCATCGCCTGTCTTACCGTCAGCAGCAACACCACCACGGTGCGTCATACAGCTGAGGCTATGAATAGCCGTTTTTACCAAATCGTGACTGGCTTGTCCCTCAATATGAGCAATCAAACCAAAGCCGCAGTTATCAGAAAAGTCATCCGGCGTGGCCAAATGCGTATGGGAAGAAATCATTGACATAGCTTGTCCTTTTGAGTAAACGGGCAGCTTATATATCCAATGCGGAGTATAAACTGGTGACCGCAGGCAGAACGGGCTGGTAGGTAAATATTCGTATATTCGAATTAATAAATAGCGCGATGCTCAGTAGATAGTTATGCTGTGCGAATAAGATAAAACTCTAACTCTCACAGTGCTTTGGCAACCAATCATTTGATAATCTAATAACAGACCACTCGTGTAATAATAAAATGCACCAATAAACAATCAGTAACCGCCCATGGCAACCGGGTAAAATAACACCCTGTATACCAGTTACCCACTCATTAGCACTTTCATTAACGCTTGGTGTTACATCCTACTAGCGTGGCTTAGTAAGCGGCTAGTTGAGCATGCGATAATATGGCATTTTATTAATATTGAATATCAGACACTCTATATACAAGCGCCTTAGTAACCCTAATCGAAGTGACACTAGCAGGGATTGTGCGATTTGTAATAAGCTTACTATAGAGAGCCAATCACCGCGCTTGAAGCGACAACCGTTTAGTAAGCAACTATCTTACCACTAATAATAAGTTACTAAATGACTGCTCGTTAAACCGTTATTTACGATAACTATACAGAGCGTTGCCCATACTCATCTTAGTTAATGCTTGACAAAAAATCTAGTCTTTTCTATCGATTCATCAGCCATAAATTGTAAGATAACTTATTACTATTAGTTATAGGACAATGAAAAACCGAATTGAAAACTTAATACAAAGAGAGAAATTTAAGACTTAACTGCCAAGAGACATAAAGCCTAGCTGTCTCTAAGCCTCACTTTAAAACAGCCAAAACGAATGCTAATACATCAAAAAACCCACTAACAAAGACAGTTAGTGGGTTTCATTATTAAATTAACACTCAATAAGGATCAGTTGCTTTTATCTTCTATTAGCGCCTTCATGCTGTCACTATTATTTTTTGAAGGATTGGTATTGGCGACTCGACCAGTAGCGTTCGAATTATTGCTTGCACCATTACTGCTATTCGTATTTGGTGGTTTTGGCGCTACTACCACTGGTGGTTTTTTTATAGGACTATTACCCGTTCCTGATGTCGTAGGCGTTTTATTGTCCTGATTAGACCTATTTGCCTCATTTTCGTTTTTAGCCGGTACTTCAGAGATTGATTGTGATTCATTACCAACAGTACGTTCTTCATTGACCGACAAGGTCGCAGAGGTATCAACTGACTGGCGGATACTTTCCTCGCTACTATCATTAGTTGCTTCTTGACCGCCACGATTGGCATTATTGCTGACAGATTTTTCATTGACACTATCATTAGCTTGCGTTGTCTGACGCACCGGCAATTCACGTTTGGTTGGACGCAAATTAACAGATTGTGTGCGTCTAGCACTCAAGTCTTTGACCGGATCAGGGCGTTCATAATTGTCGATGATACTGACATAGCGATTAATTTCTTCAGGCAAGACACGCACATTGGCCGGTAGCCTAAAGTCAATTAATTTGGCAGCACCAACAGCCTCTTGCGGACTACTCATCAAACCATAAGTCAGCATATAACGGATCTGATTATTATCATCAAGATAGCGAAAGTACGAAAACTTCTCACGGTCTTCACGGCCTTCTAAATAACTGACAATCACCTCGTTTTCTGCAACATTCATCACCTGCACGGTCCATTTTCCTTTATTAGCCAGCAGATAACGCTTGTCTTTGAATTCATCAGGATAACTGCGTAAATCACGAACCGTCGCATCAAAACTGATCGGCTGTACATCCGTATCTAGTTCATGTAGCGACTCAATGGCTAATGGCTGCTCAAGTTCGGCACTTAATGTTTGCGGGGCTGATATCGGGGCATTTTCAATCTTGGCACCCATCGCTGGTGTTTGACTAAACATCCAGACCAAAGCCGTAGCAACGCCCAACACTAGGGTCACTAACAACCAAATCAGTGCTTGACGACGATATGACTGGCCAGCGGTGCGAGTCGACGAGCTAGATGCTGCCATGAGGAGATCCTTGGTGAAATATAGTTAAACGCTTTAAATCTGTGCTCATACCAATACAGTGACAATCAATAAATTTGACGTTCTCATGAGCTATGTTGTGACAAGACATCCGTGAGAAGCTCGGCATCAAAATCATTGGTCAACACAGCTTCACCTATTGATTTTAGCAAAATAAGGCGGATTTGTCCGTGTTTCACTTTTTTATCATGACCCATCAAGTCTAAAGCCGTTTGTACGTCAATAGCAGGCGGGGTAATAGGCAAATTGGCCAATGTCAAAACGCGCTTAATACGAGCCACGTCCTCATTCGTCAACCAGCCTAGTTTTTGTGACAGCTCAGCCGCTTGTACCATGCCAGCGGCAACGGCCTCACCATGTAGCCAATTACCGTAGCCTTCATAGGTTTCGATCACATGACCAAAAGTGTGGCCGAAGTTCAATAACGCACGTACACCCGACTCTCTTTCATCTTGGGCGACGACATCGGCTTTGTACTGACAGCAACGTTTAACTGCCTCGCCAAGTACCGCCAAATCTAAAGCCATCATCGCCGATAAATTGTGCTCAAGCCACGTCAAAAAATCCGCGTCCATGATAAGGG
Source organism: Psychrobacter sp. Pi2-51 (assembly GCF_904846665.1). NCBI lineage: Bacteria > Pseudomonadati > Pseudomonadota > Gammaproteobacteria > Moraxellales > Moraxellaceae > Psychrobacter > Psychrobacter sp. Pi2-51. Next base: position 14,014 of record NZ_CAJHBP010000028.1, read on the forward strand.
CGTATTTAATGACTTCAGCAAGACCTGCCGAAAGCTCACGCGCTGGTAGGGTTTTTAGCGTACTCATCTCAGCAAGTACTATTTGCGGCTGCCAAAAAGCCCCAATCATATTTTTGCCTTGGGCATGATTGATGCCTGTTTTGCCACCAACGCTTGAATCCACTTGCGACAATAACGTGGTTGGAATTTGGATAAAATTCACTCCGCGCATAAAGCTTGCGGCTGCAAAGCCTGTCATATCACCAACCACGCCGCCGCCAAGTGCGATAAGCGTAACATCACGATTGAAATGCTCAGCCATTAGGGCATCATAAATTTGGTCAATACTCGTCTGGTTCTTATATTGCTCACCATCTGGTAACACACAGACCTTTACCGTAAATTGCTGTGCTAGCTCATCTTCTAACGATTTTAAGTATAAAGGTGCCACAATATCATTGGTGACAATCAATACTTGGCGACCGCTAATATAAGGTGCGACTTGCTTCGCCATACTGCTAGCTTCTGCCGCAGATTTTTCAGTAATGATGATTGGATAATCATGGCTTTGTGTGTGTACCGTTAAGCCATCATGAAACAGTGCCGTTGCCATGAAAGTCTCCCTGAGCATTTTTAGTGAAGTTACATTAGCTGAGTATCGTTATACATCTAGAGCGTGTCCTCAATTTAATCGATAGCGAGCTAAAGGGATTAAATTGAGGACACGCCATAGTCTATTATTCTTTATCTTCAATCTTCTTTAGAGTCTGGTGTTATAGAAGGCGCGCAACACAAGGATTCGAGCTGCTGTAATAATTGATTGACCATATGGCGAGGATATGTATGACCAGTAGGCATAATGATATGAGCCACTTGCCGGTATAATGGATCGCGCTTACTGTATAAATCTTGCAATATTTTTCTGGGGTTGGGCTGTTGTAATAAAGGTCGCGACTTATCTTTGGCAGTGCGGGCCATTTGCACATCAACTGGTGCATTGAGATAAACCACGATACCACGCTGCTTAAGAAATTCACGATTTTCAGCAGCCATGACAGCACCACCACCCGTTGCCAAGACAATCTGCTTTTGCTGGCTCAGCTCATCAATGGCACGTGTCTCACGTTCACGAAAGCCCGCTTCGCCTTCTTTAGCGAATATCCAAGCAATATCAGCGCCGGTTTGCGACTCGATATACCAATCGCTATCTACGAATGTCCGCCCTAACTGCTTGGCAAGCAGTCGGCCAATTGTGGTCTTCCCCGCTCCCATCGGCCCCACTAAAAATACCGACGGTAATTCCTCCACCATAACACTCACTCAGCTAAATTAGGTATGATACAACGTCATTGATATTCTGGCTAGTAATGAGCAGTGATTATTATGAGTAAAATCCACGCACGCACAAAAACTTACCCATAAAAAAAGCAAGCACTAGGGCTTGCTTTTTTTGATTCATAACCGATAACACGATTATTAATTTAAACGGCTCACACCATCGTTGATCAGTTTTGGCGTGACAAATATCAGTAGCTCTTCTTTAGAGTTACTACGGACATCACGACGGAATGCACGACCGACGTAAGGCAAGTCCCCTAAGAAAGGCACTTTAGACACCTCATTAGTGGTACGATTTTTAAAGACCCCGCCTAGTACGATGGTTTGACCATCTTCAACGATGACATTGGTCGAGATTGAATCTTCGGCGATTGCTACCTGATTATTGATAATCGTTGGCGTGCCATTGGTAATAACAAGTTGCAAGCCAATTTTACCGTCTGGTGTAATGTTTGGCGTCGCTTCTAAGCTGAGTGCCGCTTCTTTAAAGCTGGTCGTGGTTGCGCCACTGGCCGATGCTTCTTGGTAAGGAATCTGCGTACCCGATGATACTTTGGCTGTTTGTTTGTCTGCTGTCAAAATCTTTGGCGTTGAAATGACCTCACCGCGATTGTCAGCTTGCAGTGCTGACAACTCAAGATCCAGCATCACATCCGACATACTTAACAAGCCAAAAGCGATACTACCCGCTGGATTGGCAACGCCTAAATCAACGTTTAAGTTATCGGGACGGCTGATATCATAGGAAGGATAAGAAACCGTTTGACCATTGACAGTCGTCGTTTCAATATCAAAATCCTTAAGATCTGCCAAAGTCTGATTACTACCACCGACCAGTAGGCTACGGTTATTCGCTGCGCCATTCGATAGAATGCCCCAACGGACACCAATCTCTTTACTAAAGCTATCAGTCGCACTAACGATACGCGCTTCAATCATCACTTGACGAACCGGAATATCAATTTTGCTGATTAGATTGTGGATATTTTCGATACTATCCGCGACATCTTTGATAATCAGAGTATTGGTACGCTCATCAACCGTGACCGTTCCACGATTAGACAATAAGGTATTGTTGTCATTAGCATTTGAATTGCCAGTGTTGCTGCCACCAGATGAACCACTACCTTGCGAAATAAGGGTCAATACATCTTGCGCTTTTGCATAGCTTAAGCGAATGTATTCGGTACGCAGTGGCGCATAAGATTCAACCGCTTGCTGCGCTTCAAGCTCACGCGCTTCTTGTTCAGCAAGTTCTGTAGATGGCGCGACTAAAATTACATTGCCATTCTCGCGTTTGCCCAGATTTTTACTTTTTAGAATAATATCAAGCGCTTGATCCCAAGGCACATTGATCAGACGCAAGGTGATGTTACCCGCCACCGAATCACTAGCGACGATATTCATATCGGTGAACTGCGCTAAGATATCTAAGACGCTACGGATTTCAACATCTTGGAATTCCATGGATAGCGCTTCGCCACTGTACACTCTCTCTTCCAGTGTTGGCTCTCGTAGCAGCTCAGGTTTACTGATACTGACATTTAGCTGGTTACCCGACTGATACGCTTGATACTCATAATCTTCAGTCATATTAATGGTGATAACACCATTTTGACCTTGATTTTTGGTATCAATACTACTAACGAGACCACTATTAATATTCAAGCGACGCAATAAGTTTCTCGGTACCGTGCTACCAGTTAGGCGTACGACCAATTTATTGCCTTGGCGCTGTACATCAACCGGAATCGCTTCGTTGGCAAGCGCAATACTGACGTTGCCACCGCCGTTACTCCCTGCCGAAAAATTCACCGCCGTTAAGCCATCATAGCTATACTGCTTACTAACTTGAGAGGCAGCAAGCTGTGGATTTAGTAGCGGATTGACTCGCACTACCATTGTATCCGTCGGCACTTGGTTATTCACCACGGTCGTGCTAGTTGCGACTGTTCTCACTGAAGTGACAGGCGCGGTACTGGTTTCTACAATCGGTGTGACCACTGCCGTCGTGGTAATGCCATTATTGTCATTGAGTACGTCTTGAATCGGGTCATTGGTGATGACTGGGCGACTAGGATCGGTAAGGGTTAACAGCAGATCATTGCCATCAATCGCTGTCGTATAGTTACCCGCTTGTTTAAGCCCAACAATCAGACGCGTCGTACTGTCACTACTTAACGTCGTGACATCATTTACCATACCAATATTGTATTCGTTGAAGCGACTAGCAAGTCCGTTTTGCACCTGTTCAAAATCCAACACCAGACGGCTAGGATCATCGAGCTGATAAGCAGCAGGTAATACTGGCAAGCCTACAAAGCCTAAACGCATTTGTGTCACTGCTGGTGCAGTCTGTACCACAGAGACATTATTAATGCGCTGGGCGGCATGGGCGCTGCTACTAACTGCTACCATGCTGATTGCCAATGCAGAAATGGCAAAAGCAGAAGAGACGCGGTTGCTCATCATCATTACCTTGTTATTGCGTACTGTCATTATTTATTCCTCAAAAAATCTGCCGACTTAACTTATAGGGGAGACCAGCGACTGGGGTTTTTCAATAAACCCGGCGCGACTGTCTGGCACAATTTCAATCAAATTAATCTGGGTCGGCGTGATTTCAACAATACGGCCGTCATTTAATCCAAGATAATCACCTACTCTCACACTAGCAACTGAACCATCAGGACGCTGTACAAGTGCATACTGCTGACCTTCTGGCGAAATTACGACGCCACGAAAAGTCAGCTGTGAGAGCTCATATTGCTCAAGCGGTTCTTTTACTCTGGTGATATCAGGGCGTACGCCATCGATAGAGGTGCTAGGACCTTGTACATTGACTAAGCTTGGCGGCAAAAACGGGCTACGCTGCGTACTGGCACTATAGACAAAATCTTCTACCAGCTCAGCTTTTGGCGGTGGCTCGATAGGCTGAGCAGGCTGATTGCGAATATCGGTCATCGCCTTTTCTGCCATACCAATACGATCACTACAACCTGTGATTGATAAAGCAGCGGTGCTTAAAATCAGTAGCATGGGCAGTTTTTTGATATTCATTAGTTGCCTCCTGCAGCATCGGTCGTAGCGGCATCAGTAGCAACAGCCTCTTCACCTTCAGGCGCCGCTTCTTTTGAGCGATACGTTTTGGTTTGTAATACCAAATTCAGCTCCGGCAACACATCTAAAGTAGGCTGTGGATTACTGACTTCAAAATCGTGCATCGTAATAATGCGTGGTAAGGCAGCAAGACCACTGATAAAGCTACCAAACTGATGGTATTCCCCTAACGCTGCAATGCGAATAGGCTGCTCGATAAAGAATTCATTTTCAATCTCAGGCTCTACAGAAATATCTTGGAAGCGTATATTACTGCCAACACCCGTCATGTTAATACCTTCTACCAGCTCTGACACGCGGGTGTCTTTTGGCAGTTGGTCAAGTAAGGTGTTGAATTCCGTCTCCATCTGGACAACCTGTGCTTGATAAGTTTTTAAGTGACGTGCACGTGATTCTTTTTCACGGTAACTATCAAGTAAGGTTTGCTGCTGACTTTCTGCCGCAGTAATCTCATCAATCTTGCTGCTAATCGGTAGCGCCCACGATAGCGCCGCTATCAGTGCAATGATAAATCCAATGACCGTTATCTTTACCGGAACTGGCCAGCTGCCATAGTTTTCAGAATCCAAAGACTCAAAACTGCGGCGAAACTCATTCAAGTCAAACTGTTTTTTAGGATTGACAGCGCTCTTTTTAGTCTTGATTAGGCTTTTTTTACGGCTCAGCTTCATAACTCACCTCCCAGCCCAGTACTACCATCAGCATCAACGGCTACAGCAGTCTCTGATTGCACCTTGGTCGTTACGACAAACTGTACGTAACTGTCCTCAGGATAAACGGGACGTGGCTGTCCATCAGTTGTTACCGGCTCATTAAGCGCAGGCGCTGGTGTATACGCGCTAATATTTTGCTGAATATTGCTGACCGCTGAGTTGCCCATCCATTTGCTACTATCAAGGTTACGAATCAAACTTGATACGATATTTGGATTGTCCGCAAGACCCGTCAAAGTAAGGATATCGCCTTCGCGCTTTAAGTTATTTAGATAAAGCGCAGGCGGAATGGCTTTGGCCAAATCATCCCATAGACGTACAGGCACAGGTCGTCGACCTTGCAAATCTTGAATCACCTGCATGCGAGAGATAATATCTTCACGGCGTTGCTCTAGGCTATCAATTTCGATCAATGCTTTGTCTAAGCGAGCGTTCTCTTGCTCAATCAGTACATTCGCATTGCGTTGTTCATCAAGCTCATTATTAAAATAGCTCCATGAAGCGAACGCTGCTAGTAAGGCAAATAAAGTGACCGCCACTACTAAAGTAAGAAATTCTTTATTGCGACGCGCGCGTTCTTCTTGCCGCCAGGGCAGTAGGTTAATACGAGCCATTAGTCGAAGCTCCTTAACGCAAGACCGCACGCGGCCATTAAACTCGGGGCATCAATGACCAGCTGCTCATTATCAATGTGCGGCGCAATGGTCATGTTGGTGAAAGGATTGGCAATACTAACAGTCACACCCAGTTTTTGTTGCGCCATACCGGCCAGACCTGCAATAGAGCTACTACCACCTGCCAGTACGATATGATCGATACTACTGTATTGGCTCGAGGAAAAATAAAACTGTAGAGAGCGCGTGACTTGTTGGATAGTATTTTCTATAAAGGGGGTCAATACATCTGGATAGTAATCATCAGGCAAAGTACCTGCACGTTTACTAATATTTGCTTCTTCAGCCGATAGTCCATAGCGATTTTGTATCGCCTCTGTGAGCTGAGAGCCACCAAATAACTGTTCACGGCTATATATAAACTCGCCATTTTTGGCGATATATAATGTGGTTTGGTTGTGTCCGATATCGACCAAGGCGACAATCTCTGGCATATTTGGCAAGTTGTCTGCCATCAAACCGAACGCACGCTCAATAGCATGTGTTTCAATATCCATGACCTTGGTTTGCAAGCCACCAAAGGTTAAAGCATCAACTCTTTGGTCGACATTTTCCGAGCGTGAGGCAGCAAGCAACACTTGTACCATCTCGTCATTTACTAAAGAAGGGCCCAATACTTCAAAATCCAGATTGACATCTTCTAAGGGATAAGGCACATATTGATCAGCATCCAGACGGATTTGCGCTTCGCGCTCAATATCGCTTAGCACCATATCCATATCAATGATTTTGGTGATCACTGCTGAGCCTGAGACGGCGGCAGCGGCATCGCTGCCCACTACCTGACAGCGTCGCGCCAAGCCAGCTATAATATTACCCACTGCCTCAGTATCTACAAGAAGTTTGTCAACGACTACGCCTTCCGGTAGTCTTTCAATACCATAGGATTTTAGATGAAACATCCCTTGTTGGCGCTGTATGTCAACCAATTTGACCGAAGTAGCACAGATATCTATGCCAATCAAATGTCGACTCTTGGAAGTAAATAGCCTCACAAACTCTATACCTTATATTAAGTGTACAATCTGATAGTGATTTGTAATATTTTAGTACAATACTTTACTTACCAGATAGATTCAAGCATTTAAATAAGTTATTAAGGTCAACTTACACATTTATTATGACCTCCCTATTTTGTTCAAGGTATAATGCCTCATTTGTTGCAAATTTTAATTGATAAGTCTCATTATGGCTAAAAAAAATGCTACCGTTCGTCTCATTCGCTTTTTGGTGGGGCTTTTCATTGCCTGTCTGGCGCTCGCCGTTATCTTAGCGCTTGCTGTGCCTATTGGTTTCTATGGGATGGCGATGTACCTATCACCCACCTTGCCTAGTACCCAAGAAATCAAAACTGCCAATTTAGAGATGCCATTACAGATCTATAGCCGAGATGATAAATTAATCGGTCAGTATGGCAATCGTCTCTCCCTACCTGTTACTTTTGATGACATTCCTGAAGATCTCACGCATGCTTTTTTAGCGGCAGAAGACGCGGCCTTTTTCCAGCATAGTGGTATTAGTATTAAAGGTCTTGGTCGCGCGGTGACTGAAGTGGTGACTGACGATGACAGCCAAACTGGTGGCTCTACCATCACCATGCAGGTTGCCAAAAATTACTTTTTAAGTCCAGAACGTACCTTAAATCGTAAATTGACGGAATTGTTTTTGGCTCGTAAGATTGAAGACGAACTCAGTAAAAATGATATTTTGACTCTCTATGTTAATAAAATTTACCTCGGTGAAGGGGCTTATGGCATTCGTGCCGCTGCCAAAAAATATTATAGTAAATCGTTAGAAAACCTGAATATTGCTGAGATGGCAATGTTAGCAGGTCTGCCAAAAGCCCCTTCTAAATATAACCCTGTTGCCAACCCTAGCCGCGCCCTTACTCGCCGTAACTGGATCATTGGCCGTATGCTTGAGCTGGGCTATATCAATAAAGCGCAACACGACGAAGCGGTAAACTCTCCGGTAGCCATCAATTTATATCAAGAAAAGCTAGACGTTAATATGCCTTATTTGGCAGAAATGACACGCTCTACCTTAGTTGATCGCTATGGTGAGCAAGTGATGCATAGTGGATGGCGGGTACGCCTTACGGTTGATAGCAAAGCACAAACAGATGCGGAAGCGGCGATACTGACAGGTTTGGTGGCTTACGAACATCGTCATGGTTGGCGCGGGGCTGAAGCAAATGATGAACCGCTAGAAAATTTCCGTCGTTATAGTAATATGACTCCTGCCAAAGTCACCAAAGTGAATGCTCGCAGTTTTGAGGCGACAATGCCCTCTGGTGAGAATGTGACTGTTGGTTGGTCTGGGATGAGCTGGGCACGCAAGTATATTTCTGCTAATCGTATCGGTTACTTTCCTGACAATGCTCGCCAAATTGTTAATAAAAACGATATCATTCGTTTGATACCGACCGCGAATGGTAATTGGCAGTTGGGACAAATTCCTAAAATACAAGGAAGTCTGGTCTCCTTGAATCCAGAAACTGGAGCGGTTAATGCATTGGTTGGTGGTTTTGACTTTAACCACAGTAAGTTCAACCGTGCCTTGCAAGGGTGGCGTCAGCCAGGCTCAACGATTAAGCCGCTGGTCTACACCACTGCATTAGAAAAAGGCTATCGCCCAGATAGTATTGTCTCGGATCGCCCGATTCAAGTAGGTGACTGGAAACCGAAAAATTCTGATCAACGTTTCTTAGGTGATATCACTTTACGTCGTGGCTTGTATTTATCACGTAACTTAGTCTCTATTCGCTTATTACAGGCTATTGGTATCTCTGATGCCCGCAATCTATTGGACGAATTCGGTCTTGATAAAGAAAAGCTACCAACGACTTTATCGTTGGCATTAGGCGCAGGGCAAGCAACGCCATTACAAATGGCAACGGCTTACTCTACGTTCGCCAATGGTGGTCACCGTGTTCAACCTTACTTTATAGAACAGATCTACAACTACGACAACAAATTGTTATTCCAAGCCAATCCGCAGCAAGCTTGTGCTGTATGCTTTAACGAACAACTTGAAAATCTCAATAAAAAGCTTATCGTAGATTATGAGGCAAAAATAGAAAAAGAGAATGCAGCGCTTGCTGCTAAAAAAGAGGAAAAAGTCAACGCTAAAGACAAAGCAGCAGAGAATAAATCAGCTGCTGACCTCAATGCAGAAAATAGCGACAATACGGCAAAAGATAACGAGGCGCTTGATTTAAATATTTATGATGGGAGTCCAGCCTCAGATCGTTTGAAAGCACCTGTCGTGCAGTACATTACTGCCATGCAAGCACCGCGTATTTTGAAGCCAAGAGTGGCTTACGATATGGCTGATATCTTGCGTGATGTCGTGCAGCGTGGTACAGCTGTACGAGCAAAAGCGTTGGGACGTGATGATATTGGTGGTAAAACTGGTACAACCAACGATGCGAAAGACGCATGGTTTGCAGGGTTTCATCCTACTAATACTACTGTCGTATGGATGGGTTTTGATCAACCATCAACCATGGGTCGCCGTGAGTATGGTGGCGTGGCGGCGCTGCCTGTATGGATGGACTTTATGAGAGCGCAGCTTAAAGATGTGCCTAATCAATGGGTGTCTGTTAACAACCGTGCCAAATCTAAGAAACAGATGCAACAAATCCTAGAAATGACAGATGATGGCATTGTTGACAGCGAAGATGTTGATGCCGATACTAGCGCGTCAGCCAAACCCGTCAAGACCAAAGCACAGCAACGTAAGCCATCAGAACCTGAGCGTTCGCCCGTGTCACAGCCAAGCAATAATAACGCCGATAGCGTGCCACAAAACCCTTTAACGGTTACCCCTGTCGAACGTATGCCTCCGATGCCAGAGTAACAAACAAGACTATTTTTAGTTAATAAGAAAAGGCTTATTCAGTAATGACTGAATAAGCCTTTTTTATGTGCTTTAGACTATGGCCTACCCTACTTAATCGTCCTTTCAAATGGTTCAATAAATAGCGATCAAAGAATAGATTTTCTAGTGCACTTACTATTAGAATTCAACCATACCTGCACGCAGTTGTTCGATTAACTCTAAAAGCTGATTACGCCATTCCCGTATCGTTGCTTCATCAGGCAGCCATTGGTTAGATAAAGTGACGACATTGACAATCAAGTCTGGTGACGCTGAATGACTGCTTGGCGCTTCATCGACGATAGTATCTGGCGGAACTGCATAAAGACAACGCTGATAAGCACGTTCTATATTGGCGATAAAGCCTTGCTGTTGCAGTTGCTGCAAACGCTGAATCTCAGGTGACACTTGAGTACGCTCGCTCAGTGCTTGTTCAATATCGAGCAAAGTTGGCGCTGTCATATTTAAGCTATAGAAATAACCCAACTCCTGAATAAATGCTAATAAAGCACCATGCAAATGAAAAATAGCAGTCTCACAGTGTGCTTGGTATAACTGCTTATCATTGGTACTTCCTGCAGATTGGCAAGATAAACGACAAAAATATAACTTTTGATTGGTTCGATCTGCTTGATATTTGGCGACGCGAGTTTTACCTGCCATTTGCTAACTATCCTTCTATGAGTAGTGAATTAGAGCGTATTTCCAGTGTACTATTTTTTTAGATAATAGCACCATGCCTTTCTTAACTTTTTATACGCACAAAAAAGCCAGCAACTTAGGCTGGCTTTTTTATCAAATTAAGAATGAATCAAAATACTTAATACGATTAATTATCTTGATTTAACTCTTGAGCAAATGCTTCATCAAAGCTTGCAAAGTCTTTGCTATCAGTGCTTGCAGTCATATCAAACGCTGCATTGAGATCTTTGTCTTGTAGCTTTTGATCCGCTTTCTCTTTACGGGCTTTATGATAAGCAAGACCAGTACCAGCTGGAATCAAGCGACCAACGACGACGTTTTCTTTCAGACCACGTAGTTCATCGACTTTACCAGTAACGGCAGCAGCAGTTAGCACACGAGTCGTTTCCTGGAACGACGCTGCTGAGATAAAGCTTTCCGTTGCCAAGCTGGCTTTGGTGATACCTAGTAATTGACGCTCGAACTGTACTGGGAATTTATCTTCCGCTTCTAGTTTGGCATTCAACGCTTTGATATCAGCGTACTCGACCTGATCGCCTTTGAAGTGACTTGAATCGCCGCCATCGGTAATTTCAACTTTGCGCAGCATCTGACGAATAATAACTTCGATGTGCTTATCGTTGATTTTTACACCCTGCAGACGATAAACGTCCTGTACTTCGTTAACGATATAATCAGCAAGTGCCGTTTGACCTTTTAGGCGCAAGATATCGTGTGGGTTTTGTGGACCATCAGCGATCACTTCACCACGAGCAACTGTCTCGTTTTCAAAGACGTTAATTTGACGCCATTTCGGGATCAGCTCTTCATGTACTTCACCATCTTCATTGGTGATAATGAAGCGGTTTTTACCTTTAGTCTCTTTACCAAAGCTCACCACACCTGACATTTCTGCCATGATGGCGTGATCTTTCGGGCGACGTGCTTCAAACAAATCAGCAACACGTGGTAGACCACCAGTAATATCTTTGGTACCTGAAGATGCTTGTGGTACACGGCCTAGGATCGAACCGGCTGCTACTTTTTCACCATCGCTCACACGAATGATGGTTTCAGCTGGTAAGAAGTAAACCACTTCTTTGCCTTCGTCTGTGTTCAAGATAATCGCAGGACGTAAATCTTTTGCTGAGCTTGAACGGTCACGAGTAGCAAGAATCTCAAATGAGCTCATACCAGTCGCGTCATCAACCTTCACGGTAGCTGTCAAGCCATCAGTGATGTCACTGAAGCGTGCTGTACCAGCAAATTCTGTAATGATAGGATGCGTGTGCGGATCCCACTTAGCGATGGTTTGACCACCTTCGACCTGATCTTCATCTTTCACAAGTACGCTTGAACCGTAAGGAACTTTATAGCGTTCACGCTCACGACCAAGCTCATCAGTCAATGCAATTTCAGCAGAACGCGATACGATGACTAGGTGACCATCGGTATGTTGAACCGTTTTCATGTTTTCGAAATGCGCTTGACCAGCATTACGTACAGAGATGCTATTGTCCACAGAGGCTGAGCTTGCAGCCCCGCCCACGTGGAACGTACGCATGGTTAACTGAGTACCCGGCTCACCGATAGACTGAGCGGCCATAACCCCGACTGATTCACCGATATTCACTTTATGACCACGTGCAAGGTCACGACCATAGCACTGTGAACAAACGCCATGCTCAACATTACAAGTAATAACTGAACGTACCCAGATATCATCGATCGCGTTTTCATCAAGCACATTGACCCAATGCTCATCGATCAATGTACCCGCTGGAATCAATATCTTATCAGCGTCATCATTGTAAGTGACATCACGCGCGGTCACACGACCAAGTACTAGTTCACCGAGTTTCTCGATGATTTCACCACCTTGAATATGTGGTTTCATGAGCAAGCCTTGCTCGGTACCACAGTCATCACTGGTGATAACCAAATCTTGTGCAACATCAACCAAACGACGAGTCAAATAACCCGAGTTAGCGGTTTTCAATGCCGTATCTGCTAGACCTTTACGTGCCCCATGCGTAGAGATAAAGTACTGTAGTACCGTCAAACCTTCGCGGAAGTTGGCTTTAATCGGTGTCTCGATGATTGAACCATCCGGCTTAGCCATCAGGCCACGCATACCAGCCAACTGACGAATCTGTGCCGCACTACCACGAGCACCAGAATCTGACATGATAAAGATAGAGTTAAATGACTTCTGCTCTTCTTCTTCACCTTGCGCGTTGATGACTTTATCGGTCGCCAAGTTATCCATCATCGCCTTCGCGACTTTGTCATTGGTACGTGACCAGATGTCGACCACTTTATTATAACGCTCACCAGCCGTCACAAAACCTTGCTCAAACTGATCTTCAATCTCGCGCACTTCGCCTTCAGCAACTTCGATGATTTGCTTTTTGCTCGGTGGAATAACCATGTCATCCAAACCGATAGACACACCAGACAGCGTTGCTTGCGCAAAACCTAGATACATCAATTGGTCAGCAAACATAACACTGTCTTTAACGCCTACTTTACGATAGCAAGAGTTGATCAAGCGTGAGATGTTTTTCTTCGTCATCTCTTGGTTACATTCATCAAACGTCATACCTTTAGGCATGATGTTCCAGATAAGTAAACGACCAGCAACCGTATCTTTGATACTGATTTCTTTGGTCTCGTTGCCTTCTTCATCGAAATGCGTTTCAGTCACACGAACTTTAATTTTCGCGTTTACATGCAAATCGTTTGAGCCAATCGCGCGCAATGCTTCATTGACGGTGGCAAAGATCATGCCTTCGCCTTTAGCATTCACTGATGAGCGGCTAATGTAGTACAAACCCAATACCACATCCTGTGACGGTACGATGATTGGATCGCCGTTCGCAGGTGACAAGATGTTGTTGGTCGACATCATCAAAGCACGTGACTCAAGCTGAGCTTCTAGCGTCAATGGCACGTGAACGGCCATTTGGTCACCATCAAAATCGGCGTTGAATGCAGTACATACGAGCGGATGCAATTGAATTGCTTTACCTTCGATTAGTACTGGCTCGAACGCTTGTAGACCCAAACGGTGAAGCGTTGGTGCACGGTTAAGAAGTACTGGATGCTCACGGATAACCATGGCCAGCATGTCCCACACTTGCGGCTCTTCACGCTCAACCATCTTTTTGGCAGCTTTAATTGTAGTCGCCAAACCATGAGATAATAGTTTGTTATAAGTAAATGGCTTGAATAACTCAAGCGCCATTTTCTTCGGTAGACCACACTGATGTAGGCGTAGTGTTGGACCTACAACGATTACCGAACGACCAGAATAATCGACACGCTTACCAAGTAAGTTTTGACGGAAACGACCTTGCTTACCTTTGATCATATCTGCCAAAGATTTCAATGGACGCTTATTACTACCAGTAATCGCACGACCGCGACGACCGTTATCTAACAACGCATCGACTGACTCTTGCAACATACGTTTTTCGTTACGTACGATGATATCAGGGGCACTCAGCTCAAGCAGACGCTTGAGACGGTTGTTACGGTTGATCACACGGCGATACAAATCATTCAAATCTGAAGTCGCAAAACGACCACCTTCTAGTGGTACTAGAGGACGTAGATCTGGTGGTAGTACTGGCAAGATGGTCATAACCATCCATTCAGGTTTGTTATTAGAATCACGGAATGCTTCTAATAGTTTAAGACGCTTAGACATCTTTTTAAGCTTAGTTTCAGAACCCGTTTGCGGAATCGCTTCACGCAGCTCATCAATTTCTAAATCTAAGTCGATATCTTTTAATAGGTCTTGTACTGCTTCTGCACCCATCTTGGCAGTGAATTCGTCGCCAAACTCTTCAAGCGCTCGGTAGTAGTCTTCATCGTCAAGCAATTGGTACTTCTCTAAAGAAGTCAGACCTGGCTCAGTAACGATATAGCTTTCAAAATATAGAACGCGCTCAATATCACGTAGCGTCATGTCTAGTAAGAGACCGATGCGGCTTGGTAATGATTTTAAGAACCAAATGTGCGCCACAGGACTGGCTAGGTCAATATGACCCATGCGATCGCGACGGACTTTGGCGGTAGTGACTTCAACGCCACATTTTTCACAGATAACGCCTTGGAATTTACGGCGTTTGTACTTACCACATAGACATTCAAAATCTTTTACTGGGCCAAAAATTTTGGCACAAAAAAGACCATCACGCTCAGGCTTAAACGTACGATAGTTAATGGTTTCAGGTTTTTTCACTTCACCATGCGACCATGACTTGATCACGTCAGGTGAGGCCAAAGTAATTTGAATGCTATCAAACTCTTGATTACCGTTGCCGGTAGGGCTTTGCATGATATCGAGTAAATCTTTCAAGTTGCTTCTCCGTTATCTTTATAATCATCTGACAGCGTACTATTAACGCGGATAAGATGAATGAAGGCAATGAATAGGGTTGAGATAAATGGCTAAAAGCAGCAGCAATTTAGCATACTGCTTTTAGCTAACCACTAAGGTTAATAACTGACTGCAATAATCTTAATTCAGTCAGCCAGCCATTCTTAATGGGTTTGTTTTAACTCAATGTTAATACCCAATGATTTGATTTCTTTGGTCAAGACGTTAAACGATTCAGGCATACCTGGATCCATATATTGCTCACCATCGACGATGTTTTTATACATACGGGTACGGCCTTCGACATCATCCGATTTCACTGTCAACATCTCTTGCAGCGTGTAAGTCGCGCCGTAAGCTTCTAGTGCCCAGACTTCCATCTCACCGAAGCGCTGACCACCGAACTGTGCTTTACCACCAAGTGGCTGCTGCGTCACTAGTGAATAAGAACCGGTTGAACGTGCATGCATTTTGTCATCAACCAAATGGTTAAGCTTGAGCATATACATGTAGCCGACGGTTACTTGGCGATCAAACTTCTGACCCGTACGACCATCATATAACGTCTGCTGACCGTTTCTGGCTAGACCAGCAAGCTCTAGCAAGTCTTTGACTTGATGCTCATGCGCACCATCAAATACTGCCGTGCCCATCGGTACACCGCCACGCAAGTTGTCTGATAACGCCATGATGTCGTCATCACTCAAGCTATCTAGATCAACTTGTTCACCGCCTACTTTGTTATAGATTTGGTCTAGGAAATCACGTAATTCTTTGATCGCGGCTTGTGCTTTGAGCATACCATCAATTTTCTCGCCCAAACCTTTTGCTGCCATACCCAAATGCGTCTCTAGCACCTGACCGATGTTCATACGAGATGGAACACCTAGTGGGTTCAGTACGATGTCAACGGTATTACCATTTTCGTCATAAGGCATGTCTTCAACCGGCATAATGCGCGATACAACACCTTTGTTACCATGACGACCAGCCATCTTATCACCAGGCTGAATACGACGCTTAACCGCTAGATATACCTTAACGATTTTTTGTACGCCATGTTGCAAGTCATCACCAGCAGTCAATTTGCGTTTTTTCTCAGCAAACTTCACATCGATGTCTTTTTGCTTATCAACTAAGTAATCAGCGATTTGCGTTAGACGCTCAGAGATTTCTTCTTCAACTGGCTGAATATCAAGCAAAGTCTCAAGGCTCATATCTTTCATATCAGCCAATGCCATCACTGTACCGGCTTTTAGACCTGAACCACCACTGACTTTTTGACCATCAAGCAAATTACCAATACGACCACGAGCGGCTTCTTCAAAGATACGTAGCTCTTCTTTTAAATCTTTACGGTAGCTATCAAGCTGTGATTTTTCAATCGCTCTTGCACGCGCATCTTTTTCGACGCCATCACGGGTAAAGACTTGAACGTCAATAACCGTACCTTTGCTTGATGTTGGAACACGTAATGACGTGTCTTTAACATCAGCCGCTTTTTCACCAAAGATAGCCCGGAGGAGTTTCTCTTCTGGCGTTAGTTGCGTTTCACCTTTTGGCGTCACTTTACCAACTAAGATATCACCAGCGTCAACTTCAGCACCGATATAAACGATACCCGCTTCATCAAGGCTTGATAGCGCCGCTTCACCAACGTTTGGAATATCAGCAGTAATCTCTTCAGTACCTAGCTTGGTATCACGCGCTACACAAGTCAATTCTTGAATATGAATAGTGGTGAAACGATCTTCTTTAACCACTTTTTCAGATAACAAGATTGAATCTTCGAAGTTGTAACCATTCCACGGCATAAATGCGATGCGGATGTTCTGACCCAATGCCAACTCGCCAAGATCCGTTGAAGGACCATCAGCCAAGATATCACCTACAGCAATAGCATCGCCTTGGTTCACGATAATACGTTGGTTGATACAAGTGTTTTGGTTAGAACGCGTATATTTAACTAAGTTATAGATATCAATACCGGCTTCACCAGCAATCATCTCATCTTCATTTACACGAACCACAACACGTGAGGCATCAACGTCTTCGATCACACCACCACGCTTAGCGATGACACAAACACCAGAGTCACGAGCAACGTGACGCTCCATACCCGTACCTACTAACGGCTTATCAGCACGTAGCGTAGGAACAGCCTGACGCTGCATGTTCGAACCCATCAAGGCACGGTTAGCATCATCATGCTCTAGGAATGGAATCAAACCTGCTGCGACCGATACGACCTGACTTGGTGACACATCCATATGCGTCACTTTTTCTGGCGGCATGCGAACGAATTCACCATAGCTACGCACACTGACCATTTCATCAGATAACGCGCCTTCTGCGGTTACTGGTGAATCAGCCTGTGCAATGACTGTACCTACTTCTTCAATGGCGGATAGATATTCAATAACATCTGTGACTTTACCATCAACCACACGGCGATAAGGCGTCTCTAAGAAGCCAAAGCTGTTGGTTTTAGCAAATGTTGCCAATGAGTTGATAAGACCAATGTTTGGACCTTCAGGAGTCTCAATTGGGCATACACGGCCATAATGGGTATCATGTACGTCACGTACTTCAAAGCCTGCACGTTCACGAGTCAGACCACCGGGTCCTAATGCTGATACACGGCGCTTATGGGTAACTTCAGACAACGGGTTGTTCTGATCCATAAACTGTGACAACTGGCTTGAACCAAAGAACTCTTTAACCGCAGCCGCAACAGGCTTTGAGTTAATCAAATCTTGTGGTGACAAGTTATCAGATTCCGCTGAGCTTAAACGCTCTTTAACTGCACGCTCAACACGCACTAGACCAACACGGAATTGGTTTTCTGCCATTTCACCAACCGAACGAATACGGCGGTTACCTAGATGGTCAATATCATCGACTTCGCCGCGACCGTTACGAATTTCGATCAGCTCTTTTAGCACGTTAACGATATCGGCATTGGTCAATACGCTACGTTCGCGCTGGATATCTGGATCATCCGTGTTATCAAATTCTAAACCAAGACGACGGTTGAATTTCATACGACCAACATTTGATAGGTCATAACGATCAGCGTTAAAGAACATGCTATCAAATAGTTTTTCAGCAGTTTCGACCGTTGGTGGCTCACCTGGACGCATGACTTTATAGATTTCAATCAATGCTTCTTCACGGCTTGAAGTACTGTCAGCACGTAACGTATCGGCAATATAACTGCCTTGATCGATATCATTGGTGAACAGAATGCTGAACTCTTTGATAGAGTCACTGGCTTCAAACGCGCTTAATTTAACCAATAATTCATGGTCAATTAATGTATTTGCTTTAGCGATGACTTCATCGTTAACGACGATGTCTTCGGCCAAAATACGCTCATATAAGTATTCATCAGGGATAGAGATTTTAGTCATACCCGCTTCTTCAAGCTGACGGATACGACGGGCATTGATACGTTTGCCCTGCTCTACGATGACGTCACCTTCAGGTGATACGATATCGAACTGAGCCATCTCGCCACGCAGACGATCTGCAACCAGATCAATCTCAAACTGCTCTTCACCTTTATAAACCGCTACTTTATCAAAGAAAAGATCTAAGATTTCAGCAGTGCTCAAGCCTAGGGCACGAAGGATAATAGATGCCAGTAATTTACGACGACGGTCAATACGAGCAAAAACTAAGTCTTTTGCATCAAATTCAAAGTCAAGCCATGAACCACGGTAAGGGATGATACGGGCGTTATAAAGCACTTTACCACTTGAATGTGACTTGCCTTTATCATGATCAAAGAACACGCCAGGTGAGCGATGTAATTGCGATACGATAACACGCTCAGTACCATTGATAATAAAGGTACCGTTTTGGGTCATCAATGGGATTTCACCCATATAGACGCTTTGCTCACGGATATCTTTGATTGCCGCTTTACTGTCTTTGTCTTTGCTGTCTTTATCTTTGATAATTAAGCGGATCTTGACACGCATTGGTGCTGCAAACGTTGAGCCACGTAAGATACACTCACGCTCATCAAACTCAGGATCGCCCAAATAATATTCAACGAATTGTAACTCAGCATTACCAGAGTGACTCTCAATTGGGAAAATAGAGGAATACGCAGCTTGCAGGCCACTATTCTCACGAGCTTTTGGCTTTTTATGCTCTTGCAAAAATTGCTCGTAGGAATCTACTTGAATAGACAGTAAATAGGGAATGTCCATCACAGTGGGCAATTCAGCAAAACTTTTGCGAATACGCTTTTTTTCAGTATAAGAATATGCCATCGAGAGTCCTTACAGTAAACGTGGAAACAAATTGAAAGCGTGGCCAGCGTGCATCAATACTATTTGATATTAATATTATGCAAACTTGGCAACGTAAACGATAATATAAAACGGGTGTTAATACTCAGTTAGTGACTGTTTATCCATTCGTACAGGTGATACATTGGTATGTGCTTCATCAGTGCGCCACTATGACACTATCATTTAATGTTATAACTGCATTTAATGTTACAACTGCATTTAATCTTACAAATCAATCTAGTCTTATCATCGGTATCTAAGCCACTCTATATGATGGTTTAGACCGACAGTTTCAATATAAGTCAATCTATAATAAATTGATTTATAGGTTAATACTTACCAATACTCTTGAGAAGAAACAACTTCTATTAGGGTTATCCTAATCTACTTACCATCAAAACCAATGTCGTCGCTGATATATACCGTCTACGAGCCTACCTACTGACAGTAAAACCATGCTAAATGGATAACCTAAGATTAACAGCTTTTCAGAATTAATAATAATTGGGGTAACTATAACTTTTAGAATCAGTATAAACTATAGTGTTAATGGGAAAGCATGCAGACACAAAAAAATGCCAAACATCTATGGACGTTTAGCTGATATTAACTGATTTCAAAAACTGGTATGTGTGCTTGCACTGTGTTTATTTGCATAGCTATCGTCTGTCCTTTTGATGGGTATCCACCGTGTTGTTGCATACGTATGTTGGCAGACACAAAAGGTCAAGCTACGAATTATAATAAAAAAAAGCTGGCAATGCAAGGCATTACCAGCTTTTTTTGTACAACACTAAGATAAGCTCAGCTTATTTTAGTTCAACAGTTGCACCAGCTTCTTCAAGTTTCTTTTTCAACTCTTCAGCTTCAGCTTTGTTAACGCCTTCTTTGATTGGAGCTGGAGCGCTTTCAACCAAATCTTTCGCTTCTTTCAAGCCAAGACCAGTAGCTTCACGTACGGCTTTGATTACGCCAACTTTCTTCTCGCCAAAGCTGGCAAGAACTACGTCAAACTCGTCTTTTTCTTCAGCAGCAGCAGCAGCAGGGCCAGCAGCAGCAGGTGCAGCAGCAACAGCAGCTGTTACGCCGAACTTTTCTTCCATGTCGCTGATTAACTCAACGATATCCATTACTGACATTTCAGCGATTGCGTTTAACACATCATCTTTAGATAGTGCCATGAGAACTCTCCGTTATCTGATAAAATTTAATTGATTTTAATATCGCTTTGATTGTTTGCCAAATGTTCAAATAGTGTTGGCAATAAAGTACAATCAGCGATGTCAAAGTTACGTTAAAACAAGCAATTAAGCAGCTTCTTTTGCGTCTTTGATTGCCGCTACAGTGCGAACGAACTTGCCAGGAACAGCGTTCATAGTCTGGACAAGCTTGGTCACTGGTGCATTCATAGTAGCCATCAAGATAGAGATTGCTTCGTCGCGAGTTGGTAGCTTCGATACGCGCTCTAGCTCTTCTGGACCATAAACAACACCACCGACTGATACCAATTTGGTCTCTAAAGCTTTGTTATCTTTGCTAAAGTCGAAAACGACTCGAGCGGCAGATCCCAAATCTTCCATAGAGAAAGCCAAAAGTAGTGGACCAGTCATACGGTCTGACATGCTCTCAAACTTAGTGCCTTCAAAAGCGCGTTTTGCTAGGGTATTTTTTACCACTTTCAAAATCACGCCTTTCTCACGGGCTTGTTCGCGCAGCTTAGTAAGCTTTGCAACACCAATACCGTGATATTCGGCAGCTACTGCTGAGTAAGCATTAGCAGCAACTTCAGACACTTCAGCCACAACTTGTTGTTTTTGCTCTAGCGTTAATGCCATAAGTTGACTCCTTTAATCTTATCAGTCTGCTCAGTACTTTAATTCTTAAAAATCGAAATTTTCAATTACTAAACCACTGAATTAGACTGACTTGATACGACACGTTATTCATAAATTCTATAAAAATAAAACCTACTCGTAACGACTGATTACGGCACCGTTATCAGAATGACATCAAGTGATAGATTGAACTATCGGCTTTTATCAACAACTGGGTGGATCACCGTCTGCGTAGGACAACTAAGATTTTCATCTGTGGTCGATTAAAAAAAGCAGCTTGTTATCATATTTAACCATTCGAAAATTGCTATCTATGACACTAAACCACTCTCTACCTACGGTCTTAGACAGCGTAGCATATGCTACGCTGACCTAATTTTTTAGAATTTTTTTGTACGCATTATTCAAAATATTTGAAGAGTGAATACTTAATTATTTAGCAGTGCGATAAGGAACAGCATCAATAGTGATACCTGGACCCATAGTGCTAGACAAGGTAATTTTCTTAATGAAAGTACCTTTAGACGTAGCAGGTTTAGCACGTTTTAGATCTGTGATTAATGCTTCAGCATTTTGAATAACTTGCTCAGCAGTGAAACCAACTTGACCAATAGTAGTATGAATGATACCCGCTTTGTCTACACGATACTGTGCTTGACCAGCTTTAGCATTTTTCACAGCTTCAGCAACGTTTGGCGTTACTGTACCAACTTTTGGGTTAGGCATTAGGCCACGTGGACCTAGGATAGTACCTAACTGACCAACAACACGCATTGCATCAGGAGCAGCAATAACGATATCAAAGTCCATGTTGCCAGCTTTGATTTGTTCTGCTAGGTCTTCGAAACCAACGATGTCAGCACCAGCTTCTTTGGCGGCTTCAGCAGCAGCACCTTGAGCAAATACAGCAACGCGTTTGGTTTTACCAGTACCAGCAGGTAGGTTGGTAGCGCCACGAACGACTTGATCAGATTTACGTGGGTCAACGCCCAAGTTTACTGCAATGTCGATAGACTCTTTGAATTTTAGTGCTGGCAAATCGTTTAAGATTTGAACCGCTTCTTCAATCGTGTATAACTTTTCGTTTTCTACACGCTCAGCGATTAACTTTTGACGCTTAGTAAGTTTACTCATTTACACACCCTCCACGGTAATACCCATTGAACGTGCAGTACCAGCGATGGTACGAACAGCAGCATCAAGATCAGCAGCAGTCAAATCTGCATCTTTAGTCTTAACGATATCTTCTAATTGTGCACGGTCAACTTTACCGACTTTAGCGGTGTTTGGCGTACCAGAACCTTTAGCGATACCAGCAGCCTTACGTAGTAAGTACGCAGCTGGTGGTGACTTCATGATAAAGGTAAAAGACTTATCGCTATATACAGTGATCTCAGTAGGAATCGGTAGACCCGGCTCTTGGTTTGAGGTTGCAGCGTTAAATTCTTTACAGAATGCCATGATGTTCACGCCTTTTTGACCCAATGCTGGACCAATCGGTGGTGAAGGATTTGCTTTGCCTGCAGGCACTTGCAGTTTGATGTAACCATCAATCTTCTTAGCCATGATACTCTCCTAAATGGGTAATAGCGCCAAATCAACGTGGTATAAACCTTATTGACTAACAGCTCCCCGGTTGATGAATTTTTACGGGTTTAGTCTAGCTTCTCAACTTTACTAAACTCAAGCTCGACCTGAGTCGGTCGATTAAATACGTTTACCGTTAAATGTAGTTTAGACTTTTCATAATCCACTTTTTCAACCAACCCTTTAAAGTCAGTAAATGGACCATCGATAACCAACAACTCTTCGCCCGGCTCAAACAGAGTCTTAGGACGTGGGTCAGTTTCAGTCTGATTCAAACGGTTTAAAATACGATCTGCTTCTACTTGGGTAATTGGCGCTGGTGTTTCAGGTGTACCACCGATGAAACCCATAATACGTGGACAATCTTTGACGATGTGCCAAGTGTTGTCATTCATTTCCATCTGAATCAATACATAGCCTGGAAAGAATTTACGCTCGCTTTTACGCTTTTTGCCGTCTTTCATTTCGACGACTTCTTCAGTAGGAACCAATACGTCACCGAATGATTCAGCGAAGTCACTACGATTAATACGATCAGTTAATGAACGCTGTACTTGCTTTTCATATCCTGAAAACGCTTGGACAATATACCAACGCATGTCACGCTCCTGATCATTATAAGTAAATTTTGGGTTAATATGCACTAATACGTGCTATTAACCAATAAAGAGGCCAACGAACCAGTTGAAGAAATTATCTAATAACCAAACTAGAAATCCAACAATGGCAATCATCACAAGAACTTGCCAAGTATACTGAAAAGTCTCGTCTTTGCCTGGCCATGTCACGCGGCGTAATTCAACGGCAGCATCTTTTAATAATATTTTAAAAGCGCGACCCTGATGCGTTAATGCTAAACAGACTAAAGCAAATACAATAAGGGCAACGATAATACCAATACGTACCCAGACATCATTGGCAGGCTGCCAATAGCCAGGTAAATATTGATTAACTAACGTCGCCCCAATTAAAACTGCTGCGGCAAGTAGCCACAGAACCACATCTTTCATTGAGCCAGTTTTAGCCACTTCAACAGCCGTCGTTTGATTGCCTGCTGAGATGTGCTGACCTTTAGACAGCATTCCACCAGCACCCGCCTTGGCATCAGATAACTTATTCTCGAGGTTATCTTGATTATTGCTCATAAAGAACTCGCTTCGGAGATGGTGAGGTGTAACAAAGATGTGATAAGAAGATGGCAGGCGATGTAGGACTCGAACCTACAACCCTCGGTTTTGGAGACCGATGCTCTACCAATTGAGCCAATCGCCTATGGGTGTAAAGGACAGCATTATACAATATTGAGCATAGAATGCAAGCCTTTAGCGTTAAAATTGTATATTTTAGATAATTTTTCTAATCAACAAACGCTCTTTTCGTAAAAAATGCTTCGTAAGAAGCAGCATTAATATAACAAGCCAAGCACTATATTACAATAGGAGACATAGCAGATATGGCATTCAATTTAAATCTCTCTAAGAGTTCTAAAACAACCTTCTACCACCCAAAAAAAAGCCACCCTCAATAAAGAGAGCGGCTTTTCACGAACTGCTTAACTCTGATCAGATTACTCTGACA
>NZ_CAJHBP010000029.1:0-36442 GCF_904846665.1 Psychrobacter sp. Pi2-51
CTGCGCTTAGCTCTGTTACTCTCTAGGTTTGACATAATATCGCCTAAAATATATCAACTCATTCTAGGATGGGACAGTATGAATAAAAAAGCCCTTAACGTCATGATTGATGTTAAGGGCTTTTTTTGATTATGACTTCTGATTCTTTATTCAGCAGATTCCATCATCGCTTCATGATGATTTTGCATATCTGCTTCGCTGGTCATACTGTCCATATCGTGCATGCTATGATTCATGGTGTCATCCATAGCGGGTGTCATGTCATGATTCATTTGACTCATATCATGATGGGCATTGGTATCTGCATCAGTCGTCGTCGCAGAATGGCTGCCATGATTCATCGATCCATCCATGGGCATGTCCATCATTTGTGAATCATTCATCTGCATATGATCGCCATGCATATTGGACATATCATGCCCACCATGCATATTTGCCATAACTAAGGGCACGACAATGACGGCCATACCTGACACTACCATCAGTGCGCCATTCATCTGGCGTAGACGAAAGCGTCCAATTTTGTCGCGTAGCCAGCCAACGGTTTCGTGTGTCGCAACCAGCATTGGTACTGTACCCAGACCAAAGACGAACATCAATGCTGCACCGCTTAATGGGTCATGGGCAACCACTGCAATCAGTAGAGCGCCGTAAACCAAACCGCAAGGCAAAAACCCCCACAACAGACCAGCGGCTAATGCTCGTGGAAAGGTGTTTAAAGGAAACACTTTTTGACGCAGTGGACTGAGATACTGCCAAAAACGCATGCCATAGCGCTCAAGTTTGGTCAGAAATGGCGCGCCAAGCATGGTCACACCAACAAAAACCAGCACGAGGCCTAATAAGATACGCGGCATATTATTGCCTCGCATCAATGGCTCTAGTACGGTCGTACCAATCAGACCTGCGACTAAACCCAATAACGCGTAGCTGCTAAGACGCCCTAAATGATAGGTGGCCACAAGAGCACGGCGTTTGGCGGGGCTAACGTCTTTCATAGACAGACCAAAAGCCGTCACCAAACCGCCGCACATACCTAAACAATGCGGTGAACCAAAAAATCCCATTAGTAATGCCGCAACGAGTAAAGCTGTGGTCATGGGGTACTTCTCCTAAAAATGGCGAAAGGTGAGCCTACTTTTATAGTTGGTCACTGAGAAAAAAATGAACAGCAAGGCGTGCAAAGGCAAAATGTTTTTAAAGCTATGTTTTGGGTGTGTTATCAATATCAGCAGGCGCAATCGCCGTGATATCAGTATGAGCTGATTGATCATTGATAGCATCATCTAGCGGGATAGTACTGTCAATTTGCGTACTTGGTGCTGACGGCTCATGAGCTTGCATGGTTTGTCGACGTTCTTGACGATCATCTAATATAATGCGTTGTGAAGCATTGTCTAAGTCTTCAAATTGGTTTGATTTGACCGCATAACGCACTGCCCAGATGGCGACCACAAACAGCATTAAACTTAGTGGAATTAATAAAAATATACTGAGCATGGCAAACCTCTTGAATAGCAGTTTCTGACATTATAATACACTTGTCATCAGTGTAATGGATGACTTGTAGAGGTAAAAGTGATGTAGCGAATCATTGGAAAATATAAGTCACGGCAATCAACCATGGCATGAACCAATTATTGACGTTATTGCACAGGCGTTTTTGCGGCATTACCTCTGGGTGTCAATAGCTGTTCGGACGTCACGTCATTCGCATGGCGACAGTCTATCTGCGGACGTATCACATCTCGCAAGTAGGCCGCGATTTCGTAAACGGCACGCCGTGAGTGACTCAGGTTTTGTGCTGGTTTCATCCAGTCACGCCTGACGGGTAATGGTGCCTCGATGGGCGTGCTATTGATACCATTTAGAGCAAATTGTCTGCGGGCACGTGCCATATGGTAGCCATCAGTAATGAGATAAACATGATGTAGCGGAATGCGCTTAGCCGTAAAGCGGGCATTTTCGCACGTATTCATACTGGCGTTTTCGCTTATCAGACCATCAATGCCATGCTCGATGAGCCATTGACCGAGCCAAGGTGCTTCGGCACCACTGAGAACAATAGGCAAGGGTAAATCATGATAAGCAGTGGCAGCGGTACGAGCACGATTGAGACTGTAATTATTGAGGATAATTTGGTTGTCGTGATCGTTGGTTAGACCACCACCCAAAACCACATAAGCGGTAGGTGGAGAACTCTTTGCGACCGATGGCATGCTGGGCAATGGCAAAAGCATAAATACATAAACGACCGCTTGCGAAAATAGCGGAGTGAATAGGCTAATGAGCACTAAAATGACAGAGGTTGAGCCGAGCAAAAAGGTGACGTTAATGATGCGAAACAGCTTCACCATACGTTCGGCTGATCGCAAATAGTATCGCCATAATCGCTTAGATAATAGCCGCTTAGACCACATGCTCATCATACCCAATGGAGCCGTCTGCATTTATCCAAACAGGCTCACGCGATAGCTGAATGGCAAATTTTTCATATACGGTAGCAGCGATATAGCGCTGAGCTGTCGCCACATCATCTTGGGTGGCTCGATAAGGGGTGTGATTGGTCAGTACCAGTGCTTGCTGCTGATGGGTGACAATAGGGGCGATACCGCCACCTTTTAAACCAGCCTGTTCAATCAACCAACCAGCAGCAACCTTTACCATTGCCTCGGGCATAGGGTAGCCAACGATAGCAGGATAAGTCTGTTGTAGGGCAGTAAACTGTGCTTGAGGAATAATAGGATTCTGAAAAAAACTGCCACAATTAGGCAGCTGCTTAGGATCAGGGAGTTTTTGCTGACGAATATCGATAATGGCTTGCATGACGTCGGCGGGAGTGGGTTGCTCACGATGTTGCTGTTCAGCATAGCGCTGCGCTACTGTCTGTACATCGCCATAATTATCTAGGATTCTGCTGGCATCGGTATGCAGTCTAAAGCCAACGCGGCTGATCAACCATGTATTGGGCGTGCGCTTAAAAATACTATCGCGATAGCCAAACTGGCAGTCTGTCAGCGATAGACGATGCCACGTTTGAGTTGGTAAATGATAAGCACGGACGTACTGTAAACAGTCCTCTAGTTGGACACCGTAAGCGCCGATGTTTTGTACTGGTGCTGCACCCGTTAGACCAGGTATCAGTGCTAGATTTTCTAATCCATACCAGCCTTGCTCAACAGTATGAACCACTAAATCATGCCAGTTCTCACCCGCCATCACCTCAATATCAACATAATCGTCAGTTTGAGTAGTCAGATGAATACCACGCATCTGTGGCTGTAATACCGTCGCCGTTAACTGCGCGGGCAATAACACGTTGCTACCGCCAGATAAGACGAATAACGATGGCTTATGCCCAGAATTATTGACATAGCTTGTCATAAAAACGTCTAGCTGCGCCTCGTCTGTCAAGGTCACGACAGCGTCAGCGACACAGGCCAACGCCATAGTATTACCATGCGACAAATCGACCGCCTGAGCACTGAATAAGTCAATCGGTAACTCAGTTGATACAGGGTGTTGGTCGCGGGATTCAAGATGCACAGCTGAGGTCATAACATAGCCTATGGGGCAAATAAACAAAAAATGATGCGTTGTTTATTATAAAGGATACAGTCTATAAAAGTAGCATAAATATGGACGGTCTCGCTAGCAAGTCTTCCAACTTTCGATCCAAGCCTGTGCGCTTGACTCAATCCGTTCAATCACTTCTTCAAAGGCATCGCTATCGCCTTTATAAGGGTCTGGCACGTCATCGCCGCCATAAGTAGGGTCTTCTTCACTGAATAACGCCAACTTTGCTAAATTGTCATCTGTATCCGATAGACTGTCTTTAATGGCTTGTAGGTCGGCTAAATTTTGCGTGTCCATTGCCAGTATTAACTCAAAATTACGAAAGTCATCAGCACTTACTTGGCGGGCAACCAGTTTGTTGATTTTGTAACCGTATGCTTTTGCATGGCGCTGTGCACGCTCATCTGGCGCATGACCAATATGCCAGTCGCCAGTGCCTGCTGAATCTACCTTGATCGATAAGCCTGCAATCGCCGCTTGCTGACGAAAAACTTCCTCAGCAGTTGGTGACCGGCAAATATTCCCTAAACAAACCAATAATACGGACGATGGGGTACAAGTTTTCATCAGCATAATATGACCTTTTCTTACAACAAAAAAAACATGCCATAAAAAACCGGCATTGATGATGCGGTTTATGAGCATGCTATCTAGTAGATAAATAAGTAATCAGCGTAACGCTTAATACCTTGAATGGCAAGGGTAGAAGCTAAACAATAGGGTCACGCAAGTGATTATCTCTAAAAGCAGCTCAGCTTTTAGAGATAGATTGATTTATTAACGTTAGTATAGTCGGTTTAATTTCAAAGTGGTACAAGGCAACCGAGTGTAGAGGTATAGGTCATACTTCAAGCAGGGTTAACGCTGTCACACTTTTATGGTAGATTTGACTATAGCTGTCAGTCTTGCTTGTTCTTAAAGCGTTGTATGTCGCGGCGCTCTTTCTTATTGGGTTTGTTATCAGGGCGGGCAAGGTTGGCAAGTTTGCGCTGCTCAGCATAATAAGCACGACGCTCTTCGCTCTCCTCAGTCTCTGAATACAATACTTGCGCGGCAATTGCAT
The DNA here is from genome assembly GCF_904846665.1 of Psychrobacter sp. Pi2-51. Classification (NCBI taxonomy): domain Bacteria; kingdom Pseudomonadati; phylum Pseudomonadota; class Gammaproteobacteria; order Moraxellales; family Moraxellaceae; genus Psychrobacter; species Psychrobacter sp. Pi2-51. Next base: position 4,640 of record NZ_CAJHBP010000029.1, read on the forward strand.
TACCACGTTGCGCTGTTAGCGATTCGACAATGACGGTTTTTTCAGTCATTGCAGTGGCTGAGCCTTGGCGAATACTCAATTCATCTCCAACGGCAATCTCTTTGCTGGTCTTTACACGACTACCTGCATAATGTACCCGTCCACTCTCGATGGCTTCTTTGGCAAGGGTACGGGTGCGATAAAAACGCGCTGACCATAACCATTTATCAAGACGCATACGCACAGCATCAGGTTGGCTATGGCTGGGTTGATTGTGGTTTTTATTGTGTTTACTCATCAAAACCTCATAGATATCAATAAAGTAAGATAATAATGGTGCTTTTTTTGCCAATTGAAAGAGCAGAAAGCTATTAAAATATGTAAAAGTAGATTTTCATCGCCAATAGTGCTGAGCATGGAAGCTTCGACTTAGCCATTGATGGAACATGCATAGCAGTCTCTCAGTTTATGCTTTATATAAAATCATTTACACCATTGTTTCTCACAAGGTATGCCATCATGGTTGCCATCCATTTTTGTGTTGGGACAGTGGTTGGAGAAGTAAGTCGCTTCTGCACAGGATGTCATTTGGGAACAATGTTTTCTACCGTCACACGAAAAGCTTGCCACGGTTGTTTGTGACGCTAATACTGGATTTACCACTGAAACTGATGATGAAGTTGCCTCTAAATCGACATAGGTTGGTGGTATATCATCGAAGTCAGTAGATGTAAAAGCACCATTAGCAGAACGGTCAGCCATAACTTTAGTGGTAGGAGTGTTCGTGGCGTCTTTAGGTTGAAGCATCCTATAACCCACAAGTGCTAAAACGAGCAATATAACGGTTATTAATATCTTCTTAATCATCGTTCAGTACCTGTTTATAACCGCTACATTACTTTATAACCACTACATTACAATCACTATAAGTTAATGATTTCTACAAACGAACAACCTCTACGAATGCATTAATGGCCATTTTTTAATCCATTAAAAAACGGCCATGCTAGAGAATGGCTTATCGCTATTCTGTTTATTTCAAAAACAGTTGATAGCCGATATTGTCGGTAATAGTCGTACAGTCATAGCCGATATCAAGTAGGGCGTCTTGTAATAAACGTGAATTACTTTCAGAGGCTTGCAGACCAACCAACACACGACCTTCAGCAGCACCATGATTGCGGTAATGGAACAAGGTAATATTAAAATCATCGCCCAGCTTTTCTAAGAAAGTAAGCAACGCCCCAGGACGTTCAGGAAAGGCAATCTTTAACAGTTGCTCATTTTCGACATGTGCGTGACCACCAATCAAATGACGGATATGTGATTTGGCAATATCATCATCGGTTAGGTCATGCGCGGTATAACCATCGTCTGCCAACTGATTGCTGATGGTTTTGCGTTCTTTATCCCCTTCTTTTAGGGCGATACCGACGAATATCGCCGCAGGTTCCATCGAGTCTGGGGATTTTTTGCTATCGGCACGGTAGTTAAACTCAGTGATATTACGTCCATGTAGGCTACGGCAAAAGTTTAAGAACGCCCCAGTTTGCTCAGGAATCGTTACGGCAAAAATGGCTTCTTTTTTCTCACCAATTTCAGTACGCTCAGCGATATAACGCAAGCGATCAAAATTCATATTGGCGCCGCAAATGATACCGACGCAGTTTTTACCTTGTAGATTATGAGCTTCAATGTATTTTTTCATGCCAGCAACAGACAGTGCACCGGCGGGTTCAACGATGCTACGGTTTTCTTCAAAAATGTCTTTGACGGCAGCACAGACTTCATCATTACTACAAGTAACGACCTCAGGTTCGACCACAGGACCTGAGTTATCGCTTTTTTGAGTACGTACTACCTCAAAAGGCAACTCGCCAATTTGGGCAACGGCCACACCATCGACGAAGAGTCCTACTTGCTCAAGTTTCACGCGTTCATTCGCTTCGAGTGCGGCTTTTAAGCAGGCTGATTGTTCCGCTTCTACGGCGATGACTTTGACATGCGGCGCCACTTCTCCTAAGAATGCGGCGACACCTGAGATGAGACCCCCACCGCCAACCGCGACGAAGACGTAATCCATATTACGCCACTGTTGGGTCAGCTCAAGTCCAATGGTGCCTTGTCCGGCGATGACCAGCTCATCATCGTAAGGTGGAATAAAGGTTAGGCCCTCACGCTCAGCACGATCAATCGCATAGCGGTTGGCTTGGTCAAAGCTATCACCATGTAAGTCGACATTCCCGCCAAGTGCTCTCACCGCATCCACTTTGATATCGGGTGTGGTGGTCGGCATGACAATGATGTTGTTAAGCGATAATTTGCGCGCAGAGTAGGCAACCCCTTGTGCATGGTTGCCCGCTGAAGCACAAATGACACCGCGCGCTTTTTGCTCATCGCTCAATTGGCTGATGCGGTTATAAGCACCGCGCAATTTAAAGGATTTGACCGGTTGTAAATCTTCGCGTTTAAAACGAATATCATTAGCAAAACGTTGGGTCAGCTTGGGTGCCGCTTCTAGTGGCGTTTGAATAGCAACGTCATAAACGGTGGCTTGCAAGATGGCTCGTACCCAGTGTGACAGCATAATGATTCCTAAAAAAGTGAATATAAAAACGAAATAGATTAGCCTATGCTGATTTTAACTATCTTGCAAGACACAATTGCAGTTTTTGCATGATTTAAAAGTTTGATGAAAGATGAGGTTGGTTGTCTATAAATATTTTATTAAAAAACATTGAATTATTTCCATATGTCTATATTATTGGACATATGGAAATAACCAATGCTATCGCAAGCTTTGCTGCGCTCTCTCAAGATACTCGTCTTAAGGCTTTTAGGTTGCTTGTTAGTCAAGAGCCTGAAGGTCTGCCTGCGGGTGAAATAGCCCGTCAATTGTCAGTGCCCCATAACACCATGTCAGCGCACCTATCGGTGCTGGCACGAGCGGGGTGGGTGGTCTCTCAGCGGCACAGCCGGCAGATAATCTATCGCGCCTCGCTGTCGCATATGGAAGCTGTTGTGCAGTTCCTATTGCAAGATTGTTGTGCAGGACATCCAGAATTATGCGCATCACTTATGAGCAGTTTAAACGGATGTGAAAGCGATATATCTGACAATAAAGACAGTCATTTAAACTAATACCAAGCCAAACCCACTTAATAAATTACATTGATAAAATAGGTGAAATTGCTATGACATCCTTAATTTTTCACAATCCAAAATGCGGTACTTCTCGTAATACGTTAGCCATCATGAAGGCATCTGGTGAGCATCCAGAAGTCGTGGAATACCTAAAAACTCCACCAGCTCGTGAATACTTAGTAGAGCTGTTGGCAAAGATGAACATCTCCCCAAGAGAGTTATTACGAAGTAAGGAAGCCATTAATGATGAGTTGGGATTAGATAATCCTGAGCTATCTGATGATCAGATTATCGATGCCATGATTGCGCATCCTATTTTAATCAACCGTCCTATTGTGCTCACCAGTAAGGGCGCAGCGCTATGCCGACCATCCGAGCGAGTGTTTGAATTATTAGAAAATCCAGTCAGTAGCTTTACTAAAGAAGATGGAGAGGTTCTACATCATGGTTAAGGTTAATACAGGGCAACCTGACGTAGATGACTTGTCTAATCTAAGTGACTTATATAATCTAAGTGACTTGCCCAATATTGATTCACTCAATATACAACCTATTGATATTGAGTCATTAGTTAGTACAAACGACCCACGACACCCACCCAAGATACTGGTGCTATACGGTTCATTACGTGAGCGCTCTTTCTCTAGACTGGCGGCTGAAGAGGCTAGCCGTCTACTGCGTTGGTATGGCTGCGAGGTGCGGATTTTTAATCCATCGGGTTTGCCGTTGCCTGATGATGCTGATAGCAATCACCCTAAAGTACAAGAATTACGCGAGCTGGCGCAGTGGTCAGAAGGCATGCTGTGGGTCAGTCCAGAGCGTCATGGCAGCATTACTAGTATTATGAAAGCACAAATCGATTGGATTCCATTGTCACTGGGTGGCGTACGTCCGACCCAAGGTAAGACCTTAGCCGTGATGCAAGTCAGCGGTGGCAGCCAAAGCTTTAATACAGTCAATCAATTGCGTATTCTTGGGCGTTGGATGCGGATGATTACTATCCCCAATCAATCATCTATTCCTAAAGCCTTTTTAGAATTTAATGATGATAATCGTATGAATAAGTCGCCCTTATATCTCCGTCTTGTGGATGTCTGCGAAGAGTTGGTGAAGTTCACTTGGCTCACTCGTGGGCGTTCAGCCTATCTGACTGATCGCTATTCAGAACGGGTTGAAAACGCTGAAGCAGTGTCGCAACGTGTCAATCAAAAATCGATCTAATCTTTTATATAGTCAAAATACCCTAAAAACGCTACGGCACTGCTGATATTAATTTTTCTTGCTTGCTGTGCCTGCGCAGACAGAGGCTACAAAAAATTGATATCAGTAGTGCATGATGTATCGATATTGCTTTTCACTGACTATACAATTAATACGCTGTAAATAAGGTTGCTCCATGCTCGCACTCATTATTTTTATCGTGACTTTGGTTTTGGTGATATGGCAGCCTAAAGGATTGGGCATTGGTTGGAGCGCAATGGGCGGTGCATTGGTCGCCTTGGCTTTCGGCGTGGTGCAGTTATCCGATGTCGGTGTGGTATGGGACATCGTTTGGGATGCGACTTTTACCTTTGTGGCGCTTATTGTTATCTCGCTTATCTTAGATAAAGCAGGATTTTTTGGTTGGGCGGCTCTACATGTGGCCAGACTTGGTAATGGGCAAGGGCGCTTGTTGTTTCCCATGATTGTGATATTGGGCGCGTTTATTTCAGCCTTCTTTGCCAATGATGGTGCAGCACTACTCCTGACACCGATTGTCATTGCTATCTTGCTACGGCTTAAGTTCTCACCGCCATCCGCTTTGGCTTTTATCATCGCGACTGGCTTCATTGCTGACACCGCCAGCCTGCCTTTAATTACGTCTAATTTGGTCAATATCGTCAGCGCCAATTATTTTGATATTGGCTTTGGACGTTATGCGGCGGTCATGGTGCCGGTAAATATCGTCTCTGTCATCGCGACATTAGCAGTGCTATGGGTGGTATATGCTCGTCAAATCCCAAAACACTATGCCATTGCCAATCTTAGTGCGCCAATGTCTGCTATCGAAGATCCATTAGTTTTTAGAGCGGCTTTTCCGCTATTGGCATTATTACTGGTTGCTTATTTTGCAACGGAGTCCTTGGGATTGCCTATTTCACTCGTCACCGGAGTCGCCGCGCTACTGCTAATGGCTATCGCAGGTCGCTGGTGGCAAGGGGGTCAAGGTGCTGTCATTTCTGTGTCTGACATTGTACGTAAAGCGCCTTGGCAAATCGTGTTGTTTTCAATCGGTATGTATTTGGTGGTTTATGGTTTGGGTAATGCAGGGTTAACCGCTTATGGTGCTCACGTTTTAACTTGGTTAGGGCAGCAAGGCAATCTCATAGCAACATTAGGGACTGGGTTTCTTTCCGCTATTGTGGCTTCAGTCATGAACAATATGCCATCTACCTTAGTAGGCGCATTAGCGATTGATAGCGCGCAAGTACCTGCCGCTACTCGTGAGCTGATGATTTATGCCAATGTGATTGGCAATGACTTGGGTCCAAAATTTACGCCTATTGGAAGTCTGGCAACCTTATTGTGGCTGCATGTATTGGCAGAAAAAGATTATAAAATCAGCTGGGGGCAGTATATGAAAATCGGGCTAATTATTACACCGCCAGTATTATTAGCCACGCTGCTAGCCTTGGTATTTTGGTTGCCACATTTATCTCGATTGTAAAAGATTGACGTGATATCTTGCTATCAGAACCGGCTATACGCTGACATCCATTAAAGTCATCGGTTATAATAGCCGCGCATTTTACCTCTTTTGCCATTTACTTTTTTAAAACGATACGTTTATTTTACCAAGGATTTATGATGAGTGATCAGCAAGCACAGAAGCAAGCCGCCGCCAAAGCAGCGCTAAGCTATATCGAAGACGGTATGATACTTGGGGTAGGCACAGGCAGTACGGTCAACTGTTTGATTGAGCTCTTGCCGCAGTTAAAGCTTGCTGGCGCGGTTGCCAGCTCACAAGTGACTGAAGATAAGCTTCGTGCGCTTGGCATTGAAATAGTCGATTTGAACTTTGCTGGTACGCTAGATGTTTATATTGATGGTGCTGATGAAGTCAATGAACACTTGCAATTGATCAAAGGCGGCGGCGGGGCACTCACGCGTGAAAAAATCGTCGCGGCGGCATCTAATAAATTTATATGTATGGTCGATGAGAGTAAGAGTGTCGAAATACTGGGCCGTGCGTTCCCAGTACCGATCGAAGTATTACCACAAGCACGCTCGTATGTGGCGCGGCAGCTAGCTCGTCTGGGCGGCGATCCTGTTTACCGTGATGATTTTGTCACCGATTATGGCAATGTCATCTTAGATACGTATGACTTAGATGTGAGCAATCCAATAGCGCTTGAGAAAGAGCTGAACAATATCGTTGGTGTGGTTTGTAATGGTATCTTTGCCGCCAACCAAGCCGATGTGTTGTTAAAAGCGGGTAGTAATGGGGTTATAACACTTACTCGTTAAAATTTCTTGATCATAATGTACCGAATTGATAGCAAAAAACAAAAAGGCAAATCACTGTAGATGTGATTTGCCTTTTTGTTTTTTGCTCGTTGATAAATAGCTTATCGCTATATTTCTTAAATTTTGATCTTATCTTTTAGCAAAAACTCCATCAATGCCTTTTGGGCATGTAAGCGGTTTTCGGCTTCGTCCCAAACGACAGAGCGGGGATCATTTAGCATATCATGGGAAATCTCTTCGCCACGATGGGCTGGCAAGCAGTGCATAAACACCACTTCAGGATCAGCTTTATCCAATAGAGAAGGTGTTACTTGATAAGGCGCGAAACGACGCGCGCGCGTGTTTTGCTCTGACTCTTGCCCCATACTTGCCCACACGTCGGTGACGATTAAATTGGCGTCTTTTGCCGCATCTTGCACGTTTTCTACTAGACTGACGCAATGCGAGAAGCGCTCCATGAGCTTTGGATCAGGCTCAAACCCATAAGGCGCTGCCACGCGTAATTCAAAGCCAAACTGATTGGCAGCTTGCATAAATGATGAGCACATATTGTTGCCATCACCAACCCAAGTCACGATTTTGTTTTCGATACTGCCGCGATGCTCATAGTAGGTCTGCATATCTGCCAGTAATTGGCAGGGATGATAATCATCGGTCAACGCATTGATAATAGGTACACTTGAGTATTCAGCAAAGGTTTCAACTTTTTCGTGCCCAAAGGTACGAATCATGATGATATCAACCATGCTAGAGATAACACGTGCTGAATCTTCTAAGGGCTCACCGCGACCTAGCTGTGTGTCGTTCGGTGATAAAAATATGGCATTGCCACCAAATTGACCCATGCCTGTCTCAAACGAGATACGGGTACGAGTCGATGACTTTTCAAATATCATGCCAAGCGTACGACCCACAAAAGGCTGATAAATCTCGCCTGCGTGTTGCATCTTACGCAGCTCGCTTGCACGTTTGATCAGGTTTTCTAGTTCTTGTTTGGTTAAATCAGATAAGGTTAAAAAATGGCGCAAACTCATAGTAATCCTAGCAGTCGATCGCAGTCAGTGAAACGTCATCAGTGTTCAATAGCATCGCGTCAATGTGTGTTCAGTGCGTATACTGGGTTGACAACAAACTTTTAGTATAGCGTATTTACTTTCAATGTAAACGGGCAATTTTATCAAGATTCAATGGCTCACCAAATACGTTAAACAGAGTAGTCAGCCGTTAAATCCTGATAGGTTTCGATGACTACGCCAGTACACGCTTTGGACGTATGCTGAGGCGACAAAGTAGCTCGTAGCTAATCGTGCCCGCATGTCCTGCGATTTCATCGACGCGTGGCGCATCGCCCCATAATACCACCTTACTATCCAAAGCAAGGCTCTCAGGCGCGTTACTGATATCAATGACAATCATATCCATGGCCACACGCCCAATCACAGGGCAGCGGTAGTGTTGGGTGCTATCGGCATCGATGACCGTGACATAAGCGTCGCCTGTGACCACACGCGGATAGCCATCTCCATAGCCTACACTCACTAATGCCGTTCTAGTGTCTTGCTTGGCTTGCCAGCGACTACCATAACCGATAGCATCATTGGCACTGACAGTCTGTAGCGCAATAATCTGAGCACTAAAATCCATCGCTGCTTGCAAGTTTAATTCCTGTGCGCTTTGGTCAGTAACAGGGGAGCTACCATATAAGATGATGCCTGGACGTACCCAATCATAATGGTGCTCTGGAAAATTAACGATACCAGCAGAATTGCACAATGAGCCTTTGATATCTGGGCTAATAGTACTTTGTAAAGTCGATAATACGTCTGAGAAACGCTGAATTTGCATCGCATTTAATGGGTGGTCACGGTCATCAGCATTGGCAAAATGCGTGGTTAGTATCAGCTGATATCCCGCTTCATGTAGACGCTTAGCCGCCAACAGCACGCCCTCGGCATTAAAGCCCAAACGGTTCATACCCGTATTGTATTTAAGCCAAACCACTCTAGTCGCACTATTGGCTGGAGGAATGTTTTGTAGTGCCCATTCCAATTGTGGCTCGTGGTGAATCACGCAGCTTATATCTTGCTCAACGGCCTGCTGCCACTCATCGGCGGTAAACGCACCTTCTACCAATCCTATGGTTTTATCCCACCCCAATTTTCTGGCTTCTAGCGCTTCAGTTAAGGTGGCGACACCGATGCCATCTGCTTGCTGTAATGCTGGCAAGACTGCCGCCACGCCGTGCCCGTAAGCGTTGGATTTGACCATCGCCAGAACTTTAGACTGCGGTGCTCGTTGTTTTACTTGATTGAGGTTATGGGTAATGGCTTTTGGTTTTATAGTAATGGTGCGCATAATCGCCTTCTTTATGAGTAGAATTATGAAGTTATAAAGCCAGTACGGCATCAATTGGCTAATGCAGCACTGGCTATTTTCTAAAAAATTATTTATTAATTGATGCTCAAACCTCTACGTCTTTATCAAACTTAAACCTTATAAGATTGGTTATTCATCATTTTCAAAGCTGGCGTTTTGATAGTACTCGGGCGTTAAGTTGATAAAGCGGGTAAATTGACCTTCAAAGCCTAACCGTAGCGTACCGATAGGGCCGTTACGTTGTTTACCGATAATAATTTCAGCCACACCTTTGTGGTCTGAGTTCTCATTATAAACCTCATCACGATAGATAAACATAATCAAATCGGCATCCTGCTCAATCGCACCCGATTCACGCAAATCCGACATGATAGGACGTTTGTTGGGGCGGTTCTCTAGACTGCGGTTAAGCTGCGATAACGCAATGACGGGACATTCAAGCTCACGTGCCAGTGCTTTTAGACTACGAGAAATCTCAGAAATCTCGCCCACACGGTTGCCATCGAGATTGGGTACTTTCATCAACTGTAGATAATCGACCACGATAGCACCAAGCTTGCCATCATGGTTTTTGGCGATACGGCGACAGCGTGAGCGCATCTCAGACGGTGGCAGAGCGGTACTATCATCGATATAAAGGTGCTTTGATTGGAGATGTTGAATGGCGTTCATCATTTTTGCCCATTCATCTTCATTCATTTGCCCCGAACGCAAGTGCGTCTGATTGATTGCGCCCCATGATGATAGCAATCGCATCACGATAGACTCTGCGGGCATCTCCATCGAAAACACCACGACTGGCAAATCTTCGTTGAATAAAATCCCTTCTGCCAAGTTCATGGCAAAGGTGGTTTTACCCATAGAAGGACGGGCGGCGACAATGATCAAATCGCCTGCTTGCAGCCCCTGCGTTTTATTGTTCAACTCAGCGAATGGCGTCTGCAACCCAATCATGCCATCGGGATTGGATTTAAGCTCTTGAATTTTGTCGATGACGTTGGTCAGCACGGAGGTAATGCCCACAGGGCCACGTTGTTCGGCACGTTTATTGTGCTGCTCATTGATACTAAATATTTTGCCCTCGACACTGTCCAAAATATCACTAACACTTTGACTTTTAGGGTTGTAGGCAAGCGCTAGCATCTCATTGCCAGTAGTGATCAGTTGGCGTAGAGTAGATAGCTCACGTACACGCTGAGCGTAAGCGGTGAGGTTAAATAAAGTGGCGGGACTTTGGCTCAGAATATCTGCTAAGTAACTGTCACCACCTGCACCTTTGAGTAACTTCTGCGCTTCTAGCCAGTCGTGTACCATGACCGTATCATAAGGCTCATTGACGGCTGCCAAATGGGCAATGGCATCAAAAATATATTGATGTCGTCCAGCGTAAAAGTCATCTTTTGTGACGATATCCGCAATTTTATCGTACGCCTCTTCGATACTCATCAAAGACGCAAGCAAAGCCTTTTCAATATCGATATTGTGCGGCGGGGTTTGATTGAGTAAGTCGTCGGTTTTTTCAGTATCTGCCATGAGTGCCTAATGAGTTAAAAATCGGTATAAGAATGTGGGTTGGTCATGTAGCAAAACAAGTCAGGCATACTCTATGGTAAAAATACCAGAATATAAGAAGTTCTAAAACGCAAAAAGTAATAAAAGGCGGTCTTGCGCTTGCTTGTAAATGCTACAATCAGAGGCGAAAGTTTAACACATTATGTGCTTTTTTTAGACGAGATAAATAACTAAATCCGTAGTTATAGAAATTCCTAGACTATGAAATAGAATATAACGCCCAGATACAGAATATGATAAGTTTAATTATAAATACAATAAAATCAATTACTTAATTTAAAATAAGGTCATTGTTATGACGAATAAAAGACTGCCGCTGCTTATTACAACAGGTGAGCCTGCTGGTATTGGTATGGACGTCGTACTGCTATTAGCGGCTGAAGGCAAGTTGCAAGATTTTGAACGTCCCATTTGGGTTACGGCAGATAGCACCGCTATGCAAAAGCGCGCAGATACACTTGTAATGGCAGGCGTACTCGAAAGCTGTCCAGCTTGGCAAACGATGGATGCAAATATAGAAACTGATGATTTTTTAAGTCAATTATCACAGCAAACTTTGAACAGCGATAGTGCTTTTATTCTGCTGAATACGCCTTGTGCTGTGCCAGTCGTTCATGGACAAATTAATATCAGTAATTCAGCGATGGTTGCCACGCAATTAGCAGTTGCCCATCAGTTGGCAACCAAAAAAGCAGTTGCTGCTATCGTCACAGGACCATTGCAAAAATCTGCCTTGATAGATGCTGGTATAAAATTGCTCGATGGCACGATGTTTAGCGGTCATACCGAGTTTTTTATGCAGCAAAGTGGCTGTGAGAAAGTCGTCATGATGCTTGCTAATCAAGCCATGAAAGTGGCGCTCGTCACCACGCATCTGGCACTAAAAGATATTCCTGCCGCCATCACTGCTGACAATGTCCGCCAAACAGTACAAATCGTCATCGATGATATGCGAGAGAAGTTTGGCTTAATGCAGCCACGTATTTTGGTTTGTGGTCTTAATCCACATGCAGGCGAGGGTGGGCATTTGGGAGTGGAGGAGATTGAGATTATCAATCCAGTGTTAAATGAGTTTATCAATGCAGGCGTCGATATATCAGAGGCGATGCCAGCAGATACTTTGTTTACGCCTAGACATTTAGCAAACTGTGATGCAGTGATTGCTATGTATCATGACCAAGGTTTGCCAGTGCTCAAGTCACATGGTTTTGGTGATACGGTCAATCTAACCTTGGGCTTGCCTTATATTCGTACCTCGGTCGATCATGGTACGGCGCTTGATTTAGCGGGACGTGGAGGTGCAAGTGCCACTAGCTTATACCAAGCATTATTGATGGCAAATGAGATGGCGGATAAATCGCTTATTAATAGACCTCTTGTATAAAGCTGGTGCCTTAGCGAGAATTGTCACGCAGTATTGGGTCACTTTAGTGCCAGCAATGCCTATCTGTCTATGCATCATCAAAAACACTCTAATATAAGTGGTTCCATTATAGCGGTCTATTTTAAGTGGTCTGTTAATAGGTTTAAAGGGTGAAATGACTGGTTCCCTTGGGGTATACCCTAACAGGACTAGCTGTTTTCTGGACAGGTACGATAAAGAGGAAGTGAGTGTATGATGAATATATTTCATATGCATTCGGAAGGCGAAAAATGCCTTATGTTTTATCTGAGATTGATGTGCCACTGCAAACTATCTTGAGCTGGAAAAAACGATGATTCAAACCGTTATCCATTATTTTCTACATTTCGGTATGCCGTTGATTATCGCCTATACATTTTTTCGTAATGACTATAAACGCGTATATTTGATCTTGTTAGCAACTATGCTAGTGGATCTAGATCACCTACTAGCCACACCTATTTTCTCGCCCAATCGATGCAGTATTAACTTTCATCCACTCCATACTTATTATGCGATGGCAGTATATGCAGCTATGTTGTTTTTACCTAAGCCGTATAAAATAATTGGTTTGGGATTATTACTGCATATTCTCACTGATTTGAACGACTGCGTAATGACCTATCTGAATTGCCCACAGTGTTTGAATGACGCTCCTGCTCGTGAGTTGGTGGAATGGTTAGTCAGAGCTACAAGCACTTGATGCAGCTATAAGAATATCGTCTAGTATTTATCCTACCAATCAACTCTCTCATAACTTCTAGTAGCAGCATCTATGCCCTTGCTATCCAATTTTAAATAAACCTAGCAGCAGACCTAATGTGTTCTACCACTAGAATTTATTTAGAGTGTTGCTACACATTTGATAAAACAATTCAGTTTCTAAGTAGGCAACAGTAAGATCGCACTAACCACTACTGTTTTCACATCGTTTTAATACTGCTGTAATCGCCACGGGTACGCAGAATAACTTCAACATCTGAATCGCCACGATTGCGCCAAAACCAGCCGTGATTGCCTGTAAATGCGGCTTCTAAAACCCCTTCATCAGCGGCAACGCCGCGACCTTTCTCATAACTAATAGCCTTGCCTAATGCATCGCCATGAGTATCAAAGTTGACCTCACCGCCTGTCACGACCCAAGAGTATTCAGTCTTGGCACCTGAATCCATTTTCATTTTAATCTCTATTCCTTCCCCTGGCGTCAAGGTAAAGGGAGTTTCATCGCGCCATTCACCACTTGCGATGGCAGTATCAGCGGGTGTGGCACTCATTGCTTGCTCAGTCACACCATCTATATTTGGTGTTTCAGACGTCATTGTGTCAGTTGCTAGTAAACTCGCTGCATCGGCGGCAGCTTCATCTGCCAATTGCTGCTTAACTTGTCCCATTTCTGTCAATTGAAGAACACTACCAATCCCAGTTGGATCAATACCATACTCAGCGGGAAGAACCACCGTAAATAAGAGAACGACTGCTGCGATGCCAGCTAAAATAGTAGATTTGACGAGCTGCTTTGAAGTGGGAAGTTCAGCTTGTAAAGGAGTATCACTGTTATACATATTAAAAACCCTTGAATTAAGAAGACATTAAATAGCCAGTGAGCTGCATGCCCACTAAAATAAATCCTGCGCTCATCATAGCCACGTTGGCGGTATAGGCGTTACGGATGAAACTTAGCGTACGACGCCAATAGCTCATGCCAATTAATATGATGGCTAGAGCCAGTAGCTGCCCAATCTCCACACCGACGTTAAAGGCGAGTAAGTTAGGGAGTAGACCGTCAGGCAACATCTCATATTCAAGGAGCTTAGTAGATAACCCAAAGCCGTGGAAAAGACCAAAGACAAGCACCGCTATTTTAGTATTTGGCTGAAACCCAAACCATCTCTGGAAGGCACCAATATTGTCTAACGCTTTGTAAACGACAGAGAGACCAATAATCGCATCGATCAGGTAACTATTCATACCGATGTTGAAGTACACGCCTAAAATCATCGTGGCGGAGTGACCTAATGCAAATAGGCTCACATAGACACCAATATGCTTCATACGGTAAAGAAAGAAGATGACCCCGAAGAGAAACAGGATATGGTCATATCCCGTAATCATGTGCTTAGCGCCTAAGTACATGAAGGGCAGAATATTGACTCCTGAAATCTCCTGAATATACCCTTTATCCCCTGCGGTTACCGCATGAGCAAGCGCTTCATTGCTACCAGTAACAAGACAAATAAGCAGTATTGAGAGTACTAACAGACGGGTCTGCCAAGTCGCCCATGGCGATCTTGGAAGCCTATTGTAGACATGGCTATACATTAAGAATCCTATAGTGTAAGAGTGATGAATACGTGTATGTGCTTTTTAGAAAAAACTCTAAAATTATGAAAATTTTAAATGCAAATCGAATACTTAAGGAGTAAGATACTATCCCCTAGGGGGGGATAATGTCAACCATAAAATCTCAAGTCTTGTGAGGTATAATGGCGCTCTCTAGAGAAAGGATACTGTCATTATGAAAAAACCACACGTACACGCATCTCATCCAGCCGTAATCACACGCCTCAAAAAAGCGAATGGTCATTTAAGCAGCACGATAGAGATGTTGGTTGAGGGTCGAACCTGTCTTGATATAGCGCAGCAACTGCAAGCGGTAGAAAATGCCATTCATCAAGCTAAAAAAGTGTTAATTCAAGACCATTTAGATCATTGCCTTGAAGACTTATTAGGGGCTGTTGACAAAGATCAGCAGGACTCTATAGAGGAGTTCAAGGAAATAACTCGTTACTTATAAGATCAACCGACTGATCTAAAGAGACACTCCATGCTTAGTATCTTTGCAAACCGAACTTATCTCCATTTATTTGCCGCGCAAGTGATTGCCCTGATTGGTACTGGTCTAGCTACGGTGGCGCTAGGCCTTTTGGCATTTGATTTGGCAGGCAATAATGCTGGGGTCGTCATGGGAACGGCATTGGCCATCAAAATGATTGCCTATGTTGGCGTGGCACCCATTGCAGCGGCCTTTGCCGAACGGTTGCCTAAACGCACGCTGCTAGTGACACTAGATGTGATACGAGCCGGTGTCGCCCTGCTTTTACCATTTGTTTCCCAAATCTGGGAGGTTTATGTGTTGATCTTTGTATTGCAAGCCGCCTCAGCAGCTTTCACGCCTACTTTTCAGGCCACTATTCCTGATGTTCTGCCTAATGAAGCGGATTACACCAAAGCTTTGTCGCTCTCACGCCTTGCTTACGATATGGAAAGTCTAGTCAGTCCCATGTTAGCGGCAGCATTGCTGACAGTAATGAGCTTTCACAATCTATTTACGGGAACAGTACTGGGATTTTTAGCGTCTGCCATATTGGTCGTATCGGTCACGCTACCAGCGCATGCAATGCCCGCGCGCCGTAGCATTTATGATAGAACCACGCGCGGCATTCGTATCTATTTAGCGACCCCTCGACTGCGCGGATTACTCGCTGTTAATGTTGCCGTTTCTGCCGCTGCGTCTATGGTCTTTGTAAATACCGTGGTGATTATCCAAGGTGGTATGGGACTCACTCAGAGTGCAGTCGCATTAGCATTGGCGAGCTTTGGCGCAGGTTCTATGATTGCGGCACTGGCTTTGCCAAGTTTATTGGGTAAGCTGACAGATCGCAGCGTCATGTTAAGCGGTGTAGGGTTGCTTGTGGTGGGTATGTTCGCTGGTACCTTGATGATGGGACAAAACTCGCTTATGGCCTTATGGTTCGTGCTAGGTTTGGGTTATTCTGCTGCTCTGACACCTGCTGGACGCTTGCTATGGCGATCCTCACATCAGGAAGATCGTCCTGCATTGTTTGCTGCTCAGTTTGCTTTGTCTCACGTCAGTTGGTTAGTGTTCTATCCATTAGCGGGTTGGTTAGGTGCGCGCTACAGTATGACCGTAGCTTTTGCGGTATTAGGCGGTGCTGCTGCACTAGCGGTATGGGCGGCTTTTAGAGTATGGCCGTCTATTGATTTAAAAGAGATTGAGCACGAACATGCCAATCTACCAGAAGGTCATGTTCATGCTACAGGATCTCCTACACCTAACGGCTTACGCCATACCCATCCTTTCATAGTTGATGACTATCATCCGCGTTGGCCAAGCTCTGGTTCTTGATATAGATCCTGTACATGGGGGTTCGCTATTTTATAATAAAAAGTACACTGCTATGTACACTGAGCTACTATAAATGACTTTGACTACTGATATAAATAGCCTACAGCCTACAGCCTACAGCCTACAGCCTACAGCCTACAGCCTACAGCCTACAGCCTACAGCCTACAGCCTACAGCCTAGTGTTCAAGTCCTCACTAGGAAACCATGCTTATTTCTATATCGTCATAGAGGTGAAATAACATGACAACATTTAATATGAATAAACCAGAAATAGAGCAAGCTGCTATTGAGTTTAAAACGGTGCTGATAAATTGGAAATCAAGAGAAGGTATTATAGGGGCTTTCTCTACATATCGTGATCAATAGACAGACGAAGATGTGAGTAAAGCTGTAAGTAAGGAAACACAAGTTATTAAACCAGTATTAGAAGCCTTCGAGCCTGTATACCGTCTAGCTATACAGGGTAAAATAGAGAAACCTTTTTCCTTTCAAAGTTATATGATGACTTATGTTGGTAGAGTACTGGGCGATGAGTTGTCATGGCCTGAAGTTCGCGAGCCGTATCAGAGAATGATTAATAGTTTGAAAGGTGGGTTAACTACAGAAGAGCTCATAGACAGTATTTACTACAGAAATAATTTATTACCAGAGCATTATGATCAAGCGGTTAAGGAAATTGTAGCAGAGGGTTGGACTCATAATTACCCACAATAATTACTAAGAATGTTTTTCAATAAAAACCGCGAGACCATCCCAGCTTAATCTAAAGATTAAGCTGACCTTTCACATTAATAACTTTTATCTTATTCCCATAACGGGTCTTATGACAAATGATTATGAGGATAAAAAGTCTCGGGTGGGTTGCGCTAAGGTGTGAGTAACTTATCGATAAAACGTCTCAAAAACACAGCCTAATTATGAGCTGTGGTATAATTTGCCATTATAATACCAGCATATTGCTGCCATAGCCCATTTCTCTTTTATACATTAAGACTCTTTTATGTCCAAAACTTCGTTTGATGCCCAAACCATTTCCAATAGCCTACGGGCTGCCAAACACCAACCGCGTAAACGCTTTGGTCAAAACTTCTTACATGACCGCAGTGTTATCCGTGAGATTGTTGAGAGCATTCGCTTAGAGCGCGATGACAATTTAATCGAGATTGGCCCAGGTATGGGTGCGCTGACTGAGCCGTTATTGGCAGAAGTGGATGCGATGACGGTCGTAGAGCTGGATCGTGATTTGGCGGATAGCCTGCGTATTCGTATCGGTGCCAATAGCCATCCAAATTTTGAAATTATCAAAGACAATGCTATGCATGTCGATTATCGTGAGTTGTATAGCGACGAGCGCGGTAAGCTACGCGTGGTGGGTAACTTGCCATATAATATTTCTACGCCGATACTTTTTCATTTGCTCAGTTATGCCGATGTGATTCAAGACATGCACTTTATGTTGCAAAAAGAAGTCGTCGAGCGTATTACTGCTGACGTTGGCAGCAAGACGTATGGTCGCTTGTCGGTCATTATGCAATACCACTGTGATACGGATTATTTATTAACTGTGCCACGTGGCGCATTCAATCCGCCACCAAAAGTCACCAGCGCTGTATTTCGCCTGACGCCGCATATCAACAAACCTATCGTCGCAGAAGACGAAGAGTATTTTGCGATTGTGGTACGCGAAACCTTCAACCATCGTCGCAAGACCCTACGTGCTATTTTTAAAAAATCAACCTTGTTGCCGACGTTGAGCGAGGATGACTTTGCCGCTTGTGGTATTGATCCACAAGCACGCCCTGAAGTCTTGAGTGTGAAAGATTTTGTCAATTTGAGCAATCAGGCAGGCAAAGTAGCAGATTAATTCATCATCCAAAAATAGTTATCTAGGGTGTGTCCTCATTTCAAAAATGGTGATAAAAATGAGATAAATTGCAGTCAAACAAGGAAAATAGCGCAGATAATATCGGGATATTAACCAGCTATTTAACGATGTTTGGCAAAATTTAGCCATTTTTAGCCCGTTTAGATATGATCAATTGAATTGAGGACACGCCCTAGATATGAATAAAAATCATCGTATAAAAGTCATCACATAAAAGATAGAGGATTTATGAGTTTTCGCCACCAGTACGTCATCGGTGATCTGCAAGGTTGTTATGCGGCGTATCTTCATCTACTCGAAACATTGGATTTTGACCCTACTCAAGATAAATTGTGGTTTGCAGGTGACTTAGTGGCACGCGGCGAAGACTCACTGAATACGTTGCGCGATGTCAAGGCGCTCTGTGAGCAAGGCGCGGCTGCTACGGTGTTGGGTAATCATGATATTAACCTGATCGCTGTTTGGCGCGGTGCCGCTAAAATTAAGAAAAAAGACAAGACCGCACCAATTTTTGCTGCCGATGATTGTGATGAGCTATTACATTGGTTACGTCAGCAGCCGATACTGGCTTATCCTGATGCCAATACCGTACTGGTACATGCTGGCATCCCGCCGCATTGGACCATTGAAGCAGCAGCGGACTATGCCCAGCAGTTAGAGGCGCAATTACGAGGCAGCTTAAAGCAGCTTGATCGGTTGTTGCCACACTTATATAGCAAGACGGCCGATGATTGGTATACAGGTATCAACGGCTTTACCAAAATGCGCGCGATTGCCAACTACTTTACCCGTATGCGCTTATGCAAGCAGGATGGCACGCTCGAATTTAGCTTTACGGCAAGCTTAGATGATTCGATGCCAAAGGATTTTTTGCCGTGGTTTGAGTGGCAAGTACCCCGTACGCGCAAGATATTGTTTGGTCACTGGGCCGCGTTAAAAGGTGAGGTCGATCTGCCACATGCGCGCGCTTTGGATGGCGGCTGTGTTTGGGGAAATCATTTATTAGCCTATCGATTGGGTGATGAAGCGGTAATAACGTCAAGTGCGCATTGTCATCCGCCATAATTATGGCAGCTCATTAACTGAAGCGTGTCATCAAAACCACCAAAACTGCCCATTTAACTGGGCAGATTGGGTGGTTTTTTCGGTTTTGGCAGTGGGGTTTTGGCATCGCCAGCACCTTTGCTATCAGAGTCAATATTGTCTGCCTCATCACGGCTTATTTCATTACTACTAGTCGCAAAGCTATCAAGCGTTTTAGTGCTCCTATCATATTGAATATCATCGGTGTACGGCACACTATTGAGGTTATCATCCATCAGACCATCATCGAGATCGATCACTTGTTTGGCCATGGTTGAATGGGTGGTGCTATACGCTTCACGACTAGACATCTCAGGATCAGAATTACTGTCTGATGTTTGATTGTCATATTGTATGTCGGTCACTGCTGGATCATTTTTCATACTGCCTTGCATGGATTTAGGCAATATTTTTACGTCCGATAAGCGGCGCACAACGTAATTAGCAGGTATAGGCTTACCGCCTTTTTGCCCTGAAGTATCATCAAATATCATACGACCTTGGCTATCGATGCGCGCATATTTCATCGGTTTGTCGCGTGGCCAAAAAAAGTCAGATGGGTGACTGATAATATGACCAAAAACCAATTTGGTCAGACGTCCCCATTCAAAGAAGCGCACTTCTTTTGAGCGTAGCGCCACGAACAGGGCGAGGGAAAAGCTGACCATCAAGTTGACGATACCGATAAGAGCAACACCAAGAATGGACAGTAAGATGACGTTCCAGCTTATATCATCAGCGGACATGTTAAACAGTCCATGCGCCAAGTTGGCTGAGGCAAAAGCAATATGGCGAATATCAATTGGTAAGCCAAAAATAAAGCCGATAGTGGCAGTGCTGCCTAAGAACACCCCGAATAAAAAGTTGCCCATGATGGCACCTAAATTCGCTTCTACAAAGCCACCAAAGCGCTGTAGCCATGATTTAGGCAGTAGGATTTTGAGCAACTTATGCCGCTGTATACGTGCGCCCACATGGTTATAAACCGCTAAGTTGTCGTAATAACCAGCGATCAGACCCGATAAAAATAAATAGACACCAGCAATGGCAGCGTGGGGAAGGGCGAGCGAGCGAAAAGGATCAAGATCATGTAAGAGATGCCCAGCCTTCTCAGTATCAATCATCGGCGTGCCTGTATATTGGAGCCAAGCAAAAGAGATAATAAGAGCGACCGGTACCGCTAGCATTACATTACCCATGATAGCGACAAATTGGGTACGTAAAATATCGACTACCAATTCTGACAGCTTGGTTAGCTGATGAGACTTCTTGCCAGAGCCATCCGATATAGTGGAGGCAATAGCCGCCGCCGTCATGGCGGGCTGCTTGGTAGCAACGGTACCGCGAATGACATGGATAAAGACAAAACCCAAGCCATAAATCATGCTGTTGATAAATGCCCGACCCATTGGTGCGAGGGCTAAATGATAAGCCAATATCTTGGTGGTCGCCATAAAAGCAATGATAAAGCCACCGATAGAGGCTTTTTTAAACATTTTCTGATAGCCGGATTTATCAGTACTAATATAATGCTCACCGACACGGCTCGCGTTTTCAGTCACTTTGCGCGAGAGCAGTTTGGTATTATTATCAATCAAATAGCCGATACTATAGCGACGATTGGCAGTGGTAATCAGCGTTTGTATCAGTTCAATGACGGCCAGATCACGCTTGTTATAATCATCAGTCACCAGTTCAGTCAAGATACGCATACGCTGCAAGCTTTGGTCGAGGCGCAGCATCATATTGGTCAGTCGAATAGAAATACCCGTCTTATAAATACGTTTGCGAACCGTGGCAACGATATCTTCGCATTGCTCAATCATGACAAGTAACGGTGCTGGATCGACGGCTTTTTCGGGGGTGATATCAGTCAAAGTATCAAGCTCATGCGCCTGCCTATATTGATTGACGAATAAAACGGCTTCTTGGTTTTGGGCCACAAAAGAGGCTGAGTAGTTCAGCATTTGCGGGTAAGAATCCATCAAGTCAGGATGCAAGCCAAGACCGCTGATGCGATAAGATAAAATGATAATCGCGTTTAAAATACTGTTTTTCGCCGTGGCGACTAGATCTAAGTGTTCTTCTTTGACTCTCAGTAATTCAACCAGCTCATCCCATTTTTCTTTGTCGATATTGGCCAACCAACGCTCATCAGAACGCTTGTTAAATAGGTAACCAACCAACTCAACCACGGAGTCCTCTTGCGGTAGTATTGGCAAAAGTCGATGGCCAACTAAACGGCGCAAACTATTAAAAAATCCCTGATCCGACATAATGCCAGTATCGGTATAGAGTGCAATTTGCCGGTATTGGATAATGAGCTTTAGTACAAAACTGGCAAGGCCGTCACCATATTCTGGATGCTGACGAATGACATCAATGAGGTTCTGAATATTATCATTGGCCAAGACCGGCTCTTTTTCAGTGACCCGTAGCTCATCTATTAAGCGTTTTAGTACCGCAGGATCAGGTACATCACTTAGCGCCGTAATCTGCTGTAAAATGCGTTTTAATTCTGGCACGTCGCATCCTTTATCATGGTGGTTTCAACCGTTTTTATTGTTAGATTTTGAATATTATTATCTGGTATACAATATAGGTTATGACTAAAAGCTTGGTAGTACTATGAAGTAACTTAAGCGATAGTTTGCTTTGCGTTATTCTAATCGGAACGATGCATCGATAGTTAATTATTTTGTTAGCAGTTATTTAAAAAATATTTTTGGCAAAAAAAGGGACAGTAGCGATACTGTCCCTTTTGTCATGATATTTTAATTATTAAACATCGCTAATTAGTTAGCAGGTACATCAAAGTAGTCAAGATCAAAGTTCATCATAGGATCGCTACCTGCTTGCACCATTTGCGCATGCGCATCGATACGTGGCAATACACGACCAACGAAGTAGTCAGCAAGCTTGGCTTTGTTCGTGTAGAACTCGCCTTCTTGGCCGTCAGCAGCTTCAACCATCAACGCAAACATATACGAGTAGCACAGGTAGCCAAAGGCATGCATGTAGTCAACGGCACAGCCATTGATTTCGTTTTTACGTTCGCCAATGTTGCTCAGCACAGTTTTAGTCAACGCTTCAATCGTATCAGCGGCATCTAGTGTGGCTTGTTTGATGCCGTGATTGGCTTGCATATTATTGACAAAATCACGAATTTCACCTAAGAAATGAGTGACGTATTTGCCGTTATTGCGCGCCACTTTGCGGCCTAGTAAGTCAAGGGCTTGAATGCCATTGGTGCCTTCATAAATCTGGGCAATACGCGTATCACGAACGATTTGTTCCATACCCCATTCGCGGATATAGCCGTGACCACCAAATACTTGCTGACAATCAATAGTGGCTTCTAATGCTTTGTCCGTCAAAAATGCTTTGGCAACTGGAGTCAGTAGGGCAACGCGAGCGGAAGCCGCTTTGGCTGCTTCTGGATCGGTACTAAACTTTTCTTCATCAAGGTTCTTGGCAACATACATGGCAAAGCAACGTGACGCTTCAGTATTGGTCTTAGCATTTAACAACATGCGGCGTACATCGGCATGATGGATAATCGCATCCGCAGGTTTTTCTGGGCTTTGCAACTGGGTATCACTACGACCTTGACCACGGTCATTGGCATAAAGTGCCGCATTTTGATAGGCAAGCTCAGCACCACCAAGGCCTTGTAGACCCATAGTGACACGCTCATAGTTCATCATAATGAACATAGAAGACAGGCCTGTGTTTTCGGCACCAACCATCCAGCCTTTGGCACTATCAAAGTTCATCACACAAGTGGCAGATGCTTTGATACCCATTTTGTGTTCGATAGAACCGACTGCCAATGTATTGCGTTCACCCAAGCTGCCATCTTCATTGACCAAGAATTTTGGTACAACAAATAGCGAAATGCCTTTTGAGCCTTCTGGTGCATTGGGTGTTTTTGCCAATACTAAATGAATAATATTTTCAGTTAGATCGTGCTCACCGCCCGTGATAAAAATCTTAGTACCAGAGATGTCATAGCTGCCATCATCGTTAGGTACGGCTTTGGTCTTGATGATGCCTAAGTCAGTACCCGCATGTGGCTCTGTTAAGCACATAGTGCCAGCCCATTCGCCGTTGTACATTTTTTCTAGATAGGTTTGCTTTTGCTCTTCAGAGGCCGCTGCATTTAGGCAAAGCGTTGCGCCTACAGTTAGGTTAGGGTAAAGGGCAAACGATTGGTTAGCGGTAAAAACCATCTCTTCGGTGAGCATGGTCACCATTTTTGGAAAGCCTTGACCACCGTATTCAGAGTTACCGCTTAAGCCAACCCAGCCTGACTCAGCATATTGCTTATATGCTTCTTTAAAGCCTGTTGGGGTAGTGACAACGCCATCACCCTGAAAAGTAGCGCCTTCTTCATCGCCACTACGGTTGATGGGCAGCAGAACGTTTTTGGTCAGTTTTGCCATTTCTTCTAAAATCATATCGACAGTGTCCATGTCAACATGAGCCAAATTGTCGTTGTTTTGCCAAAATGCATTCGCATTAAAAACATCATTTAAGATGAAGCGCATGTCATTAAGAGGGGCATTATAAACAGCCATCAGCAGTCCTTTAGTTCAAATGAATAAAAATTAAATACATTAAGATTATCGGTTGTTCTTTTTGAGTTAACCTTAATGGCTAATAGCTAAAGTTTAGCAAATTAGAGGCTTAGCTTGTGTATTTCTTCGTGAATTGTGCGTGCACCAAAAGTTAGTAGCGACTATTGTGATGCTGAAATACATCTCAAGTGTTAAAGCCACCATTGACGCATGATGCTAACAAGATGAACAGCGCTACAAAATAAATCGGCAACATACTGTGGTATGTTGCCGATCATGTATCTTAGCTAATTTACAAAGTCTTTAATTAAAAGGCAAACTGCTCAACATCCATACTCATGTACGGCTCAACACCAGTGCTGATACGCTCTACGTGTGTGGTGGTACGTGGAAGTAATTTGGCAAAATAGAACTGAGCCGTCTTGATTTTAGCATCATAGAACGCAGGTTCGCTGCTGCCATCAGCAATAGCAGTTTGTGCCACAAGTGCCATACGTGCCCATAAATAAGCCAGAGTCACGTAACCACTGAAATACATGTAATCAACCGCCGCACCGCCTACTGCTTCAGGGCTTTCAGTGGCTTGCATGCCAATGCGCGCTGTTAAGTCGCCCCATTCTTTTAGATGCTTGACCAGTGGACGGATAAATTGACCCATCTCATCATTTTCTTTGTTTTCATCACAGAAGTCTTGGATGACTTTGACAAAATTTGCAAGCAGCTTGCCTTGTGAACCCAATACTTTACGGCCCAATAGATCAAGTGCTTGGATTTCAGTGGTACCTTCGTATAGACAAGCGATACGGGTATCACGGACGTTTTGCTCCATACCCCATTCGCTGACAAAACCGTGACCACCATAAACTTGTATACCATGGTTTGCCGCTTCTAGACCAGTCTCGGTCAAGAAGGCTTTAGCAATTGGTGTCAACAATGACAGCATTTGATCAGCAAATTTAAGCGCTTCTCCTTCACCTTTTGCCACAGTATCCGCAAAATGTGAGAGATAATAAACCAATGCACGGCCACCTTCAGCAAACGCTTTTTCGGTCAATAGCATGTTGCGAACCGCTGGATGTACAATGATCGGGTCAGCTACTTTTTCTGGTGCTTTGGTACCTGACAAAGAGCGCATGGCCAAACGATCTTTGGCATAAGTCAATGAGCCTTGGAACGCGTACTCTGCTGCAGTCAAGCCCTGAACAGCAGTACCGATACGGGCAACGTTCATAAATGTGAACATGCACTGTAGGCCGCGGTTTTCTGGGCCAATTAGGTAACCTGTTGCGCCATCGAAGTTGATGACACAAGTGGCAGAGGCTTTAATGCCCATTTTATGCTCGATAGAGCCACAAACGACATTGTTACTATCGCCAACGCTACCATCTTCTTGAACCGTCATCTTAGGAACGATAAACAATGAGATGCCTTTTGTGCCAGCAGGTGCGCCTGGTAAACGCGCCAATACAATGTGAATAATATTGTCGGTTAAATCATGCTCACCGGCTGAGATGAAAATCTTTTGACCAGTAATGCTATAGCTACCATCTTCTTTTGGTTCAGCTTTGGTACGGATAATACCCAAGTCAGAACCGGCGTGTGCTTCAGTCAGACACATCGTACCTGACCATTCACCGCTGATCATTTTTTCTAAATAGATGTTTTTCTGCTCATCAGTACCATGATGCTCAATGGTTTGGATCGCACCATGTGATAGGCCTGGGTACATAGAGAATGACCAGTTAGCCGTACCAACCATCTCATTGATGACCGTTGATAATGAAAACGGCATGTTTTGACCACCGAATTCTTCTTCAGCAGACAACGCAGGGAAACCAAGCTCACAATACGCTTTATAGGCTTCTTTAAAGCCTTTTGGTGTCGTTACTTTGCCGTTATCAAACTTGCAGCCTTCCGCATCGCCGCTTTGGTTCAATGGTGACAGCTCATTTTCAGCAAAGCTTGCAGCCATTTCAAATAGGCTATCCATTAGCTCGCGGTCTGCTTCTTGAAATGCAGGTAGCGTTTTGTAATGGCTTTCGCTATCGAGTAGTTCATGCATAACGAATTGAATATCACGTAAAGGTGCTTTGTATTGCATAACTTCCTGTCCTTTTTGTAATGCAATCAATAATAGCTGGTCGTCCTATGACAGCGCTAGGGTTTAGCGCATGATGCAGGATTGACTATATCCAGATGGTCTGTTGAAGTCGCAGACCTATCTAAGGTATCGATTGCATAAAATAGTATTGAAAAGAATGGTGATTGTTAGAGTCAGTTTGATATTTAGTAAGCTCTAACAAATTCACTATAAAAGATAGGCTTTCATAGGCGATTATACAAGTTTGGTAACAGCACTGATAAGTCATGAACCTACCTTGCATCCGTTATGCAATCAACGTTAGGCGAAAAAAATAATGATAATGATCGACTAAAAAATGGTTGGCTGATTCTCGATTAAAATACTGATTAGTCAGTTGCAATTAAAAACTGAGTCTTATCATTTAGACAAATATTGCTGCGTTAACATTTCAGTTGCGATATCAGCAGTCACGGGTTTACTAAACCAATAGCCTTGTCCATATTTACAACCCATGTCTAACAGTAAATCGCGTTGTTGTTTGGTTTCGATACCCTCAGCGATGACCTGCATATCAAGCGCCACCGCTAACTCTAAAATAGCCTTGACGATCGCATATTGGGTACGGTCCGTTTCAATCTTAGAGATAAAACTTTTATCGATTTTGATAAAGTCAAAAGGATACTCTTGTAGATAGCTTAAAGAGGCATAACCCGTACCAAAATCATCCAGCGCTAAACAAATCCCCAACTCTTTCAGTAAGTTGAGCTGTTTCTTGACATTAGCATGGCGCTGTATTAAAGAGGATTCTGTGACTTCGATATGCAATTGATGGGCATGGATATCGTGCTGCACAAATAAGTTGCTCACCATCTCAAAGAAATCAGGATGGCTAAATTCAGCAGCATCGGCATTAATACAAATATGTTGATCGAAGCCAAGTTTTTGCCAAATAGACAACTGTTCCGCAATTTGAGTCGCCATTTGTGAGAACAGCTCAAATGACAGTTTGTGCGTGATGATGGCATTCATAAAGTGAACAGGTTTTAGCAGCCCACGAGTGGGGTGCTGCCAGCGTACCAGCGCCTCAAAGCCAGTAATAGCCCCAGTATCTAAGGAAAATTTCGGTTGATAATAGGGTACAAACTGAACATCATTGGTGGCAGCTCTAAGCTCCGCTTCCAACTGTAAACTATTGGCAGTTGCCTCATCGATGGTCTTGTTGTACCAACAGATGTCGTCACCACCTTGCTGTTTAACATACTGTAGGGCTTTTTCAGCTTTGGTCAATAACCCTATCATTTCGTAATCATTTTCAGGGAAAAAACTGACCCCAACTGAGATATGACAATAAATGGCTGTATCTTCTGCTGGCTCATTACTGACGAAAAAAGGGTGCTCACACATTTGCATCAAGAGGTCTAACTGATTGCGTACGGAATTGGCATCAGTGCATTCGAATAATAGGGCAAAGTCATCACCACCAAAGTGTGAAAAACAATGCAAATCTTCGAGCTTTAAGGTTTTGACCCGTAGTACGAAGCTTTCTATGAGAGTATTAATACCGTTGGGGCCGAGTAGGCTTGCGAGGTTACGATAACGATCAATGTTTAGGCGTACAATCACGACTTCTTGATAACTTTCTAACAATAGCTCACTGGTCTGACTCAAAAAAACCTTGCGGTTGGGCAACCCTGTCAGTTGATCGTAATTGAGTAGATGATTCATTTGTTTTCTGTCTTTTACGACCGACGACATATCGCGCACCACACCGATATAATAACCCGTTTCTCCCACATAGATTCTTCGGTAAGTGATATGGCAATTCAGAACTTGTCCATAGCGAGTCGCTATCGAAAAGTCAATTTCATAAAATCCCTTACTGTCTAAATGACTGGTAAGATCATTTAAAATAGCTTGCTCTTCTTTTGATAAAAACTCAGCCGCATATATACCAAGTGGTCGCCCCAGCAAAAAAGATTCACTGTAACCAATCATAATCTCGTAAATAGCATTGACCGACAGATAACGAAAGTTTGCGTCTAAGATAAAGATAGCGTCTTCATATTGCTCACATAACTGTGTCAGCAGCTGCTGCTTATCTGAGAGCGGTAGGGTGGTAAAAGTAGTCATAATTGGACTCACTAAGTCAACGTCAAGTCTAAAAAATTGGTCAGTCATTGCTAGCAATAACCACCGTCAGTCATATGGATTACCTAAGCTCAGCGGCTCAAGCTATCTCCCAGTTTGCAAAGCAATAAGAAGCGTTGTATCAGAGCACTTCATTTAACCTAACCATCAGCATATATACAGAATGGCGTTTGGTGATTAATGGCTAAGCGCATGCAACGTTGCCAAGGCGACGACAGGCGCGGTCTCTGTTCGTAGCACACGATTACCGATCTGCCAAGGCGCAAAGCCTACTGTTTGTGCTTGCACTGATTCGTTATTACTGAGACCACCCTCAGGACCGATTAGCAGCTCAATGTAGGGTTTGTCTTGTGTTAGTGCGATTGATAGTGTCTCTGGCTGCAGAGGTTGTCCCGCTGCTGGCACGCTCATCATCAAACGGCTATCTGCTGGCTGGTTTAATACTTGATAATAAGGGGCTTCACTCAGTGTCGCGACAATGGGGCTAACCGCAGCGCTGACAGATATTGCTGTGTCTGTAGCGTCGGTCGCTGAATCACGTAACCAGTCATTGATAGACAGTGGTGCAAGTATAAGAGGAGGGCGATTGAGGCCGCATTGTTCACAGGCAGCGATAGCGATTTGTTGCCAATGCGCCAGCTTTTTTTCGACTTGGGCGGGTTTGAGATTGACTTCGCCATGATGACTGCTGAGGAGCTGAATAGCAGTGACACCAAGCTCAGTGGACTTTTGAATGGCATAATCCATTCGTTCACCGCGACTCATCACTAATGCTATTTTAGTCAATACAGGGGCGCTGCAGTCATCCGTTGAATGACTGAGCAAAGTAGCCGTTGCATTTTTCTTACTAATCGCTTGTAGCTCTACCTGATATTCGCCGCCAAAGCCATCAAACAAAATACCTTGATCACCGATATTTGCGCGTAATACTCGGCACCAATGATGAACGATGCTGTCTGTTAATTCGACACTAGCACCAATAGATAATGCGCTAAGGGTAGGAAAGGTGGTGTTCAGATCGTTACTGATAGCATAAAAAAAACGTCGCACAGTCGTTTAGTCCTTTAATTGAACAATAATCCCTCTCAACATGTTAGCAGAATATGAGTGGCGGAGGGAAAGGTATTGTCACAGGTGTTTGGGAAATAAAACAGGTCGTGTAGAGCAGTTGTTAAGACAAGATAGATCATAAGTAAAACGAAAAAACTGGCACTCCGAAGAATGCCAGTCATTTAACAAGAAGTTCAACAAAGGTCTAAGCGGTAAGTCCCAACGCTTCAACCAAACGCTTATTCGGCTCAACCTTATTCATGCTATAAAAATGCATGGCAGGTACACCCTCATTGATTAAACGCTCACATAGACGATATACCACATCAAAACCAAATTCTCGAATGGCTTTGCGATCATCACCAAAGTCAGCCAACTGCTTACGCACATAACGCGGAATATCAGCGCCACAGCTATCGGCAAAGCGTACCAAATTGCTTGAGTTGGTAATGGGCATAATGCCAGCCACCAATGGCTGTGCTACGGTATCAATCCCACGCTTTTCTAAGGTATCACGCAAATATAAGTAGCTATCAGCGTTATAGAAAAACTGCGTAATCGAAGCATTAGCTCCAGCTTGGTATTTATTGACCAAATTGTCAACATCAAACGCAAAGCTACGCGCTTGTGGGTGCATCTCAGGATACGCGGCCACTTCAATATGGAAGTGATCGCCTGAGTGCTCACGAATGAATTTTACCAAATCGACAGCAAATGGTAGTTCACCCATACCCACCTGACCTGAAGGCAAGTCACCACGTAGCGCGACTAGGCGCTTGATACCTAAGCTTTTGTAGTGCTCAAGCAATTCAGCGATTTCTGCTTTATCATCACCAATACAAGACATATGCGGCGCAATGTCAGTATCGCCGCGTGCACATAGTGCTTGAACGATATCTAAAGTGCGGTTACGGGTTGAACCGCCAGCACCGTAGGTCACCGAAAAGTACGCAGGTGATAGCTTATTCAGCTCATCATAAGTGCTGAGTAGCTTTTCATGACCCAGTTCGGTTTTGGCTGGAAAAAATTCAAAGGAGAAAGCAGGCTTAGTCACAGTCTGGCTCCTCTTAGTATTTATAAGCGTCAGGCTTAAATGGACCTTCGACAGGTACACCCAAATATTCTGCTTGTTTATCCGTTAGCTTCGTCAATGTACCGTTAAAACCGGCAACCATCGCAGCAGCGACTTCTTCGTCGAGCTTCTTCGGCAATACTCTGACGTATAAGTTGTCAGTGCGCTCATCAGCTGGCAAGTCAGCGAATTTTTCTTCGAACAAATACATTTGCGCCAATACTTGGTTAGCAAATGAGCCGTCCATCACGCGTGATGGGTGACCAGTGGCATTACCAAGGTTTACTAAGCGACCTTCAGCAAGCAAAATCAAATAATCATTTTCGTCGTCTGAGCGGAAGATTTGATGCACTTGTGGTTTAATCTCAACCCAGCGCCAGTTGTCACGCATGAATTGGGTGTCGATTTCGGTGTCAAAATGACCGATGTTACAAACGACTGCACCAGGTTTCAGTGCTGCAAGCATATGTCTGTCACATACATGGTAGTTACCAGTAGTAGTAACAATCATGTCAGTATCTTCTAGCAAGCGTGTGTTGATGTTTTCTGCGCCGCCAGTGTTATCACCGTTAATGTAAGGCGATAATACTTCAAAGCCATCCATACATGCCTGCATGGCACAGATAGGATCGACTTCTGATACACGTACGATCATGCCTTCTTGACGTAAGCTTTGCGTAGAGCCTTTACCCACATCGCCATAACCGATGACTAGAGCGCGGCGACCAGCAAGGAACATGTCGGTAGCGCGTTTAATCGCATCGTTTAAGCTATGACGGCAGCCGTATTTGTTGTCATTTTTAGACTTAGTGACAGCATCGTTGACATTGATGGCAGGTACTTTAAGCGTACCTTTGTTTAACATCTCAACTAAGCGATGAACACCAGTAGTGGTTTCTTCTGAGATACCATGAATGCTATCAAGAAGCTCAGCATAATCATTATGAATCAAAGCAGTTAAGTCACCGCCGTCATCCAAAATTAGGTTGGCATCCCAAAGTTGGCCTGATGCTTCGCCGCCAACGTGAACTTGCTGACGTAAGCACCATTCATACTCTTCTTCTGTTTCGCCTTTCCAAGCATAAACAGAGATACCAGCAGCAGCAATCGCAGCAGCAGCATGATCTTGAGTTGAGAAGATGTTACATGAGGTCCAACGTACTTCAGCACCTAGCGCGACTAGTGTCTCGATAAGTACGGCAGTTTGGATGGTCATGTGGATACAACCAGCGATTTTCGCGCCTTTAAGCGGCTGGTCTGCTTCGTAGCGACGACGCAAGCCCATTAGGGCAGGCATTTCGGCTTCAGCAAGGGTGATTTCACGGCGGCCGTAATCAGCAAGGCTGATGTCAGCGACTTTATAGTCAGTGAAAGAGGGGTCGATCGTATGGGCAGATGGTGTAGTAGACACTGCGTCCATAATATGCTCCTATCAGTGGTTAACGTATGATAAAAAGAATAAAAACGCAGGTGCCGTTGTTTGCGCTGTGAGCGACCAAAATAGGGCGCTCGACAGTTAACCGAGCCTAACATAACCTGTAATTTGCATGATTTTAGTCTCTCAATGCAATATTCGTGGTCATGGCGCAACACCTCTCGGAGGTCGTTATTGTAATAGATGAGTCATGGATTGTCACCTGTTGGATAACATAAATAGATGACGGTATAGGAAGATAAGATGCCGAGCGGTAATATAGAGTGTCCCATCCTAGAATAGGTTGAGGGTTTATGAGAAGTCAGATACTTAGCAGTATCTGACTTTTTCTTTGAGTAC
>NZ_CAJHBP010000030.1:0-32293 GCF_904846665.1 Psychrobacter sp. Pi2-51
GTGGTGACTTCAAGACCGCTATTTGGGTCAATCAGTTTGACGCTGGTTGGGTCAATGTCGCCTTCAAGGTCGGTGTCATTGCCAAGCACGTCGATGACCACGGGTTGACCTAGCGTGCCGGTTTGAATCTCATCAACGGCATTTGGTGCGGTTGGTGGGTAATCCACAACGATACTTGCTTGGTTCGATTTGTTACCGGTCAGGTCAGAGACCACATAGTTCACCGGTGTCGGATCATTGGTGAAGCCGGCTTCTGGTGTAAAGGTCACTGCGCCTGTCACGGGATCAACTGTCCAAGCACCTTCGCCTGCTACGGTTAAGGTGGTGACTTCAAGACCGCTATTTGGGTCAATCAGTTTGACGCTGGTTGGGTCAATGTCGCCTTCAAGGTCGGTGTCGTTGCCAAGCACGTCGATGACCACGGGTTGACCTAGCGTGCCGGTTTGGAGGTCGTCCGTTGCCAGTGGTGACGTGCCTTCTTCAATATTGCTGTCACTGTTTCGGCTATTACTATTCATACTAGCCAGTAATCCGACGAGTCCTACACCAGCTGCAGCGGGTATCCACCATGGTATAGCTGCTGCCACATACTCTTGACCACCTAGAGCCTGCCCTTCCACATCGCCTATCTCTAGCTGGGTGACATAATCATAAGTTTCGCCAGTGTCTGGAATATAATAATAATACTCACCATCTTCAGCAATACCAAGCAAAGCACTATCTGCATTGTCGTAAAACCCCTCTATAATGAGGTCGCTGCTCTCACCTTCTTCTTCGAATGAGACATGAAGGTCGTTTTTAATACGTTTGGTAATAATGTGATTAGGCGCACGATTAATGGCGGTATCATGAAACTCGTAATTTACTTTGTTCGTAGCTTTAATAATCGTAGGTATGCCATCTTGGGTTACAACGTCTACTTGGCTTATGGTTTGAGTGGCGTTGTTCGTTTTTACGATGATAGTGTTCATGTTGTTACCTTCTATTTTTAAGTGCAGTGATACCGCTTAAAATATTTTTTATGAGGCAATGTTAGTTGCCATAGCATCAGTTGCGTATCAGTTGCGCGCGCGTTCTTCTACAACAGCAACGACGCGGCGATTAAGCTGACGGCCTGCGGCAGTGTCATTACTGGCTCTTGGCTGCGATTCGCCGTAACCAATGGCGCTGAGGCGTTCAGACACAACACCAAATTGGGTAATTAGCACCTCTTTTACAGCATCTACTCGTCGTTGTGACAACGCTTGATTATAGCGGTCACTTGCGCGGCTATCGGTATGACCTTCAATGGTAACCATAGTGTTGGGATATTGCGTCATGAAGTCTGCGACTTCAGAAATTTTGCTATAGTAATCAGGGCGTACAATGGCCATGTCTGTTTCAAACAAAACTTCGAGATCGATGGTCACTTTTTCAGCCAGCACTGGTGCTTGTGGTGTTATTACTGGTAGCGGAGTTATTACTGGTGGCGACGTCATAATAGGTGCTAAGCAATTTGGCACTACTCTGCTGACTTGATGGGACTGATAGCGCTTGGTTTCTAATAACGGTAATGCACTAGCAACAGTGATTTGCTCAAGTGTGCTCTTACCAGTGTTGTCCATATCAATGTAAAAAAAGTACGTTTGACCTTTATCAAGTTGGTAATCTTTTTTGTCTGCGAGTAAATCATTGTCTTTAAAACCGGTGGCATGAGCACTAAGCCGATTGTTACCAACACAAGAATTGACAGCAGTATAGTTACCAGGGTGTAAGCTCACCTGATACCTGTTATTGACAGAAATATTGGCACTGGTTTGCTCTAGATCGTCATCATTTTTACGAATAAATACCAATCGAGTTTCATCACTACTTATTTCTGATGATAACAAGTCACGGAAGTCTGTATCGACCTGATTATTCCATACAACATTACTCACCCGGCGGCTGTCACCCTCGTTATCGATACTGCCACTGCCTGTCATACTACAGCCAGAGACACCAAAAAACATAGTAGGCAGAACAAGAGTCGCAATAGTGGTTCTTAATATTTTTCTCATGATAACTTCCTGATTGTTAATTTTTTTTGAGATAACGTTTTAAAACTGCTTTGATATCCGTCATAAAGCCTATAGTTTACCCAGTATAAAACCACTATAGAGTCAACATTGTTCAATACATACCATACACTATACTGATGTATTGCGTTCGCTTAACTTTCTTCGGTTTTGATGTTTCGATACTATCACTTTTGACTATATACCATCTAACCCACAGACTTATCCTTTAGGCTATTCCGCATCATCCAATAATTTATTAAGCTTGTCTACCATGGCATCATC
The DNA here is from genome assembly GCF_904846665.1 of Psychrobacter sp. Pi2-51. Lineage (NCBI taxonomy): Bacteria > Pseudomonadati > Pseudomonadota > Gammaproteobacteria > Moraxellales > Moraxellaceae > Psychrobacter > Psychrobacter sp. Pi2-51. Next base: position 2,322 of record NZ_CAJHBP010000030.1, read on the forward strand.
TATGATGCTGTCTTCTACATAGCTTACGATCTCATCTATGGTCGTCAAATCCATTTCCCGAATACCTAAGCTGGCTAGCTGCTTATTAATAGAGTCTAAACTGTCATTGTCTTCAGAGTCATCTAATAAATCTTCTTCAAATCTACCTCTAACAAACCAATACATTTTTTCTAGTACAGTGTCTTTTTTGGTTAAAGTAGAATAACCATCGCCATAAATAAATAAATTAAAATGATAAAGTATCTCTATATCATTAATAAAGAAAGCACGCTGACACTCTAAAGTATAGGCTTGGATTTCTTTGTCTTCAACGCTTTCATCATTTTTATTGTCTTCATCATATTCGATCGCTTCCTCTACCAATCCGCCCAGTATTTGATAGTCGCCTACTTTAATTTTATGATTATAAATGATAGAGGATTCTGCGATTGCATCGAAAATAATAGCACTGACATCCAACGTATTATTATCGATGTCATAAAACCTCTTTAGTGCGGGTAAAAACTCAGTTAGCTTTTCTTCAGGTACTGGGATCAAAAACTGCTGCTCGTATATTTTAATCATATCTTCAGGCGCATAGGTATTGGCAGTATCAGTCTCGTTTCTACCTGTGGGCTGTAAAGGTGCAAAATCATACGGGTTACTATTGGTCATTTAGGATTGCCTTTTTATTTGGGTTAGCAGTAATAGATGTCTACTATTAAAAAATAATATGCGTTTCGATATGTGTTTCTATATGCGCTTCTAAGGGCATATAAACCTCTCAATATATGCTTAGAATGTATGCGGGTATTGTCGCTTATTTGGACAATTTTAGATAGGCAGCGACAGATATACCACTTGAATTATTTTCATAAAAAAAGACCTTGCCCATTAATCAGGCAAGGTCTAAACGTTAAGCTGTCACGCTAAGGCTATTTTTTAATTATAAAAACAACAACCCTAACCCAATCACAACGCCACTGACGACCAAAACAATGACACAAAAGCCCATGATATCTTTGGCTTTTAGTCCAGCGATTGCCAGTGCAGGCAACGCCCAAAATGGCTGAATCATGTTTGTCCACGCATCGCCCCATGCGACGGCCATGGCAACTTTCGCGGGGTCACTGCCAAGCATTTCCGCAGCTTCCAGCATAATTGGCGCTTGCACTGCCCATTGTCCACCACCCGAAGGGACGAAAAAGTTGACCAGTCCTGCACTCAAAAATGCAAAAAGTGGCAGTGTGTCTGCTGTCGAAACGCTAACAAACGCTTCTGACATAACGGCTGCCAAACCAGATGCCGTCATCATGCCCATAATACCTGCATAAAACGGAAACTGAACGATGATAGCGCCTGCGCCTTTGACCGCTTCTTGAACGGCAATCAAATACTTGCGAGGCGTTCCGTGGAATATGATGCCAAGGAACAAGAACATAAAGTTGACCAAGTCGAGCGTTAACGCAAAGCCATTTTGTACAAAATAATAGACGATAAAGGCAAGCCCCAATGCGCCTATGACCATCGATAAAATCCAACTGTTTTCTAAACGTTCTGCTGGTGTCATGTCCGATTTTGCCGGAAGCTTTTCAATGACGGGATCAGCCAAAACCTTTGGATTTACGGTAACTGTATCTTCTCTTTTTGGCATCATTAAACGGTTTAACAATGGGACAATAATAACCAGCGCAGCAACGATAATTAAGTTATAACCTGCAAAGATGGTCGCAGTCGTCGGAATAATACCAATTTTGTCAACGAAAGGATGGCCTTCTGTGGCAATCGATAGAGGAATCGAGCCAGAGAATCCAGCGTGCCAAATGATAAATCCAGAATAAGCACTGGCAATCAATAAACGGTAATCAACATGTTCAACACGCTTTGCCAACTCTTTGGCGAACAATGCACCAATCACCAACCCAAACCCCCAGTTGATCCAGCTCGCTGCCAGAGAAACTAAGGTTACCCAAATAATCGCACTACCTGGCGACCGTGCAAAACCGGCAAGCTTGCCCAGCCCTTGTTTAAATATCGGGCTGCTTGCCAAGACAAAACCAGTGACGAGCACCAGCACCATTTGCATTGAAAACGCAAGTAACGCCCAGAATCCTTCACCCCAATATGCCACCATCTGTACAGGCGAAGAATCCGTCAGCCCTAAGCCCATACCAAAAATGACGACAGTTAAGATAATCACAAACAAAAACGGATCCGGTAAATACCTCTCCATCAAACTGTTCGAAAAACGTGTAATTCCTTTCATTTTACAACTCCCTTTGTATATAAATTCGAACGTCGTCCATAACCCTAAGGTTACCGCATTATTCCTTTGTATTCTTACTCATTCAGCAACAATCGGCTTTTATTATTCTGTGTCAGCTTTTTACATTTTCTTTATCATTTTTCAAAAGAAAAAGTCTTTGTAGAGCCGTATCGCCCCACAAAGACTTCCAGTCATGAAACCTCTTGCACAAATCATTGAGAGCCTTTGTGAATCTATTAGAGAGAGTCAATGAACAGGTATCGTCTAAAAATTTATTGCTATAATTTATTGCTATAAGAAGCTATATGTTAATTTTTTCAGATAAGTCTACTAAGATCGCAATGTTAAGAAAACCAGAAGTTTTACGCTCTTGGTATCAAGAAGGAAAGACCACTATATCACTCTCTTCTTGCCAAAGGGGAAACTTGGTCATGGCTTGCAAAAAAAGTGGCTGCTCTAGCCAGTGCTGTAGCCATCGCTGCAGATTCGGGTAAGGTAAGCTATAAAAGACATCGCGATCCACATGGGCAAATTGACGGACAAAAGGCATGATACCAATATCGGCAATGGTCGGGCTATCCCCCAGTAAATATGAGTTTTTAGTCAACAGCTCCTCTAAAACCTGTAAAAACGCTTCACCTCGTTGTCGATACTCTGTCTGGGTTATCTCAATATGACGGTCAGCATATTTATAGCGATCCAGCCAATGCTTAAATTCATTGTCGTTTTGATCAAGTAGAGTATTACTTTGATGTAAAACTGCTGCATTGAGTAACCCCTGCGGATCTGTCTGCTCAAGCGCCCACACCATTATGTCGCGACTCTCTTCAATCACCACACCATTAGCAAGCTGCAAAACAGGGACGGTGCCTTTCGGACTAATAGCCAGCATTTGAGATGGTTTATTTTTCAGAGCTATCTCTCGCAGCTCTACCTGCAACTCAGCAAATAAAATACCGAGTCGAGTGCGCATGGCATAAGGACAGCGACGAAAAGAGTATAGGCGATGCAGTGAAGAAGTCATGGATATTTTTCGCAGTTGAATTGAGGGCAATGTGCTCAGATTTGGAAGACTATTATCTTACTACTTATTGCTTTTCACGATAAATAGTATGGAAAATATCTTTCACCTGCTTATGATAACAATGCGAACACTAATCCTCAATGATAGGAGACAAACGTTTCATCTCTCTATCAAGCTAAAAAACCAAATGAAACCTATTGCCTTCAAATATAGTCAAAATACCCCAAAACGCTACGATACTGCTGATATCAATTTTTTGTAGCCTCTGTCTGCACAGGCACAGCAAGCAAGCAAGGAAAACCAATATCAGCAGTGCGTGATGTATCGATATTAATTTTCACTGACTATATCTATATTAAACATGTCATCAGCGAGTCTCAGGCATCTTGAATACAGAATTCAATTGCTTTTATTTATTTTAGGATATAGATTCAAGGAAACTTTACGAAAAAAATGATGTATTCATCACCTTCAAAACAGTCAAGGATGACCTAATGAACAATAATTCAACGCCGAATGTAAAAGACCATGTAACCGAACAAGAATGGCAGATGCGAGTCAATCTGGCGGCTTGTTATCGATTGATTGCCTCGTATGGTTGGGATGATTTGGTTTTTACTCATATTTCGGCACGCGTACCAGATACTGAGGATGAATTTTTAATTAACCCCTACGGTTTATTGTTCGAAGAGATTACTGCCTCTAATCTGGTCAAAGTCAATCAAGCTGGTGAAAAAGTGTCTTCATCAGCATTCGATATCAATCCTGCAGGATTTACCATTCATAGCGCCGTCCATGAAGCCCGTAACGATGCCCACTGCGTGATTCATCTGCATACCAGCGATGGTGTCGCTGTATCTACTCAGCAGCAGGGCTTACTGCCTATCTCACAGCAATCCTTATTTCCATTATCTAACTTGGCATATCACGATTACGAAGGTGTCGCCTTAAACCCTGAAGAAAAAGTACGTTTAGTCGCTGACCTTGGCGAGGCCAATTTTATGATTTTACGTAATCATGGCTTACTCACTTGTGCCAGCACGGTGGCGGATGCTTTTTTATATATGTATATCATGCAAAAAGCCTGCGAGGTTCAGATCAAGGCACAAAGCGGCGGCAGTGAATTAACCTTGATATCACCGCAAATATTGGCTGGTATCCAAGCGGCATCCAAGCAAGTGACTAAAGAGGCCAATGGTGACATTGCGTGGCCCGCCTTATTAAGAAAACTCCGCCGCACTGACCCGTCATTTGAGGAGTAACCTTCGATGATAACACTGAGCGAATGGCAACAGCAGGGACAGCTTGAATCTATTAATGGTCAGCAGATTTTTACCCGTCAAGGCGGAGACAAAGACACGCCAGCCTTACTGTTGATTCATGGCTACCCTAGCGCCAGTTGGGACTGGGAAGGTATGTGGGATAATCTCACTGAGCATTATTATGTGATTACTCTGGATATGTTGGGGTTTGGCTTGTCTGATAAACCCAAAAACGTGCGCTACTTAATCAGTGAGCAAGCTGATATTTTTGAGACTGTTTTGCAGCGTCTTGGTGTCAAAGACTATCATATTTTGGCGCATGATTATGGCGATACGGTTGCACAAGAATTGTTGGCGAGACAAGTTGATGACAGTAGTGATAGCAGCGACAGGCACATTGCCAGTGTTTGTTTTTTAAATGGTGGCTTATTTCCTGAAACTCACAAACCCATTCTGATTCAAAAACTGTTGTTGTCGCCATTAGGGCCTTTGCTATCCAAATTCATTAACAAGCGAAAATTCGCGGACAATTTGCAACACATATTTGGACCTGCAACACCGCCAACCCCTGAAGTCATCGACACATTATGGCAGCTGTTAACGCACAATAATGGTTTAGCAGTGATGCACAAGTTGATTGACTATATCCCTCAACGTCAACAATACCGTGAACGCTGGGTAGGCGCGATTATCAATAGCAACGTACCGGTCAAACTGATCGCAGGTGCCAAAGACCCTATCTCAGGTCAACATATGATTCATCGTTATCGTGAATTGATTCCCAATGCCAATACCACAGAAATGTCAGCATTGGGACATTATCCGCAAATCGAAGATGCTGATGCTATCAGCGCTGAATATCTGACATTTAGGAAAAGTGTTGGATAAAGCATCAGTGATGAGTGTTGGCAAATGTGATAAGCCATTCGGTAATCATGTTTTATTAGCCGATTTTCTGAGCTCATGACGCAATATCTTACCGACTGTCGACTTGGGTAATTCATCAATAAATTCGATCTGTCTGGGACGTTTGTACCCCGTCAGATCTTCTTTACAGAACTGCATGATTTCATCTGTTGTCAAACTGGCATCCGCTTTAACGATAAAGACTTTGACCGACTGTCCCTGTAACTCATCATCGATACCAACGACGGAACATTCAGCTACTTTAGGATGTCGCTCGATCACGTTTTCCACTTCATTAGGATAGACATTAAAGCCACTGACGATAATCATGTCTTTTTTGCGATCATAGATTTTTACGTAGCCCTTCTCATCCATAGACCCGATGTCACCGGTCTTTAGATAGCCGTCAGCGGTGAAGAACCCAGTATTGTCGATATTGTGGTAGCTTGCGATGACATTGTCACCTTTAATACATATTTCCCCAACCTCACCGACTTCTAAAACCGTCTCATCCTCATCACGAATATTGATATCTACACCAGGTAGCGGCATGCCGATGCTGCCGTTGAACGCTTTGTTGGTAAAGGGATTGGCCGTGCCCACACCAATGGTTTCTGACATCCCCCAACCTTCTAAGATGGGATGACCGGTTGAGTCGAGCCATTTTTTGGCGGTTTCTGGCGTCGCTGCCATGCCCCCAGCCAAAGAGAGTTTTAACTCAGAAAAGTCAATCGTTTTAAACTGCGGATGTGCCATCAAGGCCTGATATAGCGTATTTACTGCTGGTAAAAGATGGAATGGCCGCGAGTTTAGAGTCTTTATAAAACCATCAATATCACGCGGATTGGTAATGAGCGTCAGATGCTGCCCCACTCTGAAACCTAGCATAGCAACCACAAAAGCAAAGATATGATAAAGCGGCAAAGCAACAATGGTATTCATTTGCTTATCATCGTCCACATCAGCATACACAGGCTGAAACCATGCCTCAAACTGCGAGGTTGCAATCTCTATGTTGTGATGACTGACGATAATACCTTTAGCTTTGCCTGTCGTGCCACCTGTATACGTTAACAGCGCCACGTCTTTAGTATCCGCGTCAGGTCGGGTATAGCTCATGTTTCTACCCTTTTTTAGGACAGACTTATAGCTTTGTACTTGATACTGAGCATTAGATTTGAGTGAGTGTGGCGGGACTGCTTTTTTAATATACTTGGCAGCCAAGTCGACGATTTTGCCTTTGACAGTGCCCAGCATATCCCCGATATCGCTATAGACAATGGTTTTTACACCCGTGTCATGGACAATTTTTTCGAGGGTTAAACAAAATGGGGTCAAAATAAATATCGCTTTACAGTCAGAATCGTTCAGTTGATGCCTCAACTCACGCGCCGTGTACAAAGGGTTGACGAGGGTAATGACCATTCCTGCCCGTAGTACACCGATGACGATGGGCAGATATTGATTGACGTTCGGCATCATAATGGCTATCACCGATCCTTTTTCAAGATTAAGTCCTTGAATCCAAGCAGCAATAGCTTCAGAGGTTTCATCAACCTGTGCATAGGTATAAGTGACACCCATGTTGGTGATAAATTCCTGTTGAGAAAATTTTGCAAAAGAGCATTCAAACAGTTCTAGTAATGACTGGTTTGTCGCTGAGATATCAGACACGACGCCTTTCGGATAGTGATCTATCCAAATTTTTTTCATCATAACCTTCCTTGGTCATTGGTCATTGGTCATTAATTTTTTGGAGAGAGCTAGGGCGTGTCATCATTTAGATTGTGAGGCTTAAAATTTAACCATTTTAATACCACTAAATGTATCCATGTGCTAATTGATGACACGCCCTAGCTATGAGATATAGTCAAGGAATTTTAGAATCGCTACAAGGCGACCGACCGCAGATAGTACACTGAGTACATTTAGGGCGGGTAACACCGTAGCGGTTTAAAAGTGCTCTGACTATAGCTATAAAATCAATATCCTCTCTTACTGCCAGCCGGATGTAGCACCATGCTCATCTTGATGTGCAAATAAGGGATGCGCTTGGGCTTCTTCTAAGGTCAGTACTGGGGTCACGCAGACATCTGCTGCCGCAAAAACTTGTTGCCAATGCTGAAGTGTTTGACTGGCAAATTTATCGCTTACCGTCTCAGCCGCCGCTTGGCTTTCAGAAGTATTAGGCATAATACCAAGTTGCCAATGGCTATTTTTGAGCGCAGGTAAATCCAATACTTCACACAATCCTTGCCAAAATTTTAGCTCTAGCGAGCCAACAGCCATATGACGCTTGTCTGCTGTTTTGTACAATCGATAGCAGGGTAATAGACCACCCAAAAAATCATGCTGCGGTGCTGGTTTTTTTCCTGAGAAGCTCTTCACCAGCGCTCCCGTTGCCTTTGGCATGACCAGATGCTGATACAAGCTGTGCGTCATACTGACGGCAATATGACGACCTTTGCCGGTACGCTGGGCGGCGAACACAGCAGCGAGCAATGCAATCACAGCGGTATCACTGCCACCTGCCAAATCTGCGAATTGCACGTTAGGCATCGCCTGCTCGCCAGTGGCAGTCTTTAGCTGATCAAGCACACCGCTCATCGCCATAAAATTAATATCGTGACCGGCTTTATTAGCCCAGTCATGAGTGATCGCTTTATCTACTGTACTGCCACTCGCCACGCCATAACCAGTGATCGATACCATCACCAGCTGAGGATTAATCGCATGCAATGTTTTGGCATCTAATCCCATGCCCTCTAACACGTCAGGGCGAAAGCTGTCTAACATCACATCGGCATCTTTGAGATGCGCTTTGATAGCGTCAATACCTTTGGGATCACGAAAGTCGTGTTTCTCAGTGGTTTTACCATGGTTTAATGCTTTAAACAATTCGCCAAAGGCTCTGGCAGGATCGCCATTTTTGGGCTCAATTTTAATAATTTCTGCGCCCAAATCGGCAAGCAATCGCGTAGCAAAAGGCCCCGGCAAGTTACGAGTCAAATCGACCACTCGCAACCCCTGTAAACAATCTGCCATAGAATGCGCTATTGTATTAGCCATCTACAAACTCCTCGCCTTTTTCGGCCATATCCACAAGAATCTGCGCAGGTTCAAAACGCTCACCGTATTTGCTGGCAAGCTCATGGCTGCGTGCAATGAATGTCTCTAGACCCATCGAATTGATAAATTGCAGAGTGCCGCCTTGATGTGGTGCAAACCCCCAACCAAAGATTGAGCCGATATTGGTATCAGCGACAGAGCGCACGACGTTTTCTTGATAACATTTAGCAGATTCGTTGGCTTGAATAAACATCAGACGATCAATCATATCCTGCTGAGTTGGCTGCTCATCCTTGGTGGGAAAAAGATTGGTCAACTCAGGCCATAGTTTTTTGTCACCGTTTTCTTTATAGTCATAAAAGCCTTTGCCGTTCTTTTTTCCTTCTCGGTCATGCTCATTGACCAGCGTTTTGAGTATCTCGTACGAGGGACGCACAGTGATTGGTTTGCCTTCGGCTTGCATATCCAGCTGCTGCTGTTCACTCACGTGCAAAGCCAGACTTAATGACACCTCATCTTGCAATGCCAGTGGCGGCATGGGCATACCTGTTTTCATGCCAGCGACCTCAATACTGCGCGGATGGACGCCCTCTCCTAACATTGCAATACCTTCTGACACATAGGTACCAAATACGCGCGACGTATAAAAACCGCGACTGTCATTAACAACGATGGGTGTCTTACCAATTTGAACGACATAATCAAACGCTTTTGCTAAAGTGGCGTCGTCAGTTTGCTCGCCCATGATAATCTCAACCAACGGCATCTTGTCGACTGGCGAGAAGAAATGCAGACCGATAAATTGATTGGGACGCGTGCTGGCTTTTGCCAATCCAGTGATAGGCAATGTTGACGTATTAGACGCATAGACAGCAGTGTTAGGAATAACTGCCTCAGACTGCTCAGTACACTTGGCTTTAATCTCACGGTTTTCAAAGACGGCTTCGATAATCAGATCGCAGTCTGCCAAATCATCATAAGACACTGTCGGCTTGATGCGATTGAGTAACGCTTGCTTTTTCTCTTCCGTGGAGCGTTTACGGCTAATGGCTTTATCCAAAATGGTGGCAGAATAGGCTTTGCCTTTTTCAGCGCCTGCCATTTCGGTATCTAAAAGTACCACTTCTATGCCTGCTTTGGCTGAGACATAAGCGATACCTGCACCCATCATGCCAGCACCTAGAATGCCGACTTTTTTGGTTTTATAACGCTCAAAGCCATCAGGACGCGACTGACCTTTTTTGATGCTGTTTAGCTGCGTCCATAGCGTGTTAATCATATTTCTAGACTCAGCAGACAGCACACAAGCAGCGAAGTAACGTGACTCAAGCTCAAGTCCCGTATCGATATCCACTAAGCAGCCTTCGAACACGCAAGACATGATATGGGTAATCGCAGGATAGTTTCCGTGTGATTTTTGATTGGCCATGGCAGGCGCGATAGAAAATATGGGTACGACTTTGGGATGTTTACTGTCACCGCCGGGGATTCTGAAGCCTTTTTTATCCCACGGTTGCTGCGCTGTAGGATTGGCTTTTATCCAATCTGTCGCCTGCTTGAGCATATCTGCTTTGTCAGTGGCAGTGGCATCGATTAAACCCATGTCTTTAGCAGCAGCTGGACGCAGCTCTTTACCTTGGGTCATCAGCTCTAAAGCTGATTGAATACCGACCAATCGCGGTAAACGCTGAGTACCACCGCCACCCGGCAGCAAGCCCAATTTGACTTCAGGTAGACCCAGTTTGGTTTTAGGCGAGTCAATCGCGATACGATAATGACACGCCAATGCTAACTCTAAACCACCGCCAAGTGCCGTTCCAGTCATGGCAGCGACGACAGGTTTACCTGATTTCTCTAGTTTGCGTAAGCTAGCTTTCAGGTTTTCGGCTAGCTCAAAGGCTTGTTCAGCGGTTTTAATACTGGCCAATTGGTCAATATCAGCACCGACGACAAAGGTTTCTTTACCAGAGGTCAGAATCAAACCTTTGGCGGATGCATCGTTAATAAAGCTGTCTATCATCACCGCAAAAGTATCGGTAAAACCATCGCCGATGACATTCATTTTGCGACTGCTTTGGTCAATCGTGACGGTGATAATGCCATTATCAGATTCGGCAGAAAAGTTATTCAATGCATTGATGGCATCTACGCTGTTTATGCTCATGTTAAGTCCTTCTTATATTATTTTATGTCGATATAAATCACTAAAAATCTCTTAGCCCTGTCTATTAACGCATTAACGCTATCCATTAACGCTATCCATTAGCATTATCTATTAGTGCTATACGCGCTCAATAATAGTCGCAATGCCCATGCCACCACCGACACAGAGTGTGATCATGGCCGTTTTTAGGTCGCGACGTTCTAATTCGTCAAGGACAGTAGTCATGAGCATCGCGCCCGTGGCACCAAGAGGATGACCCATAGCAATAGCGCCACCATTGACGTTGACGATATCAAGCGAGATGCCGAAGTCATCAGCTGTATTGAGTGGCACGGCAGCAAAAGCTTCGTTGATTTCCCATAGGTCTATATCTGAAGCTTGCATACCCGCTTTTTTGAGCACTTTTTGGCAGGCAGGCGTTGGCCCTGTCAGCATAATGGCAGGTTCCGAACCAACAACTGAAGCCATCGTGATTTTGGCACGGGGTTTGAGACCTGCTTTTTTACCAGCGGCAGCGCTACCGACTAAGCAAATTGCCGCGCCATCGACGATGCCTGACGAGTTACCCGCATGATGCACGTGATTCACTTTTTCAATAGTGGTATACCTGTCCAAGATCACGCTATCAAAGCCCATCTTGCCCGGCATAATAAAGGAAGGATTGAGACCTGCTAAGGTCTCGACATTGGTATTGGGACGGATGGTTTCGTCTTTATCCAATAATGTCATGCCATTGATATCAGTGACAGGAACGACCGATTTATCATAATAGCCCTGCTCCCACGCATTCGCAGCGCGGCGATGCGATTCGCTAGCAAAGGCATCGACATCGGTACGACTAAAGCCTTTCAGCGTCGCGATGGTATCTGCACCAACGCCTTGCGGGACAAAATGCGTCGCTTCGTTAACGCGTGGATCCATATACCATGCACCGCCGTCAGAGCCCATCGGTACGCGGCTCATCGACTCTACGCCGCCTGCAACGACCATATCTTCCATACCTGACATGACCTTGGCGGCAGCGAGATTGATAGACTCCAGACCTGACGCACAAAACCGAGACAAAGTAACGCCCGCCACACTTTGCGCCCAGCCAGCATCAATGACGGCAATACGGGCAATATCAGAACCCTGCTCACCAACGGGTGTCACACAACCAAGCACCACATCATCAACCAAACTGGTGTCCAAATGATGCCGCTGTTGCATCTCTTTTAATAGAGTACGGGTCAGCCAAATTGGTGACGCCTGATATAAGGAGCCATCCTTTTTACCTTTGCCGCGCGGAGTACGGATAGCATCATAAATGTAAGCAGTCTCAGTCATAAAAATCCCTTTTTTTCTTTTTTAAATAAATAGCAATGATGGCAATCTAATCGCCATGTTAAAATCAATAAGTAGAACCAGTAATCAGAATAAATAAGTAGATCAGCCACTTACATAAAGCGTGACGCCAGCTCTTTCATGATTTCATTGGTGCCGCCGTAGATTTTCTGTACGCGGGCATCGGCATAGAGGCGAGCGATTGGGTACTCTGTCATATAACCATAACCGCCAAACAACTGGACGCATTCGTCGATCACATCACACTGCTTTTCTGTCACCCAGTATTTAATCAATGATGCCTGCGGTACTGTCAATTTGCCTTCTAACATGGCATCAACAGCGGCATCGCACATAGTGCTGGCAGCGAGATAATCGGCGTAGCATTCTGCCATTTTAAAGCGCGTATTTTGAAACTTCCAAATCGGTTTGCCAAACGCTTCCCGACCTTTGACATAATCTAGCGTCAAATTGATCGCCAGCTTCATCGCACCAACGCCCGTTAAGGCAATGATTAAACGCTCGCGTGGCAGCTCTTGCATCATTTGAATAAAGCCCATGCCTTCGGCAGTGCCCAACAGATTTTTTTGCGGCACACGCACATTACTAAAGAATAATTCCGACGTATCTTGTGAGGTCAGACCAATCTTGTCGAGGTTACGACCACGTTCAAACCCTTCTACCTTGTCCGTTTCTACCACGATAAGCGAGACGCCTTGCGCGCCTTTTTCCCGATCGGTTTTGCACGCGAGCAAAATCAGGTTGGCATGCTGACCGTTGGTAATAAAGGTTTTTGAGCCATTGATAATATAATCATCGCCATCTTTTACCGCATAGGTTTTGATGTTTTGTAGATCTGAGCCAGTACCAGGTTCGGTCATGGCAATCGCAGCCACATACTCGCCTGTCGCCATCTTAGGCAGCCATTCTTGTTTTTGCGCTTCTGTGCCATGACTCAAAATATAGGGGGCGACAATCCCTGAATGTACCATGCCACCGAACCCTGATTGATTGGCTTCCGCTTGTGCGTATAACAGCGCCGCTTCATGACCGAAATCACCGCCGCCGCCGCCATACTCTTCAGGTATAGAGACACATAAGAAACCGTTTTCACCTGCCTCTTCCCACGCGGCACGGTCTATCATGCCATTTTTGCGCCATTGTTCATCCTTTGGCTCCCAACCTTTGAACATTTTAAGCGCGCTGTCATAGACCATTTCGTGCTCTTCGGTCATCCAGTTTGGGGTAAATTTTTCAATACTCATGTTGTCTATCCTTGACGATGGGAAGTTGCTATCGGTTAATATAAAATGCTATTGAGCATAAATATATCACTTATGGTAATGTAAATTACCGTTTGGTATAATCTAAAAATTCTTTGTATTTATTGAGATTCAAGTCTCATACTAAGATAGTGAAAGACAATACGCAACCTATCAAAAAACAATGGTAATTCATATTACCTAATAAAATTTTAGCGTATCAAACGATCAAATAAGTGGCTATCGAACTGTCTAAAACCCTCTATCCTAAAGGAATGATAAAGCATGCAATCCACGAATCAGATGCCTAACATGACTGAGAGCCGAGCACTGGCACCTTTATCAGATATGCGCCCTGCGACTTTAGAAAAAATTGAAAAAGCGGTTCGTAAAGTGTTTGCAGGTTTTGATGCTAACGAAGTGACGATGGTGCAAATTGCGAAGACTGCCAACGTCTCATTGCAAACCCTCTATAAATACTTCGGGGACAAGCAAACACTATTCAACACGGTGATGGATATCGTACTCGGTAGACTGGCGGCACGCATCATGGATCATTTGCAAGGCATTGACAGCGTGCAAGATCGCCTGCGTAAGACGCTATGGGTATGTTTTGACTTCGTAGACTCGCATCCTGATGCGGTTATGGTGCTGTCATCGGTATCGGTATCACGCATTCGTCACATTGCTATCTATGAGAATAAGGAGCTGATTGGGGCTTTTTTGGAGGTACTAGAAGACGGTCAGAAACGTGGTGTATTGAACGACACCGTGCCGCTATATATTCTGTTCGATGTGTTTATGGGTTTTATCAGCCGTTTGGGTTTGATGCACATCATGCGGCAGACAAATGCCCCGATAAATAAAGAATTTGATGCGCTGTTCGTCATTTTATGGCGAGCCATATCTAAGCCTGAAGCATAAATAAGCTTAGATAATTTGCAAAAACGAAAAAGCCTCACTATCAAGTGAGGCTTTGCTCTGTTTAAAAGCTTATTTACGCCGATTTTTAGACCTATGGTGTCATCGAGACTCTCAAACACTACTCGATTTTGGCAATCCATACGCTATTCTGTTAACCACTTCATTATTGTGCTCAACCGTCAAACGGTAGCCTTGGATGATGCCGTCATAAGGTAGATTGCCTTCATAATACTGATAATGCTCACGGATACCTTTTTTCACTATCGACGCACGCTCGCGCTCGCTCAGTTTGGCAAATCCCTCTGGTAACTGCACTTGAGCCAACCGAGAAGCACCATCACGAGACATCCAATTTGCGCCCGCAGTAAACGTAAAATTCACATCGGCTCGTAAGCTATATTCGGGTAAAGAATTGGAATAATGCGCTAAGTCATGCTTAATCTGAGCGATATCTTCTGCAAATGGCTGGTACGGTATCTCAAGTATGTTAAACAACTTTGCTAAGAATTCATCGGCAGTAAAGTATTTATCTATGTAACTACCATCAAGCCCCAGATACTTATTCGACAATACATGACGCAAGCGATCACAAGCAGGTATCGTGTGTTTGAGAGGATACCCCATGGCTTTGATGATGGCTTGCGAACGCAGCTCAAGCGTGTCTATTTGATTGACTGCATATTGCGCGAGAGGGTGGCGCGGGTGATAACGACGGGTATATTTGGATTGATTGGTAGCGTGGCTTGTAAAATTGGACACCTTAGACTCCTGTAACTCCGACGAAAAAGTATAAAACGAGCCCATATAGGCAAATAAAATTAGGCACAAATGAGGATGTCGGAGTACAGGCTCATGCGCTTTACCAGAATTGTTTTATATCGTGCTGGAAGTTGCAAGGTTCGTATGCCACCATTAATTATAATAACGGACGACGATACAAAGCTGTTAAACCCACGATAGATCAGCTAGCGATGATAGCACATCAGCTGCTGAAAGATAAATACAGATATTGTTCCTCTTTTTTAACACCTTTACTGTTGTCAATACTCACCCTATATCTTCCTACTGTAGTCAAAAAACTATCTAATGATTTTTAGACATTGCCCTGCATGATAGAGCGTCAGCCCTACTTCAGTAAATCCAGATTTCATCGCACCCAATGCTATCTTTGACTCTTCCAAGGTTTTAAATGGCAATGGAATACTGGCTCTGTCTCCAGTCAAGATATAATCCGCAAAGCATTTTCCCATGAGCGTACCAGTGGTAATGCCACGTCCATTGTAGGCAGTCGCTGTCAATAATCCTTCGTCAGGTTCCAAAACACGGAAGATATGGTCTTGCGTAAAGCCAAAATTGCCGCACCATTCATATTGCCAATTGAATGCTGGCAAATCAGGATAATAGCTCTTTTGCACAGCGTTCGCCCATGACTGATAGAAGGATTTTGGTTTAAGTTGCCTGCCACCCACCGTTCCCAATAACAAGCGATCATCTTTGTCACGGCGAAAGCTCGATAATGCCAAGCGCGTATCCCATGCCCCTGTTTTGTAAGGTAAGATACGATCTGCTACTGCTCCACTGAGCGGCTCAGAAGCGATCTGATAATAAGCGACGAGATAAAAAGTCTTAGCAATTTCTGTCCATTCGCCTTCGGTGTAGGCATTGGTCGCAATAATGACGCGCTCAGACTTGACCCGCGCTTTGGGAGTTCTTGTGTACCAATGACCATCTACTTTCTCCAGCGCCTCGACAGCGGAATGCTCGTAGATGATTACGCCGAGACTGGTCGCGACTTTTGCGAGTCCTCTGACATAAGCCAGCGGGTTGATAGTACCAGCACGATGATCTAGTAGTGCTTTATTGATACTTTTGGTGCCGCAATATTCATGGCATTTGCTGCCAGTTAACACCTCAACATTCGCACCGCGACGGCTTAGCTGCTCATATCTGACATCGACATCGACTTCACCTTTGGCGTTATGTGCCATATGGATATTGCCGGCTTGGGTGGCTTGCGCGTCGATATTATAACGCTTGATTAGGTCAAATACTAAGCTTGGTGCTTGTCCAAGCGCTTCTGTCAGACGCTCGCCAGCCGCTTCACCTAGCGCAATATTTAAGTCATCAGGGCGTGCCCATGTCCCTGCATTGACCAGCCCAACGCTTTTCCCTGAACCGCCATTACCAATCGTTTGGCTCTCAAGTAAGATAACCTTGACGCCTTTTTCAGCCAAATGAATCGCAGCCGATAGCCCTGTATAACCGCCACCAATGATACAAATGGTTGCTTGAGTGTCGCTACTCATCTGACTATAGGACTCAATATTGGGGGCAGTCATGTTCCATAAACATTGCTCTTGTAACATCTCATACTCCCTTGTGTCACACGTCACTAAGTGACGTTGAGGTAGCCGTGTCGAGCTTTTCTACCGAAGGCTCTTCACGCGGTATAAACTTATCAAGGAATGCCCATAGCAAGCCAAACAAAGGCGACAACCAGCAAGCAAAAGCAAAAGGTGCATAAGTCAATGTCGCTATACCAAGGGTCGCAGCAACAAAGCTACCGCCCATGTTCCAAGGAATCAGCGGTGACAACAGCGTGCCACTGTCTTCAATAGAGCGCGTGAGTGTCGTGCGCTTATAGCCCATTTCTTTATATTTGTCTTTTAATAAACGCCCTGGCAGCACCAACGTCGTATAAACGTCACCGATTAAAGTACCGACACCAAGGACGCTGGCATAAGTCGTCAAAATCAAGCCGATACGCGACTTCACCGCCTTGTCTATTTTCGCCATAATGGCTTTTAAGGTGCCGTAGTGTTCAAGCGAGCCGACAAAAGCGAGTGCAAAGATGGTCAAGGTAATGACCCATGTCATTGACATGACGCCGCCTTTTGATAGCAATTTATCAACCACTTCAAAGCCCGTTTCACTGACAAAGCCGTTTTGTAAAACGTTAAAAATATCACTGACCCCAACGCCTTGCATAAAAAATGCAATAACTGATGCCACGACAACACCGCCCAAAACGGTCGGTATCGCTGGCATTTTCATCACAGCGGCGATCACGACTACAAGCGCAGGTAATAAGGTAATAATGCTTAAATTGTAATTGTCAGCCAAATTGGTTTGTAATGCTTGGATAGAAGATAAATCAATACTGTCATCGCCATAACCCATGCCAATCCATGCATAAAGTGCTAAGGCGGTAATCATGGCTGGGACAGTGGTCGGTAGCATACCTTTGATATGGTCCCAAAGCTCCACGCCCGCTGCCGCAGGTGTCAGGTTAGTGGTATCTGACAATGGCGACATTTTGTCACCGAAAAAAGCACCCGAGACAATAGCACCGCCTGTAAAATGCGCTGGAATGCCAAGCCCCATGCCGATACCCATCATCGCTAGCCCTACCGTACCGACCGTACCCCATGAGGTACCAGTGGCAACAGAAATAATGGCGCAAATAATACAAACTGAAAATAAAAAGGAGGAAGGAGAAAAAATACTGAATCCATAGTAAAGAATGGTCGGCACCGTCCCTGCAATAATCCATGAACCAATGAGCATACCGACACCCATCAGAATAATCATCGCCGGTAAGCCGATTTTAATAACTTTTAAAAACCGCTCCTCCATACCCTGCCAGTCACGACCACGCATCTTCATAAATAAGCCAGTGATTAAAATGCCACAGGCTAATGGAATGTGCGGGGTAAAATCTTTAAATATGAAAAACTGCACCATAAGAATCATGGCAGTCAATACGAGAGGGGCAATATCAAGTAAGAAGCTAGAAGACGGACCGTAGCCATCATCAGCGGGGTCATGCGGTTTGTCATCGATCATGATAATTCTACCTTCCTTAGTAGTCGTCAATGGTCATTACAACCAATCCTTGATTGCTTATAGTTTTTGGTGTGCCAAGCATATATAAAATATGCTTGGCAGTTCACGCTGAACACCTTATTTTTGACCACTTATGATGAGTCATTTGTGCTTAACCATTTATATATGAACAATCAATCCTGAGTGTTCATATATCTTCATATCAACCAAAACTAATGCCTTGGGCAAGTGGTAGCTCTGTTGAATAGTTGATGGTGTTGGTTTGGCGACGCATATAGGCTTTCCATGCGTCTGACCCTGACTCACGTCCACCACCGGTTTCTTTTTCGCCACCAAATGCACCGCCGATTTCAGCGCCACTAGTGCCGATATTGACGTTAGCGATGCCGCAATCACTACCGCGATCACTGAGGAAAGTTTCCGCTTCACGCAAGTCATTGGTAAAGATACATGATGATAATCCTTGTGGCACATCGTTTTGCATCTCGATTGCCTCATCAAAGTCTTTATAGGTCATGACATATAAAATAGGCGCAAACGTCTCACTTCGAGCAACGTCATTTTGCTCATCAAACTCTACAATGGCAGGCGTGACATAATAGGCATCAGGGTATTTATCTGCTAGTACGCGCTCCCCGCCTGTCACTATCCCACCCGCTTCACGAGCCTTATTCAAGGTCGATTGCATGTTATTAAAACTGTCTTCATCAATCAGTGGGCCGACCAAATTGCCTTCGAGAGGATGACCAATGCTGACGGTTCCGTAAGCTGATTTGATGCGTGGCAAGATATCGTCTTTGACAGACTCATGGACGAAGAGACGGCGTAATGTGGTGCAACGCTGACCCGCTGTACCAACCGCTGAGAATATAATGCCGCGTAGCGCAAGGTCTAAGTCGGCAGTCGGTGCCAAAATCATCGCGTTGTTACCACCAAGCTCAAGCAAGCATTTACCAAAACGCTCAGCGACTTTAGGCCCGACAGTTCTGCCCATGCGTGTACTGCCAGTCGCACTGACTAAGGCAATGTCTTTGTTTTCGACCATGGCATTACCGATATCCGTCTTACCCAATATCACTTGAGACAAATGATCTGGTGCATCACCGAACTTTGCCAAGGCTTTTTCGAACATGGCTTGACACGCCAAAGCAACCAAAGGAGCTTTTTCTGATGGTTTCCAGATGACAGGGTTACCACAAACAATGGCAAGCGCTGTATTCCAAGACCATACCGCTACAGGGAAGTTAAAAGCAGAGATAACACCGATGACACCAATCGGATGCCACGTCTCACGCATGTGATGACCTGGACGCTCTGAGGCAATCGTCAAGCCATATAGCTGACGTGAAACGCCGACAGCGAAGTCGCAAATATCGATCATTTCTTGCACTTCACCTAGGCCTTCTTGTTTGATTTTCCCAGCCTCGAATGATACGAGCATGCCCAAGTCTTCTTTATGCTCACGCAGCACTTCGCCCAGCAGACGAATCAATTCGCCACGCTTGGGTGCAGGAACGACACGCCATTCCTTAAATGCTGCTTGGGCATTTTGGATTTTCTTATTGACCTCATCAACGCTATCTAAGGTTATCTTGCCGATAATCGTCCCATCGATAGGTGTATTGACTTCAAAATCGCCATGTTGATATTGTTCTTCTTTGACACCCATGGCTGACATGTATTGCTTAATCATATTCAATCCTTTGTATAGTAATTTATAATCTCTCTGGTCGACCTTTAAGCTACCTTGCAATACTTTAACTTGCAAAATAATAATTTTCTTACCCTCATTCCATTTTGGAATGGCGAATAAATAAGATGACTGCTCTTGTCTTTTACCTACCGTTTCCTAAAGAAATTAGGCATTTTTCCAAGCTTCTATTCTGTATATCTTCATACAAAACAAGCTCATCATAAACATTGGTACCAAGGGCTTGCTCGAACTCCTGTTGATTTGAGTTGCCATCATAATTGCTTTGCTTATCCTGCTGAAGATTGGACTGAAAAATACCAGCCGCACTGACTGGCAAAAAATCTTCATAGACGATAGGCTCAATTCGGATAGCGCCTTGGTTAATCAGAGCATTTACTGCTTGTCTTGAACTAACCATTTCTAGATTAGACATATCACTGTTGATATCCGCAGCACTATCGACTGGTTGATAATAAAAATAAGCAAGTTCCTTATCATGCATCGTCTGGTAATCATCAGGGAAAGCGGCAAATATCTCGGCTAAAATTCGATTGTATTGAGTTGCATTACCCTCATTTGGAGTGGCTCCTAATTGATGGCGTGCTTGACTAAGTAGCTTGTCATACAGTGCTCTGCCCGTGGGCGTTAATGCCACACCGCGCTGCTCAATCTCACCAAATCGTGCAGTATGGCATCCTTGCTCGTACTCGCCCTCTGAGTTTTTAAAACTAACCGCTTCCTCTAATGCCTTAAAGCTCGTTTGTCTTAATAAAATCGGACAATCCCGTTTTGGTGGTCCTTCGATAATCGCTTTTGGTGGCATGCCTTTTGCCTGCATACCTTGCTGCACAGTATCTATATCTAGTGTTCTAGGCGTTAAATGATTGATGTGTGGACCTTTAAAGCCGACGACATCAGCAATGAGACCATGCTGCGCCAATAAGCGCTGATATAGCTCTTTTGAGACTGGTGTTTTATCATGCCAGCGAAAGGTCTCTAAAGCTTCTTTGATAAACTGCTCACCTTCCTCTGAGGTCAAACCGCCCTGCTTTTCAAAGCGCTCAATCAGGCTGATCACCGTATCGGTAAAGATATTGCGGTTGGCTAATGCGTTTGAAGCTTCTTGTTTTAGTGCGTCATCATCAATTAAGTCTAGACGCAATAAAGAAGTGAAGACTCGAAATGGACTTTGATGTAAGGCTTGCGCGTCAATGGCTCGAAAAGCCGTAGAATGCACGGGCACGCCAGCAGGCGCTAAATCATAATAGCCGACAGGGTGCATACCCATGACAGAAAAGAGCCTGCGCATCATACTAAGCTCGTGCGCTGTGCCCAATCTAATTGCCCCGTGGCGCTCCATACTGAGTCTATCAATCTCTCCGGTATGCTCCAACTGCTCCTTAATATCAGAATGCTTGGTTAGCACCTCAGTATTCACCTCAGCGACTAAATCTAGCAAGTCACCATATAGCGGAACCTCGGTTTGGTACATGGCTGACATCGCCATAGAGAACTCGTGACGAATAGCATCGCTGCTGATAAATGTATAATTCACAAATAGATATCCTTGTTAAAATCTTAGAAATTTTTATTACTCTTAACTTATTAACTAGGGCGTGTCATCATTTAGATTGTGAGACTTAAAATGAGGAAAATTGCAGCCAAACAAGGAAGAAATTGCCGTAAATATGAACATATTGACAAGATTTCTGACGATGTTTGGCTAAATTTAGCCATTTTAAGACCACTAAATGTATTCATGTGCTAATTGATGACACGCCCTAAGCTAGTCCGACAAAAAACTATGTCGTTGCCATTAAATTATGTCGTTGCCATTTCATCAGAGCCTATTATCAGGAATCGTACTTAACACTTCTTTTAAAACATTAAGACCGGCTTGCAGGATTTCAGGCTCGATTGTTAATGGCGGTAGCAGGCGAATAATATGGCGATACTTACCGCTAGGCATCAACAGTAGACCACGCTCGCGCGCTTGCGTTAATACATACGTCATCACGCTTGGATCGACATCATGTTCAGGATGTCGCAGCTCGATACCGCGCATCGCACCGATACCAGTGAGGCCAAATAACCAAGGTGATACGCCCTCTTGTTGCCATTGGTTCACCGTCTGCTCAATGGTGTGGGCATAATGTCTGGCAGACTCCCACACCGCATCGTCTTGCATAATATCCAACGTCGCATTGGCGGCGGCACACGCGACCGGATTACCCGAATAAGTGCCGCCTAGGCTACCTTTAGGCAATCCATTCATTATGCTGGCTTTGCCGATCACTGCGCCTAACGGCAACCCACCTGCGATGCTTTTGCCTAGCAATATCATGTCAGGCTCAATCCCTAAATGTGTAAAGGCAAATGGTGTGCCCGTACGACCGTAGCCCGATTGAATCTCATCCATAATGAGCAAAATGCCGTGCTCATCACAAAACTGGCGCAGATACTGAGCAAACGTGGGTGACATTAAGTGAAAGCCACCCTCGCCTTGTACTGGCTCTACAATGATGGCACCGATATTATCGACATCCGTTTCTACGGCAAATAGACGTTCAAGCGCATCGATAGCCTGCTGATCGCTCACTTCATTATCTGGACTAGGAAAAGGAATGTGGTAAACGCCACCTGCCAAAGGACCAAGCCCCCGCTTATAAGGCGCGACTTTACCATTTAGATTGACCGCAGCCAGCGTGCGCCCATGAAAGCCACCATCAAAAGCAATGACACCCACACGACCTGTTTTTAGGCGGGCAATTTTTATGGCATTTTCGGTGGCTTCTGCGCCGCAGTTAGTCAACATACCTGATAGCTCGCCACTGATTGGAATCAGCTCACAAAGCCGTGGCATAAAGGTTTGATACGGCTGATGGGCAGCCGCATTGTAGGCATAATGAATAAGTGATTGGGCTTGATTGATAATCGCAGAGACGATATGAGGATGACAATGACCAAAATTTAAGACCCCGATACCGCCTACGAAGTCGATGTAGCTGCGGTCATAACTGTCCCAAACTTTGGCATTTTTGCCTTTGGTGAGGGTCACAGGATGCACCATCGTAAAAGCGTCTGTAACGTTATAGTGCATATCCATTGAGCATCTCTCATCTTCCTTGAGTGTGATGCTCATTTCAGCAAAACCGTACCGATTCAGCAAACGAATAATAGTTGTGCTGGCATTCCTTTTTGTCATTGCCAACCAAAAGACAATCTTAAGGCGCGTTAAAAATTACAATTATTTAACCTTTGCTTGCTGCTATCACAAAGGCTACGAAAAATTTATCCCAGTTGCACTGTATCTGTTTTAAAGTAAGTCCACTATATCGATTGAATTGAGGACATGCCCTAGCATCAACTCGTGTTGATTTGAGGTTTCAAGATACGCTGACACCCATTCTAAAATCACTTTCACCTTATGCGATCTGCCCAAAGACAAAGGATAAGTTATATAATAAGACCCCCGTCCTTTTGCCGCATAGCGCCATGCCGTCACCAGCGTTCCTGATTGTAGTTCAGGAGCGACCAAACGCAGTGGTACAAGTGCAATACCATAGCCGAGCAAAGCGGCGGCAATACACGCATGAAAAGTATCAAAACGTGGGCCGATAAACGTCCCATCGATACTAATGCCTTGCTGTTTGAAATACTCATACCAAGCACTTGGGCGCGAGCTTAACTGTAGCAACGTACAGTTATCTACATTGCTCGTACAAGGATTTTTATCATGCAAGTATTCAGGTTGGCATACCGCTACACAATACTCGTCAAACAGCTTAATCGCCTCCATCCCGCCCCAAATGCCATCGCCATATAAAAAGGCAATATCGACGTTTTGGTCTTCAGTAAAAAATGGCCCAACTTGCTCTTTTATATCTAAATTAATCAATGGATGGGCTTGGCTAAAGCCACTAAGCGCAGGTAACAGCCAGCGAGAACAAAAGGTTGGGTGTGAGGCAATCTTAAGCACTTCTACATTGTCACTATGCGACATCAAACTGGTGGTTGCCACCTCGATATGTTTGAGGATTTCCAACACCTCAAGGTAATAAGTTTTGCCAGCTGGTGTCAATGAAATGCGGTGCGGTGTACGATAGAAGAGTGAGATTTTTAACATCTCCTCTAGCTGAGCGACCTGCTTACTGATGGCGCTCTGTGTCATATGCATCTCTTGCGCGGCATTGGTAAAGCTCAGATGCCGTGCAGCCGTTTCGAAACACTGTAGAGCAGTCGTCGATGGATACTTTCTAAAAGCAAGCGGCTTATTGGTTTCGGTTTTCATAGTTTATTTTTCTTTTATTTTTGGTATGAGGACACGCCCTATTAAAATGTAAAAACAGGGATAATTCATACAGAGATGACTACCTATTCGTGCACGCTTAAATAGCATGAGAGAATAGGTAGCCATCATTATTTGAGCGCTGATTCGCCTTGATTATTGTATCAGTCTACTTGAGCATGCTTCTATTGATAAAAGCATTATTTCACTGCCGGTATGTTGTCGGCAGTCAGTGTCGGCTTCCTAGAGGCTAATGTCAAAAACTAATGTCATATCCTATTCATTTTGTGAATACCGACGCTCATTATCAAATAATTACTTTAACTACGGCGACTGACTTGCTATCTTGCCTGCCTTCTTTTTATCATTGCGATGTATTTCTACCCTTATTTTTAAGCGAATAAATCACTTTAAGCTAACTTTCACTATTAGCACCTTCTTTATTTGTATTGGATCTTATGAAACCTAACATTGAGGTGAGCTCAGACGCTCGCCGCACTCAGTATTTCCAAGTATTCCTAATGGGCGTCAGCGCCTTTATTATGAATACCACCGAATTCGTCCCTGTTGCCCTATTAAGCGACATCGCCCAAGATTTCTCTATCACCACGGCAGAGACGGGCTGGATGTTGACGCTGTATGCGTGGATTGTCGCGGCCATGTCATTGCCATTGATGCTGCTGACCAGTCGCTTTGAGCGCAAGCGTTTGCTGTTGGCGTTATTTGCGGTATTTATTGCCAGTCATGTATTGTCAGTATTTGCGTGGAGCTTTGAAGTGCTGCTCATCAGCCGAGTTGGCATTGCACTCACGCATGCGATATTTTGGTCAATCACCGCAGCGATTGCGATACGTGTGGCACCGGAAGGCAAAAAAGCGCTGGCGCTTAGCGTGCTTGCGACCGGTACGTCATTAGCGATGGTCTTGGGTGTGCCTTTAGGACGCGTGGTCGGTCAATGGTTTGGCTGGCGCGCGACTTTTGGTGGTATTGGTGGGCTTGCCCTTATCGTATTTATTCTGCAAATGAGACTGTTGCCCACGCTGCCTAGTATGTTCGAAGGCTCTTTTAGAAAGATTCCAGAATTACTCAAAAACCCCTTATTGGTCTGCCTATATCTGCTAATTTTACTGGTCTTTACCGCGCACTATACGGCTTACTCGTATATCGAGCCTTTTATGCGTCAAGTCGGCTCAATCAGCGAAAACGCCGCAACGGTTGTGCTGTTATTGTTCGGTGTCGCAGGGATTGCGGGTAGTGTGATATTCAGTCGTTGGGGTGATAAATTCAATACCAGATTAATGCTGATATCGACGATACTGATACTATTGTCTATGCTCATGCTGTTATTTGCGGTAACCTCAATATGGGCGCTCAGCTTGATTGCCCTACTCTGGGGCGCGGCGCTCATGCTGCTGATTATCTCCATGCAAGCCAAGGTCATCATGGTCGATGTCAATGCACAAGACATGCTGATGTCAATGTTTTCAGGGATTATCAATTTAGGCATTGGGACGGGCGCACTGTTCGGAGGCTATGCAGTGACGCATATTTCACTATCGAGCGTGGGCTATGTAGGGGCGGCTATCGCGGTTATGGCATTGCTACTGATGCTATTTATGATAAAGCGCTTTCCTGAGCTAAGCAGAAGACTTGGTTAGCTAAGGGCAGATTAACCAAAGTTCATTCAGCGCACAAAAAAATGCCAGCCACTTAGATGGGCTGGCATTTTGCTTTTTGCTTCATTTAAAAATTGGCAAAAAAGAGCTACCTAATTAAAAATCCACCTTACCGCGTAATACTTTTGTTTTACCGCGCTGAGTTTTTTGATCGACACGTTTACGCTTAGCATTTCTGCTTGGTTTGGTCGGCCTGCGTGTTTTATTGACGTAAGTAGCTTTGGTGATAAAACTTTGTAAGCGCTCAAACGCATCAATTTTATTACGTTCTTGGGTACGAAATTGCTGCGCCTTAATAATAAGCACACCTTCTTTGGTAATTCGGCTGTCTTTACTATCAAGCAAACGCTGCTTAATGACATCACTTAAGCTTGAGGCATGGATATCAAAACGCAAATGAATCGCAGAAGACACTTTATTGACATTTTGTCCGCCTGCGCCTTGCGCACGTATCGCGCTAATCTCTACGTCACTGTCATTTAGACTAATGGTATTGCTGATAAAAATCATAGGATGCTTTTATAAATAATTGATAGTTATGATTAATGATAAACCATTGTCAGCTACCTCGCCACTTGCCAGCTTACCACTTCAGAAATCCGCATGTCTTAAAAGCAGTTTTCAAAGCTTACAAGCTGAAATTCAGAGATGAAACCTCATAAATGTTATTGTTTGGCATTGCTATGTCTGTCATCTGTCTGTAAAGCGTAAGCCTACCTCAGGATTCGATATTGACATGCTAGGATGGTTTTAAATTGCCAAGATATTGCTTAAGCCAAGATATTGTTTAATTAGCTAACTATTTAGCAAGCAGTTTCTTAGCCAAAACTTTATCCGCCTTCTTCACAATAAAGCTAAAAATACGATTTGATAGGAATAACTGTTTTATGACCACTAAAAATAAAAAAGTAAAATCCACTGCAAAAGTTGATAACAATGCCACTAAAAATATCGCTTGCGACCCAGCTCACAGCATCCAAGTCAGAGGCGCAAGGGTTCATAATCTAAAAAACGTCGATGTTGATTTGCCGCGTAATGCCCTTGTGGTATTCACGGGTATATCAGGCTCAGGCAAATCCTCACTAGCATTTGGTACTCTTTTTGCTGAGTCGCAACATCGCTATCTTGACTCAGTATCGCCTTATGCCAGACGCTTAATCGATCAAGTGGATCAGCCTGACGTCGATTCGATAGAAGGCTTACCACCTGCCGTTGCCCTGCAACAACAACGAGGTACGCCGTCTGTGCGCTCATCAGTCGGTAGCGTGACGACGATTTCGAATGGCTTACGCATGCTCTACTCGCGAGCGGGCGAATACCCTGCTGGTCAAGGCATACTCTACGCTGACGCGTTCTCTCCAAACACGCCAGATGGCGCTTGCCCTACTTGCTCCGGTATTGGCCGCGTGTTTGAGGTGACAGAAAAATTGCTAGTTCCTGACAATACCAAAACCATTCGCGAACGCGCCATTGCCGCTTGGCCGCCTGCATGGCAAGGGCAAAACCTAAGCCGCATCCTGACCTCACTTGGCTACGATATCGATAAGCCGTGGAATACCCTGCCCCAAAAAATCCGCGATTGGATTCTCTTTACCGATGACACCCCAGAAGTCCCTGTCTATCCAGAGTACAACATTGAACAAGTACGCGAGGCTATTAAAAAAGGCGAAAAGCCCAATTATAAAGGGACGTTTACCAGTGCTAAGAATTTCGTCTTGCACTCTTTTGCCAGTACGCAAAGCCCGCGTACCAAAAAGCGCGTTTCCCAGTTTATGCAAATTTCTGAATGTCCAGAATGCCACGGCAAAAAACTCAAAAAAGAATCGCTATCGGTGAAATTCGCGGGTCTTGATATTGGTGAATTATCACAATTAACCTTGACTGAAATGGCGCTTAAACTTCAGGATGCTGCCAAGACCAAACCGACTGATAATATGCCAAACCGAGAGAAGGCCATTGTTGCTCAACGTATTGCCAGTGACATTCTGTCTCGAGTTGAGGCTTTGACCACGCTGGGATTGGGATATTTATCTCTTGAACGTACTACACCTACTTTGTCTCCGGGTGAGCTACAACGCTTAAGACTTGCCACCCAAATTCGCTCTAAACTGTTTGGTGTGGTCTATGTGCTTGACGAGCCGTCTGCTGGATTACATCCTGCCGATACTCAAGCGCTATTGGGCGCATTGGATGAGCTGACAGCGGCTGGTAACTCGTTATTTATTGTTGAGCATGACGTCAGCGTGATTCGGCACGCCGATTGGATTGTCGATGTGGGGCCAAAGGCTGGAACCCATGGCGGCGAAGTTATTTACAGTGGCCCTGTAGCAGGATTGCGGGACGTTGCACAATCACGCACAGGACAGTATCTTTTTGAGACTGAAGGGGCGGTTGAGCATACCCCAAGAAAAGCGAAATCCTCGCTACAGCTGGTCAATATCGAACGCAACAACTTGCAAAGGCTAGACGTTGCGTTTCCATTGGGAGTGATGACAACGGTGACGGGCGTATCAGGTTCAGGCAAATCAAGTCTAGTCAGTCAAGCGCTGGTCGATCTCATTTATAGTGAATTAGGGCAGAAGACAATCATCGAAGCACCGACTGGCGAAGCTGATTTACTAGAGCAAGAGCTAGAAACTCAGACCAGTGGTAAGATTGCTAATGGTATGGAACACGTGAGTCGATTGGTGACCGTCGATCAAAAAGCCATCGGTCGTACGCCGCGCTCAAACCTTGCCACTTATACCGGACTGTTCGATCATGTGCGCAAATTATTTGCAGCAACGCCAGAAGCCAAGGCACGACGTTACGATGCCGGTCGATTCTCCTTTAACGTTAAAAAAGGCCGCTGTCCAAATTGCGAAGGTGTTGGATTTGTGAGTGTTGAGCTGCTGTTTCTACCAAGCGTTTACTCGCCGTGCCAAGTGTGTCATGGGCAACGCTACAATGATGAAACCCTTGAGATTACTTATCGAGGCAAAAACATCGCTGAAATCCTCGATCTCACCGTCGAATCTGCTTATGAATTCTTTGTAGAAGAAGCACCTATCCTACGAGCATTAGACGCGTTGCTAAAAGTCGGACTTGGTTATCTCAGGCTTGGTCAGCCAGCAACCGAGCTTTCGGGCGGTGAAGCACAGCGCATTAAGCTTGCCACCGAACTGCAACGAACACAACGAGGAGACACGCTTTATATCCTTGATGAACCAACAACTGGCCTGCATCCTTCGGACGTGTCGCTATTGATGGCACAATTGAACGGACTCGTTGACGCTGGTAACACTGTGATTATGGTCGAACACGACATGCAAGTCGCTAGTAACAGTGATTGGATTATCGATATTGGGCCGGGCGCTGGTGATAAAGGCGGTCTTATTGTGGCAGAAGGCACACCAGCAGAAGTCGCAAAATCAAAAGCCAGCCGTACCGCGCCTTTTTTGCTGTTTTAGTCTGTTAAGGCACGTTTCATCAAAAACCTTTTATCAACTCAGCAACTGACGGCAGCGCTCAATCACGGGCGCATCGACTATCTGACCTACTATTTTAAACACTGCATCTGCACCGCTCGCAAAGGCTTTTGCTACTTTATCGATTCGATTCGCTGGGACAAATAGCCACGTCTTCGTGTTTATATCATTGTTTACCATTTCATTATGA
This sequence comes from Psychrobacter sp. Pi2-51, assembly GCF_904846665.1. Classification (NCBI taxonomy): domain Bacteria; kingdom Pseudomonadati; phylum Pseudomonadota; class Gammaproteobacteria; order Moraxellales; family Moraxellaceae; genus Psychrobacter; species Psychrobacter sp. Pi2-51. The sequence continues at coordinate 31,661 of NZ_CAJHBP010000030.1, forward strand.
TGAGGCTGTCTTTTATCTTTAATAGAATTTTTCATAGTTGCTTTTATTGTTGTTTTTATTGTCGCGTTTAGGGTCTGTTGAACATTCAAGTGTGGAACTGGCAGTGGCTATTTTTTAGACAATACGCAGTGAAATTTTTGACGCCTAGTCATTCTAGGGTAGACAATTTCGCCATGTATTGGCAAAAAATAGCCCTGCCCTGAAAGGCTGATGCTAAAATCACCCCAAATGTTGTTGTAAACCTAGCTAAGGTCTCGACATTATCATCGGTTTACGCCTGATTTGATAAAACGTTTGATGCGATTTTAGCGATCAGCAGTCCTAATATTTGAATGTTCAACAGACCCTATTGTTATCCTCACGATTGATCGCCCGTAGTTATCAGTCTATTTGGGGTGAGAATTTATGCTATGGCTTTGATTTTTTGCTATGGGCTTTGCGGTAATGACTCGGTGACTGCCCATAACGCCGCTTGAATGCACCACTAAACGAGTGATCCGACGCGTAGCCTACCAGCTCGCTAATCTTGCTAATTGAATATTGCTCTTGCCGCAAAAACTGTAGTGGCATAATTAAATCGGACCACGCTTAAGAGGTTATACTAACCCAAAAGAAGGAACATAGTATGACTAG
>NZ_CAJHBP010000031.1:0-32081 GCF_904846665.1 Psychrobacter sp. Pi2-51
CAGTACTCAAAGAAAAAGTCAGATACTGCTAAGTATCTGACTTCTCATAAACCCTCAACCTATTCTAGGATGGGACAGTCTATTTTTTGTCGCCTCTGTCTGCGCAGGCACAGCAAGCAAGAAAAATTGATATCAGCAATGCGTGATGGTTCGATATTGCTTTTCACTGATTATAAGTGGCTCAAAAAATGACAGCTGCGTTTATCAATCGCAGGCAGCTAACCTTATAAACCATGCTAAGGTAGAGGTTCTATTTATGCTTTACTCTCAGAGTCTATGCCCAGTAGAGCGAAGGCCAAATGCACTATCCAGACTCCATCACAGATGATACAAAGGACTGTTTATCATGCTTAATAACGTTACTTCTATAGCAACCTCCCTGCGTCAGCACCTACCTTTTTCTGCCAATAAAGACCATAATATTGCCCCTTATTATCGCAATCATGTTGCCGCCATTACCGGTGCAGGATCTGGTATGGGTCGCGAGCTTGCCATTCATTTAGCACAAATGGGCTGTCATGTCGCGCTATCCGATATCAATCCCGAGCAGTTAGCCCAAACCAAAGCATTGCTCGTCGGTTATGATGTCAAAGTCACCATGACCGTACTCGATGTCTCAGACAATAAAGCAGTGCAAGCATGGGCAGACGATGTCATGAGCGATCACGGCAAAGTAAACTTTATCTTTAACAATGCAGGCGTAGCGCTTTATTCAACCGTAGAAGGCAGCAGTATCGATGAGCTGGAATGGGTCATGGATATCAATTTTTGGGGCGTGGTCTATGGCACCAAGGCATTTTTACCCTTAATCAAAAATAGCGTCAAAGAAAGCGAATCGACTAAAAATGGTAAAGACAGCAAAGCACGCCAATTTACTGAGCACGGTCACATTATTAATATCTCAAGCCTCTTTGGTTTGACCGCTCAGCCTTCGCAATCTGCCTATAACTCTAGCAAATTTGCGGTACGTGGCTTTACCGAAAGCCTGCGTCAAGAGCTGAATATTCAGCGCTGCGGCGTCTCAGCCACTTGCATCCATCCAGGTGGCATCAAAACCAATATCGCCAATAGTGCGCGTGGTAATGACAGCATCAGTGATCTCGGCATGCGGGGTGGCAGCAAAGCGATCAGTAGTTTTAATAAATTTTTAAAGTTTGATGCCAGTGAAGCGGCTTGGATTATTCTGCAAGCCGCCGCGACCAATCAGCCACGCTGCTTGATCGGTAACGATGCCAAAATAATCGACGCCGTACAGCGCGTGTTTCCATCAAGCTATAGCAAGATACTGAATGACGTCCATAAGCTGTCACGCAAATTGAAAGGCAAGAAACCTGCCAGAACTGGTGCTCGTAAATCGGCCTAGTCGCTATAAGATTCAGATAAAGATAAAGACAGTCAAAAAAGCCCCGCTACACTAGCAGGGCTTTTTTGATTTTTAGCCTTATCGAAATATCGAAAAGGTCAAATAGTCCTTGAGGATTAAGGCAGTTTCATATCACCATCAACTAACCAGCCCAGACGACGCATCATATAAGCGACGACGCCAGCAATCACCGCAGGCAATACGAACATCAATAAAATAATCGCTGTCCATAACTGGGCGCTACTCATAATCTCTTGTGACGCTTCAATGACCCCAAACACCCCGACCAGTCCAGCAGTGCCCATACCCGCGCCTGTCGCCGTACACGCCAAGCCAAAGCCTACCGTGGCGATAGGACCAACGATGGCACTAGCGACAACAGCAGGCAACAAGACCACAGGTTTTTTTAACACATTGGGGATTTGCAGCATGCTAGTGCCTAGACCCTGAGATATCACACCGCTAACCCCATTGTCTTTAAAGCTAGCAACGGCAAAGCCAATCATATGCGCCGCACAACCAACCACCGCAGCGCCACCTGCTACACCACCAAGTCCAATCGCGATACAAATGGCGGCGCTTGAAGTGGGCATTGTCAGCAAAATACCGACCACGACAGCGATAACAATACCCATTAGTAGTGGCTGTAACTCAGTGGCTGCTTGAATACCTTGACCAATAGCAGCGACAGCCGCAACGATAGGCGGATTAAGCAAGGCGCAAACTGCCAATGCGACGGCACAGACCAATAAAGGAATTAACAAAATATCAAGTTTGGTCTTGCCAGCGACCCAAGTACCAGCGCGATAAGCAAATACTGAGGTCAAATATGCGCCAATAGGATTGCCGGGCAAAGCCACGAATGTCGCCGGTCCACCCACTTGCGGGGTAAAAAGCGTGCCTGCCATCAACGCTTCAGAGTGAGCACCAAGCATCCCTGCGACCAAGCAGCTGAGCATAACCAAAGTCGGTGCTTTGAGATAATACGCAATGCCCACACCGATACCAGCCCCCATTAATATAGAAGCCAATTTCCCGACCGCAATGAGTGCTGGCATGTCTAACCAACCACCAATTTGTGAAATAATCAAACCAGCAATCAATGTGACAAAAAGCCCTAAAGCCATGCCAGTAAAGGCATCGATGAAATACTTTTGGAAAAATGCTTTTATCAAGCCGTTAGGCGGTGTTGCTGAATCAGAGACAGTCATAGCCACGCTCTTTATGAAATTTTTGATGAGAGATAATAAACCAACAGAAAAAGTAACTTTACTAAAAAACAGAGATAAAAAAAACGCCATTGCGACGCTTTTTTTATTATTAATAAATGAGTATGGCAGCTATTAGGCGCAACTTAGCGGCGCTGCTCAACAATAATAGAATCAATGCCATTATTTTGTAGGCGCTGCTGAGCAGTAGTGACTGCTTGACGGTTATTCATTGGGCGCGAAATAACCTGATAGATAGGCAAGCCATTGCCCGTGGTGTTTTTGACCACTCTAGCGTCTACACCTGCCATCAGCACTTGGGCACGGCGACGATCGGCTTCATCAGCATCACCGAAGCTATTAATCTGCAAGATATAAGTCGCTGCAGGCTTCGCAGGTTGAATACTAGCCGTACTCGCCCCTGTGTTATTGGTACGGTTTGCTGTATTGCCATTAGCCGGCGCACTGTCATAGGTAGCGTCTTCTTCAACGATAACAATATCATCGCTATTATTACTCGTGCCAGCATTGCTACCACGGCTCGGCTCGATAGAGGTGCTTTCAGAAATACCGAAGTTACCCGTATCATCGTTGCGACTGGCTGAGTTGTTCTCTGGTTGAGTGACGACGACATCCGGTTCAAAAGCACCGATACTACCCAAACCATCATTACCTATCTCACTGATACTTTCATCAGGAATAGTGGCCATTTCTTGATTGGGCAATATATCGTAGAACTCGTAATCGCTATTATCAGTATCAGTATCGATGCGAGGCTCTACCTGACGATCAGGATCATTGCCGGCAGTGCTATCAGCGGGGCTGAAATCGAATAATGGCGAAAGGTACAAAAACACCCCAATCATTAAGGTCAATACTGCCCCGACAAACATCCATAATAAACCTGATACGCTACTTGATTTGCGCTTTTCGGTCGCGCCTTTAGGTTTTTTGGCTAGCATGGATCTCTTTCTCCCTACTGAATCTATCATTATCGAATTATTGCTATCGGTCGCCTATACTCATTCTACATGTTAGAAAATTACCACATGTTAGAAAGACACTACATGTTAGAAAGTTATTACATGCTAGACGGTGCGGATAGCCCTAATAAACTAAGCCCATTGGCCAATACTTGGCGTACTGCTTTAGACAAACGCAGACGTGCTTGCATCAATTCCATCTCTTCCTGACTTGGTGTTTCGCCCGAAGTTAAGCTCACCGGCAAAATACGATTGGTATCGTACCAGCCATGGAATAGCGCTGCCAACTCTTTTAGATAGTTGGTCAGTACATGCGGCTCATAGCCAGTCGCCGCTCGTAACAGGGTCGCTGGATAGGCCGCTAAGAGTTTGATGAGTTCATCCTCGCTAGGCGCTGTCAGCAAGTTTTGATGCTGTGCACCTATCAAATCGTCTACCACCAGACCACTGGCTTCTAGCTTTTCTAATACGCGGCAAACCCGTGCATGCGCATATTGAATGTAGTAAACCAAGTTGTCTTTGCTTTGTAATTTGGCAAGCTCTAAATCAAAGTCAATATGCACTTCAGGCTTACGTGCCACATAATAGAATCTCGCAGCGTCATTACCGACTTCTGCACGCAGCTCACGCAAGGTAACAAACTGACCAGAACGCGATGACATTTGCACTTTTTCACTACCGCGCCATAGCGCCACGAACTGTACCAGTACCACATCGAGGCGTTCTGAATCAATTCCCAAAGCTAATAAAGCCGCTTTTACTCGTGGCACATAACCATGGTGATCCGCGCCCCAAACGTTGACGACTTTATCAAAACCACGATCAAACTTATTTTTATGATAAGCAATGTCAGAAGCAAAGTAAGTCGATTGTCCATTAGCACGGCGTACCACACGGTCTTTTTCATCGCCAAAATCGGTCGATTTAAACCAAATATTGCCGTCTTTTTCGTACAGATAACCTTTGTCATCTAAAACTTGCAGTACTGGCTCAATCTCGCTATCGATCGATCTTTCGCTAAACCAACACTCGTAACGCACACCAAAGTCATTTAAGTCGTCTTTAATATCAGCCAGAATACTGCTCAATGCGGCATTTAAAAACAGCTCATAGCCATCGCCAAGCAATGCTTTACTATTGGCAATCAAACCATCGATATGGGCTTCTTTATCACCTGATAGCAAAACTTTTTCGCCATCGGCATTGATTTCAAACTGTGCATCTTCTGGCGCATCTTTAGCAACGTCTGTAAAGCGATGCACGTAGCTCGTGCCATGTTGCGCTTTTAGCGTTTCTGCGATATCACTGACATAGTCGCCTTGATAACCATTAACGGGAAACTGTATTTCCTCGCCGTTGGCTTCTAGATAGCGTAGATACGTACTGGTCGCTAAGATGTCCATTTGACGGCCAGCGTCATTGACATAATATTCGCGGGTGACGTCATAGCCAATCGCTTCTAGCAGGTTTGACACGCTCATGCCAAATGCAGCACCACGCCCGTGACCGACATGCAAACTAGACGTTGGATTGGCAGAGACAAACTCAACTTGAATTTTTTGCCCTTCAAACTGATCACTTAGACCAAAACGATCTTGCAAGTTAAAGATATCGTCTAACACTGCAAATTTGGCTTCAGCGTTTAAAAAGACATTGATAAAGCCTGGACCAGCGATTTCTATTTGGCGAATGTCTTGATTTTCAGGCAAGGCATTGACGATTTTTTCGGCAAGCTGGCGTGGATTGGCCTTGGCAGCTTTGGCAGCAGTAAGCGCGATATTACTGGCAAAATCACCATGGCTCAAGTCTTTCGTACGAGTGATTTGGCTGTTGTTTTGCCAGTCAGCAGGTAGTGTGCCATCGGCTTGTAAGGTATGAATAGCATCGTTGAATAGTGATGCAAGTGTATCAATTTGGGCTTGTGACATAAGGATTTGAACTCAGTTAAATAAACAACAAAAACGGTGTAAAAATGTGGCGAATGCGAGCAGTCGATAACTGCCCATTATAATAGCGACCGACATTGCAAGGGATAAAATAGTACAAAAGGATAAGTAACCTGTAAATATAACAATCTTTGCGCTTTATTGCACCATTTGCACCAAAATTAGCACTAAAATCTTACGGTTATAACAGTTAACGCGAGTAATTTATGCAGTTAAAAGGCCTACCTATGCTATCGTTCATTATAAATCCCAAAGAGACGGTATAAATAGGCTGCGATTTAGGATGGGCAATGAACAGTTAGCCCTGCTAATTGTAGCGTTACTGTTGTCGACTCATTAGCATCAGTTTATACCCACTTGCTTCCGCGTTATAATGATGCTTTGTATTTTTCCCTTCTATTTAATTTTCATTTATTGTTTTATTTATTACTGCTCATTATTTGAGGGTGATACGCTTTTCTTAGGGCGATCTCTATCAAAGAAACCATAAAATGATAGCGTTAAATAGACGGTATGTTACCACTTTATAGGATTATGCCATGTTTGCCATTGCCGCCAGTACCGTCACCAGTTGGGGACTATACGTATTATTACCTATATTCATTGCATTTTTATTCTTTATTGTTTGGGATATCTCTAAAAAATCTGAAGCTGGGCGAGCAGGTACTTTTTGGATTTTCTTGGCGCTGGGTGCGGGCTTTGTAGGATTTTTACTCAAGATATTATTAGAAGTCGCTTTTAAGAAGTGGCTCATTTAATTCGGGCATATCTTCACCTTCTAATGATGGGTCATAAACACCTAGCTTGTTACTAGGGCGTGTCTTCATTTTAAAAATGGTGATAAAAATGAGATAAATTGCCGTCAAACAAGAAAAATAGCGCAGATAATATCGGGATATTAACCAGCTATTTGACGATGTTTGGCAAGATTTAGCCATTTTTAGCCCATTTAGATGACTATCGATTGAATTGAAGACAAGCCCTAGGGTTAGCAATGACTTCTGCAAGAGGTCTATTTATTCATGGCAGATACTAATAGCGCTCTACCTCTTGGCAATCAAGGTCGCGCGCATTGGTGCTGGATACCCTTCCATGGTCTTAGTCGAATCATTGGGATCTAAGAAGTCTGCTAACGAATGATAAGTCATCCATTCCGTTTTACGCTGCTCTTCCGTCGATGTCACTGCCACATCCACGCAGCGTACATCTGAGAATCCTGCTTTTTCTATCCAGCCTATTAATGCTGCCACTGATGGTAAGAAATACACATTATTCATTTGCGCATACCTATCATGCGGTACGAGTACGGTATTGGCATCGCCTTCGATGACCAACGTCTCAAGCACCAACTCACCGCCTTTGACGAGCTGACCACGTAGCTGCTGTAAATGCTCAAAAGGTGACTGACGATGATAAAGCACACCCATGCTAAATACGGTATCAAACAACTGGCTGTGCGCAGGTAAGGCTTCAAGCGGTACGGGAATATAGTGCGTCTTATAATTATCTGCATTACCCACAAAGTGCCGAATCGCCATAAACTGATGATAAAACAAGCATGACGGATCAATGATAATGACCGTATCCGCGCCAGCACCTGCCATACGCCAGCCGTGATAACCAGAGCCACCGCCCACATCTAATACTCGGCGACCTTTTAACTCACCCAAATGCGGTGCGACCCGTTGCCACTTCCAGTCACTGTGCCACTCAGTGTCAATCTTAATACCTGATTCATCATCGCCAATCTGACCGCCGATCTGAAATGGCCCTTTACGCCATGGCATCAGTTGCTTTAACAGTGCCATTGCCTGTTTACGCTCAGACTCATTAAGACTGGCATCAATCGTCAATGTGTCACTGTTTAGATCGACGTTGTTGACGTTTAGATTTGGCAAACGAGCGACTGATGCTTGGTAGGCAGGCGCATGCGCATAGTTAGCTTTGTCTTTGATAGTATTTAGCCAAGTTGGTAATTGCTTGAGCCACTCATAAGCGATCGGCTGCTGTTGCGCCAGCTCTAGTAGGGTTAGATATAATTCACGTTCGGCGTTGATGATAGTGTCGTTGAGCATAAAAGCAGGTTACCGTATTGATTGAAAAATAACTGTATTAAAGATAAGGATTATTTAAACGCCACCACAGAAACGAAATTCAAAAACTGAAACCATGTCAGATGACGCTCAAATCCAACATCACTCAAGCGTGCATGATGCTCATCTAAGGTATCAGTAATAAGGACGTTTTCTAGCGCATTACGCTTGCCGCTAATTTCCATCTCGGTATAGCCATTGGCGCGTTTAAAGTCGTAATAACGCTCAACCAACCACGCATCATATTGCTCATCAAACGCGTGGGTTTTTTCAGTTAGCACCAATATGCCGCCTTCACTTAATGCCGCATAAATCTTCTCTAGCACTGCTACTCTATCAGCGGCTGGCAAAAACTGTAGCGTTAAGTTCAGAATTACCATATCGCATGGCTCAAGCTTGACGTCGCGAATGTCAGCAGTGATGACTTCGATGTCATGCTCAGGATAATTCTCACTCAGTAGCGTGCTTGCTTCCGTCGTCATCGCCGGTGAAATATCAATCGCTTTGATCTGCAAGTCCTGCGGCTCAAACTCGCCTGCCAAGGTCATACTTGCGGCACCAAGTGAGCAGCCCAAATCATAAATGCGACTGACACGCTGACCATTATCATCCTGCTGGCGATATTTACAATGACGACGAGCAAAGATAGGCAGCATCGCGAGCACTTGACCATAGCCAGGTACACTCCGACGAATCATATCAGGGAAACAAGCCACTACCTGCTCATCAAATGAAAAGCGCGACGCTTTATCCAGCGGTGTGGTAAACGGTTTGTCAAATAGGGTGTCATGTTTGATAGCAGACTTGGATTGGCTCATGGTGCGACTCATTGGTTGATAGTAAAACTTAAAGTAGAAAATAATTGATAGTCTTGCTTGTCATTATTTAGTTAAAAGCTGCTCAACGTAGCAAAAGCCCATTATAACATTACTGTTTGTTACTTATCGCGATCAGATGCCCTGCTAAGCTGATTAGGTCGCGCTAAGGGTAATAAATTCTTCAAAGTAATAGGTCATTGAAAAATGACAATATTGCATCCAAATAAAGACCTTAGCCCATCTCTATAACAACATCTATAATAATAGGAAAAATTATGCAAACCATTATATTAGGCGGTGGCTGTTTTTGGTGCACCGAATCGGTATTTTTATCTGTAAAAGGCGTGAAATCTGTCGTGTCAGGCTACATGGGCGGTGACGCAGTCTCTGCCAACTATGAGGCAGTCTGTAGTGGTACGACAGGACACGTTGAAGTCATCAAGGTTGAGTTTGATGACTCAATCGTCCCGCTAGAAGTCATCCTAGATGTTTTTTTTGCCACTCATGATCCCACCACGATGGATCGTCAAGGCAATGATGTCGGTAGCCAATATCGCAGTGTCGTGTTTTACACCGAAGAAGATCAAAAACCAACGGTCGACCGCACCATCAATAAACTACGTGACATGGGCGTTAACGTGGTCACAGAAGTACATCCTGCCGTTGATTTTTATAAAGCAGAAGAGACTCATCAAGACTTCTTTAATAAGAATCCAGGACAGGGGTATTGCAATTTTGCCATACCGCCAAAGCTTGCCAAATTGCGTAAAGAGTTCAGTAAATACATGGTGAGCTAAGCAAAACGTTAAATAAGAAACTGCTGAAAAAGCATAGTTTTTAGAGCAAATTTTAATCATAGCCAAACGCTTATCTCATGGGTGTTTGGCTTTTTAATACCTTTAGCATCATCACCCAAAAGATTATTATAAAAATAACTAATAATATAAACCTTAACCAATAAAGGCTAACGTATGAACCCTGAATTTTGGCAAACGCGCTGGCAAGAGAAACGCATTGGTTTTAATCAGTCTCAAGTGAATCCGTTATTAATGAAGTGCTTTAGCCATTTAAACGTGCCCGCTGGTGGTCGAGTATTTGTGCCTTTATGTGGTAAGTCAATCGATATAGCATGGCTAACAGCGCAGGGCTATAATGTCGTTGGCGTTGAATTGGTTGAGACAGCCGTACAAGAATTCTTTACTGAGCAAAATATCGTGCCTACTGTATATCAGCATGCGGATAATCCAACCATTAAATCCTATCAAGGTCAGCTGGCAGGACGAACCATCACGCTATGGGTCGCTGATATTTTTGCGCTAACGGCTGAGGATATTGGCTTTGTCGATGCGATATATGATAAAGCGGCATTGATTGCCTTACCAGCCAATATGCGTATGAAATATAGCGAGCAAGTGCGGCAGCTTAGCGATACTGCTGATAAAAAATTTGCACCGCAATTATTAATCACGCTCAATTATGATCAAAATAAAAAGAATGGACCGCCCTTCTCCATCAGTAGCGAGCAAATACAGCAATACTATGGCGAGCACTATCAAATTAACGAACTGATAAATGAATCTGCTACTATTGGCTCCGCACCTGAGCTAAAAGTCACTGAGCATGTTTGGCTGTTGAATTAAACATAGGCTTAATTATCGCAGTGATTCAATAGTGATTAAGCGACGATTAAATCATAACGGAGAAACCTAATGAAAGTTCTAGTTAGTCTCGTAAGCTTAATCGCTTTTTTATTGGTGGCGTTACCCGGTCCGCTTTATAAATATGGCGTCGTCGATTTGGGCACCGCCTTTATGGGATTTAAATTCGGCGTGTTTGCTGGCATCACCGCCCTTATCTTGCTCGTTTCACAAATGATATTTAAACGCAAAACAGTGACGCTTGGTAGCACGGTAACAGCGCTGCTACTGTCTGCTATTGCCATAGCTATGCCGCTTAGCATGATGAATAAAGGCAAAAGTGTACCCCCTATTCACGATATATCGACCGACTTGATCAATCCACCTAAGTTTGAGGCCATTGCCCCACTACGCGCTGATGCACCAAACCCAGTTGAGTACGCAGGTGCGGAAGCTGCTGAACAACAACGTGACGCCTATCCGGATCTGAAAACCTTGAGCTATACGCAATCACAATCTGAATTGGTCAAGGCGACCGAACAAGCCGTCAATAATTTAGGCTGGGAATTGGTAAATAGGGATGCGAATAAAGGAATTGTCGAAGCGACAGATAGTACGATGTGGTTCAGCTTTAAAGACGACGTTGTCGTACGTGTAACGGATAACGGCAGTGAGCGTTTGCTTGATATTCGCAGTAAGTCACGGGTTGGCGGTAGTGATTTGGGCAAAAATTCTGAGCGTATTCATGACTTTATTAATGAGTTGGATGGGGTTTTGGAGGAGTAGTTGGGTTTGGTTAACTATAAGAATCAGCGATGCTTGCTACATAAAAGGCAGCAAGCATCGGTTTCAAATGGCAGTATTATGCCAATTTATTCACGATATACTCAAGTTCCCTATACTGTGGGAAATCTTTAACCAATGCTAGAAAACTATCTTTGAAAGTGCTATTTTCTTGCAATTGATAGATATCATCACACACATTAAATAATGGTAGATATGTTTGAACCAACTTAATTAAATCAGCTCGGTGATTAATCAACTCATTATGGTTTAATTTTAATATATCTATTGATTCATCGGCATCTTTTTTATGTTTATCACCGAACAACTGAGCGGATAAGGGATTCATTTTAACGCTATCGTCACAGTCAGTATGCAGCGGATGAACTTTTATCTCCTTACTTTGCTTTGCTATGTTGCAATGCTTGTTCGAAACACAGCTTAACAGTAAGTTATCATAACTAAACTGGAGTTTTCGATGTTGATGCTTATCTTGCAAATGTTCTACGCTCGCGCTTTTGGTAGATATTTTTTTGCAACAGTAACAGCACAGTCCATGCTGCTCAGTATGTAAATGCTCTCTTAAAATCTCTTTTTCATCGAAAGGTAAATCGTTCCAATTGAGCGTATTATGTTTCTTAATCCACTTAGCAGTTATATCGGGCATAGAGCCTGTTTTATTAATCTTCTGCATAACTTTCTAGCCCTCTTTTTTTGCTGCAAGTTGGGCTTGAGTGAGATGCAATCGACAGCGCAGTAATTCTAAATTCTCTGGCATCTGTTTTTCTAATTTTATAATGTAATTCTCTGCACTCTCAAAATTTTTCTGATAAATAAGTTCTGCAACATTATCGAAGTCTGCTTGTGCTTCTGGATCTCTAATTGGCACATCAAATACTTTAGTTAGAACCGTATTGACATCTTCACCATAAATATTTGGTACTTGAGTTAGCTCACCATCATCAAGGGCATAAACCAAAATATCAGGCCGATCACTGATAACATGTGGCGAATGTGTAGTTAAAATAAATTGTACATTGGGGAAAGTTTTGACGAATTTATCAATTAAGTCATGCTGCCACTTTGGATGAAGATGCAAATCCACTTCATCAATCATAACCACGCCTTCACCTTCTAGCGGATTATCAAGGCTAGGATTAAGCAATGCTAAACGGCGAGCAATATCTCCAACTAAAGCTAATAAAGACTTTTCGCCTTGAGAGAGTTGTTTAACGTCTAGTTCCTCTCCGTCTTTTTCAACAATCATAGTGGGTGTGCCTTGACGACGTATACGAGGATTAGTTAAGTCCGTAAACTCTTCAATTGCTATTCTCACTACTGTTAACTGTTTATCACTAAATAATCGACGTGAAAGAAGTTCCTCAAAATTTGTCTCAAAATTTCGTATAGCTTCACGTAGTTTCTGCACCTCTTTACTCGAAAACTCTTCTAGCTTACCTTTTTCAATATAGGTTTCCTTTAAAGACCTCATGAAAATATCAGCAACATCTTCCTCTTTATCCTTCACCTTAGCTTTAGAAGAAGCGAAACTTTCATTCTCTATATCTTCACGCTCTCGAAACCATGAAAAGAAAGTTTCAAAACTGACCGAACTTTTTAATGCATCTTCATAAGCTGTTAATTGATTTGTAGTCGAGTCTTTGTTTATATCCATGGGTGTTGAGATTACGCCCCTATTTACTGGATAGTAAGCTACTATAGGTAAACTTATATCTTTGCTTTTCTGAAAGTTTTTTGAATATACTTTAATCAGTTCATCAAAACCAGTTCTTTGTACACCATATGATGCAGGTACTAGAATCTCTTTTCTAGTTGAGTTTGTATTTAAAATCTCCATTCCTATACTTTCATCATAGAAAGACAACTCTAGTTCTGAATAATCCTTATTATTCATAATCTGGTATTGTTCAATATATTGACCTTCGTCGGATTCTAGGAAACCATGCTCCTCAAATTTTATAACTGATATCTCTTTGTCATAATTAGATAATCCGTTCACAAACCAACTCAAACTCGTCGCCAACGCCTGCAAAATCTGCGACTTACCCGCGCCATTATTACCCACGATAACAGTGACATTACCTGTCTTCTCAGCTGTTGGTGCAAAGTCTATGTTTAAGTTTTCAAAGCGACCATAGTTTTGTAGGTGTAAGCGTTTGACTTTCATTGTTTACCTTATTTTTATAGGTAGTAAATATTTAGGTATTTTATCAATTTCTGTGGTAATTCTTACCTATCAGTATAACAACTTAAAAGACAAGTAAGGAATGCTATTGTTTTGGGAAAAAAGCCTCAATGTACCTAAAACCCTCTCCTAACCTCACGCCAACGTCCATTTATAGTAACTGAGTGCTTCGATACCTTTTCTTTACTATTTAGATTGGTTACTCTAAGTCCATACTGCCTTAACCAGTTTTGCATCCTCTTTTAATGACCACTTTGACGTTTATAGGATATTTTCATGCGTTTGACTCCAGTTTCTACTTTATCGCTACTTAGCCTTGCTGTTGGTTTGAGTTTTGCTAGCACTGCCCAAGCCGCCCGACCAGAAGCACCAAACTTGTCTAATGCCGAGCTACAACAATGTCTAGATGGATTAAAAAACTCTAGTAAGTTTAGCGGAGTTGATGGTTATATTTTTAACAACTATCGCCCAAGCCAGCCTGATCCTAGCGTCATTCAATCGTTGAACTATCAACCAGAGTTTCAAAAAGACGTTTGGGATTATCTCTCATCGCTGGTCGATAGCGAGCGTGTAGAAGACGGTATTCGTGCCAAGCGCCAGTGGGCAGATACTTTGCGTAAAATCGAATCACGCTATGGGGTCAAAGCCGAGCACGTATTAGGCGTCTGGGGTGTTGAGTCAAACTTCGGTCAGACATTGGGCAAAAAGCCGTTGTTTGAATCCTTAGCGACGCTGTCTTGTTTTGATCGTCGTCAGAGCTACTTCCAAGGTGAATATGCCAATGCGCTAAAAATCGTCCAAAATGGTGATATCGCGCCAAGTGATATGACTGGCTCATGGGCAGGTGCTTTTGGACAGACGCAGTTTATGCCGAGCACCTTTTTAGAATTGGCCGTTGATTTTGATGGTGATGGTCGTCGCGACTTAGTTAATAGTGTCCCTGATGCGCTAGCCTCTACCGCTAACTTCTTGGACAATCGTGGTTATCGTACTGGCGAGCCGTGGGGTTATGAAGTCAAGTTGCCCAGTGGTTATTGGGCAGCGTCTGACCGAAAGAACAAAAAGTCTATCAGCCACTGGCGCGATCAAGGTCTAACGCTCGCCAATGGCAGTCCATTGCCTTACGACTTGAATAGTGCAGGATTACTATTACCTGCAGGCGCTGAAGGTCCTGCTTTCTTAGTGGGTAAAAACTTCGATACGTTTTATTCGTACAATGCGTCAGAGAATTACGCCTTAGCCATCGCACATTTATCAGACCTAATCACTAAAGAAGACAGCAGCAAAACTGACTTCGTCACTGCTTGGCCTACCGACGATCCGGGTATCAGTCGCCAGCAAGCAAAAGACATTCAGCAAGCGCTATTAAATGCTGGTTATGATATTGGTGAAGTCGATGGCATCATTGGAGACAATACTCGCACTGCGATTCAGCAGTACCAAACCAGTAAGGGTATCTTCCCCGCTGATGGACGTGCAGGACAGAAATTTTACCGTTCAATCATTGGAAACGCAGGAAAAACAGCTCCAAGAAGCACACAATATGGCAGTCAATATGGCAATCAATATGGTCAGCCAGCGAACAGTCAGCCTTTACAGCCTGCCTCTGCTGATCGCATGGGACAGTTGATTCAGCAACAGACGAGCACTCCCAATACTTACTCACCTCAGTCATCGGTTCAACCATCAAGTTCTGGCAATACGCGTTATCGCCGCGTGACGAGTGCTGATGGTAGCGTGAAGCTCGTACGTGTTGACGAAGGTTCATAGCACGACGGCATGTCCTCATTTTTATTACTATTTTTAAAATGAGAACATGCGCTAAGTTTTTGATAAAACTAATTATTATGGATTAAAAAAAGCCACGCTAACATGATTAGCGTGGCTTTTTATTGATCAATCGATTATCTATAGATATCGATTATCTACTAAAATTATTTATACGATCGGTGGTGGATTGGGTTTACCATTATCACCATCCCAATTTTCACGGGCTTTATCATCCAGATCCGCAGGCGTCTTCGGCTCCCATTTACCATTTTCTTTCCAAGTATCGTCGCCCCAATCTTCGTCTTCCTGTTTTTTGTCCCAATCTTTATAGGCTTTACTAGGGTCGATGCCACGGCGCTTCATGTCTGCCACTTGCTCTTCTAGTGTGTGATACTGTTCAGCATCGTGCATGGTTTTCTCTAGACCATCAATCTCTTTTCTTAACTCGTCATGTTTATCATTACTCATGATAGTGCTCCTTAATCAGTCAATATTATTATGCGCTTTTATGTTTGTCGTTTTTACGGTAGATAAGTTTATATAGGCTAGTACATCATTTGAATCGTTTTTATCTCAACTATTATCTCAATAACTATTGTTCCAATAACCAATATCATAAAATATTTTTTACGTTAATGAGCTTTATTATCAAGAGTCTTGGCTAAATTCACAACCGTTACCGCGTATGCTTTGTATTACAAAACGTAGTAACAAGCACAGGAAATCCGTTGACAATCCTTACCATGCCATTGATTAAAGCTTCTGATGAACATCACTGAGTCCGAATGGCCGGTTGTTTATTTTTTAATAGGTTTTGAGCATAGAAAGTTAGTTTCCACAACTCTTGCGAGACCCGCGTACCATAAGTCGTTAACTGTATCCAGTTAGCCGCGACTAGCTGGCGTTGCAAATGGTTCAGGTCCTTTTGGGCGATTTGACAGCGTGCTACGGCGTGGACATTGGGCATCTCTTGTTTGATGTCATGCTCAGCCTTGGAGGCGATGAGACGATTCATGGCACTTTGTAAACCGTAACTTGAGAAAGTCGCAGGTATCTTCATCAGCGTGCACAATACCTCCTTCCAACTTAATGTCATCGATCTAGTGACATCTGTCAAGTTACCACCAGCATAGGCTTGCGCGCTATACTGAATAGAAAAAGTGTCTGTTAAGACAATCGGCTTGCTAACACTATCCGCAACACCTCCGTCGACAACACCGCTATTTTGTTTCAGTGGCGTATTCATAGGAGGACGAGAGATTATCGAGTCAGGTGAAGCTTGTTTGATTAATCTTATCGATTCCTCGCTGACCTTTAACCACACGTCTTTTACACTATAGTGAATCACCATATTATGGTAGGCCTGGATAAGCAGTTGCTCGATATCTGTATCCGCATCATAGTAATGAACATGCTTGGCTTGCTGGGTGACTGTGTTGATAAACTCTTGCAACTGCCGACTGATATCTGCACCCTGATGATGCTTTTTGACTAATATTAGTAAGGGTTTGAGTTTGGCTTTGGCATTCAAATAGCTTAAATGCATTTGACTGACACCGGTATTTTGTACTGTGCCGTAGCTATCCCCGACCACCATTAACGCATAATCGCATGCATCGATACATTGGCGGCCATATAACGAGGCTTTTGGCAATTTGCTGGAGACATCGTAGGTTAGAAATGCGCGCGCCTGAAAAAAAACCGCCAAACTGTCTAGCACTAGCAACTGATCGTTGTCAGCGCATATGACATGAATGTGATAACGACGGTTTGGCAAAATAACCTCTGCGCTTGGGTGATGACAGGAATAAATATGAACGTAAAAATAGCACAAATATCATGTCTTGCACAGCCCAGCATAATCCTATGGAGGTACGCTCAGCTTATTTTATAATCAGGTCTATGCTGTCTAATACAGATATAGCGAGATGGTTATAAACAGTTTTGTCTTCGCCTATCAATGTCAACGCTTACTAGTCCGTATCTTCATTTTGAAAATAGTGATAAAGATAAGAAAAAACAGCATAGATAATATCAAGATGTTGACCAGCTATTTAACGCCGTTTGGCAAGATTTAGCTATTTTGGCTCATCTGGTTGCTTCCGTTTAGATATGATCAATTGAATTTAGGACACGCCCTTAGTATTTAGGACACGCCCTTAGTATAGTACTGTAAGCACGTCTCTTTACCCAGTAAGCGCTGTATCAGCATAACCAACTTATCATCATATTTGGTCGCATAAAAAGTCAACGGCGGTCGATTTTTTTTACCCGTCTCCCTACCTTCTATACCATTATTTTTCGCACGACTATCAAGTAAGGCAGACAACTGGTTTGCAACCAAGAGTTGCTTGACCCGCTCAGCGATCGCTTGCCCTGAATCCACCACTTGTATCGATAGTTGCTGCTGCGCAATCTCATCCAACAAAAATGCTTTAAAAAATGGATAATGGGTACAGCCTAGTACCAACTGATCCACTCCATCTTGTGCAAATATCTGTAGCTGCTGCCGTAACCGCTTTGCAGTCTCACAATTCTCTGGCATACCTGCCTCTACCCAAGGTACCAACTGTGGATCGAAATATTTGGTCACTAGTGTGCGATTAGGACTGGCAATAGCAGTAATGACTTCATTCAGTAACATGCCATTCAAAGTTGCTTTGGTAGCCAATACAGCAACGTGTTTGCTCTTACTGGCCAACACTGCTGGCTTGAGCGCTGGTACCAAACCGACGATAGGCAACTGCGGATAACATCGTCTAGCTGTCTCTAAAGCATAGGCAGAAGCACTGTTGCAGGCAATCACAATGAGCTTGCAGCCCTGCTGATACAGCCACTCTACTGCTGTCAGGGTCAAGGCTTCGATATCTTCACTATCACGATTGCCATACGGCACATGCAAGGTATCTGCATAATAAATATAACGCTCGGCAGGCAGTTGCTGGGCTAAATGCAGATAGACAGACAGACCGCCTATACCAGAATCAAATAAGCCAATCGGGGCATTGCGCTCTTTATTAATCATAGCTTGGCTAACCGAAGTGGCATTTTTAGCGGTATCAATAACAGATTTTTTAGAATCTCGCTTTTTAACAGAAATAGATGACCTCTCAACCATGTTTAATAGATTGGTTGCAGCAATATTCATCGGTACGCTACCGCTGTCTTCATATCGATACCTTCATTTTGATAGCAATTTTCAAATGTTACTCTTAATATAGAGCTTTACTCTTAATATAAAACATTACCCTTAATGTAGAATACTACTCTTAATATAAATAGAAAGGCAGCTTATCGCAATAATAAATAAGACTTAGCCAGTTGGCATAGAATACTTAGCCAGTTGGCATAGAAAGTTCATAAGACCGACCACCACTTTGCAAGGTTAGTATCGTCTCACCTTTTTGCTCTGTCAGCTCACCGATTTCAGTCAAATGATAAAAAACATTACGACCGATTAATGCAGTCAAGCCGTTTCTGACTGGCATATAAGGTCTTACTTGCACGTCAGATTGGTCGTCAGTAGTACCATCAAGGCTATAAGCCCGTAAAGTAATTGGATGCTCGTCATCTAAACGTACCACATCACCAGTCGTTGTGGTAAATTCTAGCCAGCTATTATTAGCTTCATCGACGATACCGACATCATTAATCAATAATGGTGCATCTTCTACCTGAATGCGAAGTTTTTGTACGGGTGTCTTTAAAAAATACTCTGCTACGCCATTATTTTCTTCTTTCCATAAGATAGTGGCAAATAAGCTCACCAATGACTCTCTGGTCATTTGTCCGCCTTCATGCCACCACTCACCGTTGGCTTTAATCACCAAATCCATATCATCCACTTGTTCAGGGTGCCATTTTTCCAGTGGTGGTATCGCTCTTCCCTCGCGTGTGCCTGCGGCAGACTTTAAATATTGGTTAAGTGCTTTCATCGGATTTTGGTTGGATGCCACGTGCTGTGGGCTATTAGCGCTACTTTGTGTATTATTATCCATCTTACTATTATCATTACTCATCAGTTGATCCTTTACCTAGTAATTAAAGTTTGGCAAATCTGTTATTACTATAAATTTTAGTTTCGGGTATGATGAGACCATATCAACATTATACCTTTGCTACATGAATTTCACCTTAACACTGATACTCGTAAATGCGTATCGTGTTTATAGGACTTTTCTTTTATAATGAGTAACGATTTTTTATTGAAACAGTCAAGTGAGCGTTGCATTAACAACACATTTTAGCTGATGTGTTAATAGTTTTTCATTAACTGGGTTTAACTACTAGGTTTAGTTTAATAGCAACGTTGTCAATTGATGCCGCAAAGACAGTTTCTGTCGAGCAGCCATATGTCTGAGTGAAATTAGCGCCGCAAGCCTTATTATGCAATTGTTAAGCTAATGATGCCCTGAGATAAGCCACTAAAAGTTTAGGAGTAGGTATGCAAGAGCAAGACAATCAAAAGCCAGTCGTCGACGGTGATAGCGTTCACACTGATGCACCAGTCGCGACAGATACGGCCAAGCCAGACACCACAACACCCGAGTCAACGACGCTGACCAAAGAAGCGCCAGCTGAAGAAGTTGCTGTCGAAACCGCCGACCTTGATAAAGCAGAGACCAATGAAACTGCTACTACAGAAGCCATTGAAACGGTCGCCGTGGATAAAGAGCCTGCTGAGAAAGTAGCGGTCGAAAAAACACCTGAGCCAGTAGTAGAACCTGTCGCGGCAGAGCCTGAGATTGAGCGCGAATCCATGGAATTTGACGTTATTATCGTTGGCGGTGGACCTGCTGGTCTATCTGCTGCGATTCGTCTGCGTCAGCTCGCTATTAAAGCTGGCAACGATGAATTTATGGTTTGTGTGGTCGAAAAAGGCTCTGAATTTGGTGCGCATACCTTATCTGGCGCTGTTATCGAGCCACGTGCTTTAAATGAGCTGATACCAGACTGGAAAGAAAAAGGCGCACCGCTAAACGTGCCAGCCACCGAAGATCGCTTCTACTACTTAAATTCAGCCACACGCTCTACTAAAGTGCCAGATCCTTTGATTCCAGCACCGATGCACAATGACGGTAACTATATTGTCTCGCTAGGTAATGTGGTTCGTTGGTTAGCAGTACAAGCTGAAGAGCTAGAAGTCATGATGTTCCCAGGCTTCCCAGCTGATGATATTTTGTATAACGACGATGGTTCGGTACGCGGTATCTTAACTGGTGATATGGGTGTCGCCGCCAATGGCGAAGCCAAGCCAAGCTTTGAACCCGGTTATGAGCTGCTTGCCAAATACACTATTTTTGCCGAAGGCAGCCGTGGTCATCTAGGCAAACGCTTAATCAGCCGTTTTGATCTTGATAAAGACTCAGATCCTCAGCATTACGGTATTGGTCTAAAAGAATTGTGGGAAGTTGTCCCAGAGAAGCACGAGCAAGGCGTGGTCATGCACGGACTTGGCTGGCCATTGACCGAAACGGGCTCTACTGGTGGGTGGTGGTTATACTTCGATGAAAACAACCAAGTCAGTTTTGGTCTCGTCGCAGATTTGTCCTATCACAACCCATACATGTCACCATTTGATGAAATGCAGCGCCTAAAGACGCATCCTGTCATTAAAAATGTATTAGAAGGTGGTAAGCGCATTTCTTACGGTGCTCGTGCTTTGACTAAAGGTGGCTTAAACTCACTACCAAAATTCACCTTCCCAGGTGGTGTATTGGTCGGTGATGATGCTGGATTCTTGAACCCAGCAAAAATCAAAGGCACGCATACGTCAATGAAGTCAGGCATGCTGGCAGCCGAAGCTATTTTTGAAGCATTACAAGCAGATCGTCAGCATGATGAAGTGATTGCTTATACCACCATGTATAAAGAGTCATGGTTGTATAAAGATAACTACGAGTCGCGCAACTTTTCACCTGCGATACATCGTATGGGTCTGTTTATGGGCGGAGCGTTTACCTTTATCGAGCACAATTTATTGAAAGGTAAAATGCCATTTACCTTGCACGATAACCTGCCAGATTACGATCAGTTAGAGCGTGCCAACCACGCTTATCAGCCAACCTACCTCAAGCCTGATGGCAAGCTGATATTTGACAAGTTGTCGTCGGTATTTATCTCTAACACCAACCATACCGAAGATCAACCAACGCACTTGAAACTCACCGATCAAACGGTGCCTATTTCAATCAACTTACCCCTATATGCTGAGCCAGCACGTTTGTACTGCCCAGCGGGTGTCTATGAAGTGGTCAAAGATGCGGAAGGTGCTAAGTTTGTTATCAATGCGCAAAACTGCGTACATTGTAAAACCTGTGACATCAAAGATCCCTCGCAGAACATTACTTGGGTAACGCCCGAAGGTGGCGGCGGTCCTAACTATCCAAACATGTAAGTCATGATTGAGATAAATAGAAATCAATAAAAAACCGCTCTTAATAATAAGGGCGGTTTTTTTTGTACTAATACACTTTATTTAACAGTCACAACTAATCTGTCAACTTAATCCGTCCAGGCATCACGATTGGCTTCGTCTTTTAACTTCACAAAGTCATCAGGATTGAACTTAATCTGATCTCCTGTTTTGCCTTCTTTCACTTGGCGCTCGTAGTCACGCAAAATTCTAAGTGCTACTGGAGACAAAAGCAAAATCGCCACTAAGTTGACCAAGGCCATCAGACCCATCGACAAATCAGCGAAGTTCCAGATGGCAGGCAAACTAGCAATCGCACCGACAAAGACCATACCCAACACCATAAAACGGAAAATCATAATCATCACTTTGGCGTTTTTGGCACCAGAGATAAACTCAAGATTTGATTCACCGTAGCTGTAATTGGCAATAATGGACGTAAATGAGAAAAAGAAAATAGCAATCGCGACGAAGACCACACCCAAATCACCAACATACTGGGACAACGCCAACTGCGTAAGCTGAATACCTTCTTGCTCAACGTTCGGGTCAACCACACCCGATAAGATAATAATCGATGCGGTGGCAGTACAAATAATCAGCGTGTCCATAAATACGCCAAGCATTTGCATAAATCCTTGCACTGCTGGATGGTCAGGATGACTTTTTGCTGTTGCCGCCGCATTCGGGGCTGACCCCATACCTGCTTCGTTAGAAAACAAACCACGCTTGATACCGTTAATCATCGCCTGAGCAATACCGTAGCCGATGACCCCGCCCGCTGCCTGCTCAAAACCAAAGGCGGATTTTACAATTAACGCAATCGCTGCGGGGAATTGGCTAAAGTTAGTAACGATAATGAATAGCGCCAATAAGATATATAAAATCGCCATCACCGGCACAATTTTACCCGCGATACGAGCCACTGAGCGTAAACCACCAAACACCACTGGCGCCACCAGTACTACTAATATTAAGCCTGTCATCCATGTTGGGATACCAAAGGCTTCATTGGTTGCTTGAGCAATGGTATTTGACTGCACACCATTGAACGCCAAACCAAAAGCCACCAGCAAACATAACGAGAAAAATATCGCTAGCCAGCGTTTACCCAGACCTTTTTCAATATAGTAAGCTGGTCCACCGCGGTAAACGTTATCGTTATGCGGCACCTTGTATGCTTGCGCTAAAGTAGACTCAATAAAGCTGGTCGACATGCCGACTATCGCTGTCATCCACATCCAAAAAACAGCACCCGGACCACCGAGATAAATAGCAATTGCGACCCCTGCCAAGTTACCCGTACCAACGCGCGCCGCGAGTGAGGTCATCAAGGCTTCAAACGAGCTGATACCGCCATCTTTGCGCCCTTGGTTTGAAACACGTAACAGCTGCCACATATGACCAAAGTGGCGAAACTGTATAAAACGTGTAGCCACGGTAAAATAAAGACCTGCGCCAATCAGCACGAACATCAGTAATCCATACCAAGGATTGCTCGCAATTAACCAGTCATTGTTACCCCAGATGATACTGACACCATAATTTACGATGTTATTAAACCAACTTACTATCCCTTCGTTCATATGGACTCTCTACTCATTCTTTATATACGTTACTTAAATTTTATATTAATATCATATTTTAACGATTCAAAACCTCACAAGGTTATGGACAAAATGTCTGATACTAAAACATCCTGTGCATGATATAGATATTAAATGACTTGCGAGTATCACGTTTGGTTATCAGTTTTATATATTTATTTCTAAAATAAATAATGCTTGTATCTCATATTATATAGAATACATATAAACAATAATTTAGCTGCATATACTGAACATTTTTCGTGCAATTTCAGTAATGTCGCTTTTATAATAGTAACCAAACTAATTATCAGTATATTCCCCATAATTTATGCTCAGTTGTTTGCAATGATATTTATTGAATCGTGCTAAGATGAATTTCATATCTATTTGTGCTGCTTTTATAATTACCAGTCAGCACAAAGAGTTAGAGTGCTCAAAACATTAAAACTCTTGTCAGGAAGACGAGATTGCAAAAAAGACACTGGATAGTCCACCCTTTCTGCCTTCCTCAAGAAATGCTGTTTTTACCATTCGATGGTTTAGATCAATGGTTTCAATCAATGTGATGCCTACAAGAGTAGTTGCTTTTATTTTAAGTAAAAAACCACCAATAAATAAACATACTATTGCGCGTCATCGTTTTCATTATATAAAGCAGTACGTGTCTATTTTTTATATTGATTTTTTTGATAAGAAATAACCACTGTCTTTTTTATATTGTTGGTATTTTTTAGGTAAGACAAAAGGAGTTGTCCTATGGAAAATCATAACGATCCATCCGGATATTGGCGTGCCAATATCCGTCTCATCGTAGGTAGCCTAGTTATTTGGGCACTATGCTCATACGGCTTTGCTATCTTATTACGTCCTCTATTAGCTGGTATCAAGATCGGTGGTACTGACTTGGGTTTTTGGTTTGCCCAACAAGGATCCATCGGAGTGTTTATTATTCTGATTTTCTTTTACGCATGGCGTATGAATAAGTTAGATAAACAATATGGCGTAGACGAGGAATAGCCCCATGAGTCAATTTGTAGTTAATCTTATATTTGTGGGTCTATCCTTCGCTCTGTATTTCGGTATCGCGATTTGGGCCCGTGCTGGTTCGACCAGTGAATTTTATGTGGCTGGCGGCGGTGTCCATCCAGTCGTTAACGGTATGGCAACCGCTGCTGACTGGATGAGTGCAGCGTCATTTATCTCAATGGCAGGTCTTATTGCTGCTGGCGGTTATGGCGCTTCTACTTACTTGATGGGTTGGACAGGTGGTTATGTTCTACTTGCTATGCTCTTAGCCCCTTACTTACGTAAATTTGGTAAATTCACCGTTCCTGATTTCATTGGTGATCGCTTTTATTCCAAGACAGCAGCTATGATTGCTGTGGTGTGTTTGATTACCGCATCGACCACTTACGTTATCGGTCAGATGACCGGTGCTGGTGTTGCATTCTCGCGCTTCTTAGAAGTTGAAAGTACCACTGGTCTGATTATCGCGGCAGTCGTTGTATTCTTTTACGCGGTATTAGGTGGTATGAAAGGGATTACTTACACGCAGGTTGCACAGTACGTCGTTCTAATGATTGCTTATACCATTCCTGCTGTTTTCATCTCACTCGAATTAACGGGCAACCCTATTCCAGGCCTTGGTTTGTTCTCAAATCATGTCGAATCAGGTGTTCCTATCTTGACCAAGCTGAATCAAGTGGTTACTGACTTAGGTTTTGCATCCTATACTGCTGATGTGCCTAACAAGCTAAACATGGTGCTATTTACCTTGACGCTTATGATCGGTACCGCAGGTCTACCACACGTTATCATTCGCTTTTTTACAGTTCCTAAAGTGGCAGATGCACGTTGGACAGCAGGTTGGACACTAGTATTCATCTCGCTCCTGTACTTCACAGCACCTGCCGTTGGTGCGATGGCACGCTTAAACTTAGTAGATACTATCTATCCACAAGGTGTTGAAAATCAACCTATTCTCAATGATGAGCGTCCTGACTGGATGAAAACATGGGAAGAAACTGGTCTTATTAAGTATAACGATCTAAATAATGATGGTCGTATCCAGTTATATAGCGACAGTGGACTTGGTGCCGCTCAAATAGCCCTTAATACGGCTCAAGCTGACGGTGGCGATGTTGCTACAGCAACTGCAGCGGTAGAAAAAGCTCGCATTGCACATGATGCAGAACTTGATGGTCGTTTTGCTGATGCCGGATGGGCAGGTAACGAGCTTGATGTAAATGCTGATATCTTAGTACTTGCTAACCCAGAAATCGCGAATCTGCCATCATGGGTTATTGGTCTTATCGCGGCAGGTGGTTTGGCAGCAGCACTATCAACAGCCGCTGGACTACTTCTTGCTATTTCATCAGCGATTAGTCATGACTTAATCAAACGTAACCTAAACCCAAATATCACTGACAAACAAGAACTTAAATATGCTCGTATTACGATGGGTGTGGCAATCGTAGTAGCTACTTATCTGGGTATTAACCCACCAGGGTTTGCTGCGCAGGTTGTTGCCTTAGCCTTCGGTATTGCGGCCTCCTCATTGTTCCCTGTGTTGATGATGGGTATTTTCTCTAAACGCATCAACAATCTTGGCGCTATTGCAGGTATGTTGACTGGTTTAATCGTCGTCCTTGTCTATATCTTTATGTTCAAAGGTTGGTTCTTCATCAGTGGTACTGCTAACTTCCCTGATACTGAAGAGTACTGGTTATTTGGTATCTCACCATTATCATTTGGTGCAGTTGGTGCGCTGCTTAACTTCATCGTAGCATTTGCTGTCTCTTATGCTACTGCGCCTCCACCAGCACATATCCAAGAGTTGGTTGAGAGCGTACGTTCTCCACGTGGCGCTGGTGGTGCCGTCGACCACTAAGCTTGCAACTGAGGATATATCTTCTGTTAATATATCACTCACAGGCAGTCACTGCTTGTGAGTGATTTTTTTATCTGGTCGCTATAATAACGATATTTTAGGTTCTTCCTTTATCCAATAAGTTCAATTAAACATATCTCACGCATTAAGGAATATTTTATGCTTTTTGAGTTTATCGCTACCATCGCTGCCGCATTTGGCATGGCGGGACTAGCACTTATCATAACTCACCTCAGCAAACTGGCAGGCAAACGTGCCCCTAAATGGCTGATTCCCTTATTCGCTGCTATTGGTATGTTTGCATTTCAGATAAATCAGGAGTACAGCTGGTATGGTCAACAAGTGGAGAAGCTACCAAAAGGTGTAGAAGTCGTCAAAACAGCGAAAAGCACTGAGTGGTTCCGCCCATGGTCTTATGCTAAGCCGCAAATATTACGGTTTATCGCTGCCGATATTGGAAATGCGAGTGTACAAGTAGATAACCCAGATATACATTTATTCAATTTATATTTATTTGAAAGACGAAGAGCCGTAGAGACAGTCCCTCAAGTTATCGATTGCAGTATTCCTGCACGTGCAGACTACGTGATACCTGAAAAAGGCAATACGCTATCAATTGATAAACATGTAAAGCAAACGACTGCATGGCGAGACCTAGCAACAGATGATCCGCTATTCATCAGTATTTGCACTGATAAACAAAGCTAACGAATTAAGAGAGATTTAGAATAGTAAAGTATTAAAAGAGACATATGATGATAAGGCGGTATTTTAAACGAGTAAAAAATCTGAAAATACTGCCTTATTTGTCTGCTTTGCTTTTTACTGATGAGACGTTGTCGTATAGGTATGTTTAGAATTGGCACCTAGCAGTAGCCCCGCACATAAACCACCAAAATGGGCGGCAAAAGAGATACCTTCTTGCGGCATTAGACCTTCTTTGATAGTGAGCCAATACCCTGCCCCCATAACGATACAAGCGATTAAATAACCCCAACGCCGAGCGAACACGGCTCCCCCTATCATATAACCAAGCATCGCGAAGCATAACCCCGATGCCCCGATATGAATTGATAACGGCGAGCCAATGACCCAAGTGACCAAACCGGAAGCAATAATGAGCTTAACAATCGTACGATAAGCATTGTTCTCAAAAAGCCCAAATAAAAATAAAATTTGTAATAAAGTTACACTATTGCCAAGCAAATGTGAAAAATTGCCATGCATCGTCCATGAAGCAAACACCCCAATCATGCTACCGATATCAAGAGCACGCGGCACGATGCCAAAAATATTCCACAGTCCAAACAGCGCAAACTTATTAAGAAAAAACATACCCCACATCGGCCCTAAGACAAAAGCATATAAACCAATAACTTGCTTGATTCGTACTAATATCAACGTGAGTAATTGCCGCCACTTCATATAATCTTTTATCCTATTGATTTCATTTTATTCAACAGACCCTAATGGTTCACTGAAAATAGTGGTTGCTGTATCGGCTTAAATGATAATAATGAAGCATCTTTGTCCGCTGTTAAATAACTATTGGCATGCAGTAACGACGTTGAATGATAAGGCACTAAGGCGGTAGGGACAAAACTGCGCGCGGCATCAATATGCTTAATAGAGTCATCAAAAAAGATATGTGGCGCAAACGTTCTAAGTACAGCCGTTTTTTCCAGACCTCCTAAGAAAAATGCCATATCAACATTGACGCCCCACTCTCGCAATGTCTTAATCGCACGCAAGTCAGCGGGTGCATTGCGAGCCGTCACCAACGCAATCTTTATGGGAGAATATTGAAGGCCTGCTGGTAGACGCTCTTGCAAGTTCGATAGCTTAATTAATAATTCAGCATAAGGCCCTTTCTCAATTGGCAAGTCACGCATTTGTGCTTCACGATCATGAAAGGCACGCAATCCTTTTTGCTTATAGAGTAGCTCACCTGAATCATCAAACAGCACGGCATCACCATCAAAAGCGATACGCAGCTGATTGGTATCCAATTTATAAGTATTAACAGGCGTCGCATCGAGTATCGCACAAGCGCAGATATTGGCATCAGCAACTTGCTGCGCATCCTCACGATTGGTGGTCAAAAACAGATCGATATTAAAATCTCTGATATAAGGCGAAACAGGACTACCCGATATAAATGCCGATCGAGAAATATTGAGTCCATTTTCACGAATGGCATTGAGTACTTGAATGCCCGTATCTGGACTGCTTTTCGAGACAATCACTACTTCGACCAAAGGCGCTTCAATATCAGGGAGCTGTACAGTATCGTCTTCACAATAATGATTCAAATTTAGCAATGCTTTGATAAGCGGATAGCCCGCGCCAATATTTAATGGCTCGTTTTCACGCGCTGCCATATAGTCACGAAACTCTTTTATAGCGCTTTCAGGCCGGTGCTCTAATAGCTGTAATAAATAATTTTCTGATTCTGCTAAATCAAACAGCGCGGTTGCAGAAATCGCGACTATGAGCGTGTTACTAAAATCGACAGCCATAAATGTTTACTTCTATTCTAAATATTCAAAATGATAGCGTTTTATTTTACTACATATATAGGCAAGCTGTGTGGCTACTCCTGCTAATCACAACAATCATCAATATATTTTTTTTATGACAAAAAAAAGACTGCAATCGCAGTCTTTTTTAGGTTTCAAGCAACACTTAGCTAATATCAGTACCATCATTAATGACAAAACTTACAATCATAATGACATGATATTTACTGATTTTTCCATCAGTAACCCCTACTTTTTGCTCTTTTATCCAAGCGCCTTCAACATTATTAACGGTTTTAGAAATCCGCTCAATACCTTGTTGAATAGCATCTTCAAAGCTGGTTTCAGAGGTACTACTGATCTCGATATTCTTGGCAATTGTCATAATATTTCTCGCATCCATGTGATTCTAAAATGAGTATTTTAAGACAAGCTTATCGTAGAAATGCTACTTAAAAGCGATGTCTCTCATTTATTCTAGCGTTATACATAGTATGCAACAATGCTTCAGTGTTATTTTATGTAGGAATTAACTTAATAGCACTAAAGATATCGCTGGAAACGCAACCAAAATAACCAATCGAATCACATCAGAAACAATGAATGGTGCTACCCCGCGGAACATATCGGACAGTTTGATATGCGGAGCCATTGCCTTAATCACGAAAATATTCATTCCCATCGGCGGCGTTATCAGTCCAAGCTCTACCGTCAATACGGCAATAATACCAAACCAT
Source organism: Psychrobacter sp. Pi2-51 (assembly GCF_904846665.1). Classification (NCBI taxonomy): domain Bacteria; kingdom Pseudomonadati; phylum Pseudomonadota; class Gammaproteobacteria; order Moraxellales; family Moraxellaceae; genus Psychrobacter; species Psychrobacter sp. Pi2-51. Next base: position 28,958 of record NZ_CAJHBP010000031.1, read on the forward strand.
ACTGGATCGAAGCCTAAAGCAACAATGATTGGATACACCACTGGAATGGTAATGACCAGCATCGCTAAAGCATCCATGAACAACCCTAATAGGAAGTACATGATTAAGATACAGATCAGTACGACCATTGGACTCACTGCTAACGTACCAATCCATGTCGCTAATGTATAAGACAAGCGTGACACTGAGATAAAATAGCCCAAAGCTTCTGCACCCAGTAGCATAAAGAAGACCACTGCTGATAATGCGAGCGTCTCAATCAGCGATTGCTTAAGGCCTTTCATACGCATGCCTTTAACAAAAGCGTAAGCCCAAGAGACAAATGCACCGACTGCTGCGCCTTCTGTGGGAGTAAATAGCCCAAAGAAAATACCCGCAATAATCACGATAAAAATAAAGCTAAACGGTATCAAACCGGTTAACGATATGAGCTTCTCTTTCCAAGTAGTCGACTCGCCACGACGCGCTAAGTGTGGTTTCCAGCGCACCATAACCATGACAGTGATTGAGTACATCACCATCCCTAACATACCAGGCAAAAAGCCTGCAATAAACATGTCACCAACGGACTGCTGAGTTAGGATGGCATAAACCAGTAGCGCAATACTAGGCGGAATCATAATACCTAATGTGCCACCTGCTGCTAAAATACCACAAGCAAAACCAGGTTGATAACCATACTTCTCCATCTGTGGCAATGCAACCTTAGTCATAGTAGAAGCAGTAGCTAATGATGAGCCTGAGATAGAAGCAAAAATACCAGATGATCCGATACCCGCGATACCAAGACTCCCTCGTACTCCACCAAAAATGGTTCGGGTAGCTTCAAACAATTTTCCTGCCATACCTGAATGTGTGGCAAAGACTCCCATTAAAATAAATAACGGAATAGCACTAAAGTCATATTTTGCCAAGACATCTACTGGAATGTCTTTGAGCATCTGTAAAGCACCGCTTGGCGCAGTCACTGCTCCAAAACCAACCAAACCCACACCCAACATGGCAAGTGCGACTGGCACTCGCAGGACAACAAGCAGGATCATGACGACTAAGCCAATGGCTCCAATAATTTCTGGACTCATGCGCCTGTCTCCTCGGCGTCAAAGAACTCGCCCGTTTTAAAGATATTAATGGATTCGATTAGCGAGCGAATAGCTAGCAAAAGACTTAAAAATGCACTAAATGCATAGATGGGCATCATTGATAATCGAAGATCTTGGGTAACTTTACCGTATTCTATGGCATCAATGGCGCTCTCATAGAGACCCCATGAGAACACAATACCAATGACAAAAAAGCCCATCATAAAGATGCCCATCATGTAGCCTTTGACGGCTTGAGGCATCTTTTGAGTAAAGACATCAACGATGATTTGTGAGCGTTCGACGAAAGCGGCAAAGGCGGCAAGCAAGGAAAATAGCATGAAATAAGACACAATTTCCACGCTACCCTTGACCGTAAATCCAAACTCACCACCAGTGAGCTTGAATATATAACGAGCCGTCACATCCAACATGGTGGTTAGAACAATAATAATAAGACTGACACCACCAAAAAATTGGCATAATCTAGAAATAAACGTACTGATTTTGACTAAAAATGCCATGTGACACCTCCAATAGGTTATACCTTACAGGCAGCACTGGCAGCTTTGGCCTTTTCATAGACACTATCAGCATCCAAACCTAAAGCATTGACGTCTTTTAGATATTTTTGCGTTCCTCTTTCAAGCGGACCTTTCCAATCTGGATCATTTAGTGGATCAGGAATTTCGATAATTTCGTCACCCTTATCTTTGGCAGCTTGAATTGCCATCTGGTCATGCTTATCAAACACTTCACCGACCTTATTAGCCAATGCCATCCCTGAGTTTTTATCCAAGACTTGTTTTAGATCATCAGGCAAATTATCGTATTTATCTTTGTTCATCGTCACCATAAGCGCTGAACTATAAAAAGGAATATTGGTATGATATTTCGTAATCTCATCGATTTTGAAAGCAGTCACTGCTTCCCAAGGGAAACTCAAGCCATCCACAACTCCGCGCTGTAAAGAGGTATACATATCATTAGCAGGTAGACCTACCGGTGAAGCGCCAGCGCTTTCGATGATATCACCAGCCACGGCTGAAGGACGACGGATACGCATACCTTTCATATCTTCAGGCGTTCGAATTAGCTTGTCAGTGGTATGAAGTGCACCAGGACCAGCACCGTACATGAACAGGAGATGAGAATCTTCATATTCACTAGCAAGTGTGCCATCATCATAAAGGGTCTGGAGCATACAACCCATTTGAGTGGCTGAATTTGATAATCCAGGGAGCTCAGTAATCTGAGTTAAAGGGAATCGACCGTTAGTATAGCCATGAGCCTGTGAGCCGATATCAATCGTACCTTTTGCAGCGGATTCATAGGTAACATCTGCTTTAGCAAGACCTGCTGAAGGATATAATTCTACTTTCAAGCGACCATTAGAATCTGTCTCTATTTGTTTAGCCCAAGGTTCAAAAACCTCCGTGCTAATAGATGATGTTGCTGGCCAAAAGTGAGAAAAGCGTAAAACAGTAGTTTCTTGAGAAGTTGCTGACGAGCCATCAGTAGTATCAGCGGATTGGTTAGAACAGCCTAAAAGACTGATCGCTGCTAAGGCACCAATTGAAAAAAGAGGAGCTAGCTTCATTATCAATTCCTTTTGATAATTATGAGATGAGGAGTAGAGCTTACGTTTAGCACTCTAAGTCGATGAAATAATTAATCATTTACAAAGTTAAAACGTCTTTCTAATAAATCTGCAATAAATATACTATATAAAATTAGCAGCTATAATGATATAAGTCAAATCATTTTGAGCATATAAGGTAATAATCCATTCAAAAATAAGCATAGATTAACGAAACGCAATGGACAAATCTAATAGTACTCTCAGATACTAAATTTCGACGGATTACCGACTATAAGCAAGATGTTCTAAACAACGAATGTTTGTAAAGAGGCAAACCGCAGACAAAACAAAACCCCCTCTGCTTTCGCAAAGGGGGTTTTGAGGAATAGAGAGCTGACGATGACCTACTCTCACATGGACGAATCCACACTACCATTGGCGCTACGATGTTTCACTTCTG
>NZ_CAJHBP010000032.1:0-29942 GCF_904846665.1 Psychrobacter sp. Pi2-51
AGTACTCAAAGAAAAAGTCAGATACTGCTAAGTATCTGACTTCTCATAAACCCTCAACCTATTCTAGGATGGGACAGCATAATATTTTAATACATCGTTTATCCGATTAAGCGCTCATACCGACAAAGTCAAAATCAACGTTAGGGGTTTCACCTTGGATTAATAAGCTAATTGCTTTTGCAGAGCCACAAGCATGCGTCCAGCCTAGTGTGCCATGACCCGTGTTGAGCCATAAATTATCAAAGGTAGCACCATCGTTGCGGCTACCGTGTTTCACTTGACCGCAATGTGCCCGTCCAATGAGTGGGACATTTGAAGGTGTCATAGGCCGCAGTCCCGTCCAGTATTGAACGGAATTTGCAATAATTCCTTTTGGGAACAACTGCTGCACGCGACGAGTAATGGCTTCACAGCGCGTGGCATTTAGATCTAAATTATAGCCATTAAACTCCGCTGTTCCAGCGACCCGTAGCTTATCACCCAGTCGTGAGGTAACCAGTTTAAATTCATCATCAATCAGACTAACAAAAGGGGCTAAATGCGGTGCACGGGGATTGATTTGATAAGTAGCTGAATATCCTTTGGCGGGAAAAATAGGTGCATGAATGTTCAGCGGTTTTAATAGGGAGACACTATAGCTGCCAAGCGCCAACACATGACTATCAGCACTAAAAGTTTGCGCATTTTCGCCTTTTGGGCGAATGGTAATACTGTGCACATGCGGACGGGTAGAATTTGCATCAGTATTGAGTGCCAAAATCTCGGTATCATATAAAAACTGTACGCCAGCATCTATGCAGCGCTGTGCCAAACGATGGGTAAATAGATGCGCATTACCAGACTCATCACGGCTGGTATAGGTTGCGCCAGTGAGCTTATGCGCGATTGGGTAAAGCGCTGGTTCCAAACTAACAGCATTATTAATATCAATCACATGGCGCTCACAGCCAAGCGCTTGCATGCGTTCAGTTGGTTCGATGGCCGCATCAAACTCTGCTTGGCTGGTATAAAAATGCATGATACCGCGGGTTTGCTGCTCGTAATCAATACCGATATCAGCACGCAGCTGTTGCAAAGTATCTCTCGAATACAGACCCAAGCGCACCATTTGCACGAGATTGGCATCGGCTCTATCGGCGCGGCACTCTTGCAAAAATTGCATGGCCCATTTGAGCTGGGCTTTATCTGCACGCAAGCGATAGAGTAGTGGTGCATCTTCTTTAAACAACCACTTAAGCGCTTTCATCGGAGTCGCAGGATTGGCCCAAGGCGTAGCATGCGATACTGATATTTGACCGCCATTAGCAAATGATGTCTGCATACCTGCCGCTGATTCGCGCTCAATCACGGTCACATCATAGCCTGCCTGACGTAGATACCATGCGGTGGTCACGCCCACCACGCCTGCTCCGAGTACCGCAATATGTGTCATAGGATTCTCTATGCTCATGTTAATCATGACGGTAGCGCTGTATTAAACTGCCATCACCTTTGCTGCGTTGCTTGATCCGACTTACTTCTTATTTTGGGCGCGCAACATCTACTTGTAGAGCGGCTGGCAAGTCCAATATGCTCAGACCACTTTCTGCTAGCTGTTCAGGACGAGCCACGACCAGAGCGGTAAAGCCATCGTCATTTTTCATCGCATTGACCACTTGGATTTTATCGAGTTTGTCACCAGCGGCTGGTGCTTCACCGGTGCCTTGTACATAGTGCAAAAATGCTTTTGGGGCAGATTTAAAGTAGATACGAGCGATGACTTCTTGACCCAAGTAGCAGCCTTTATCGTAATCCATGCCGCCGCGCTGATGTAGACGCAGCTCTTGTGGTTGGAACTGGCCCTGAGTCGTAGCCACGATCCAATAATTACCAGTGGCTATGCTACATGCCATCCAAGCCTGTGTGTCGGCGACGGTATTGTGATCGTCCTTATGGCTAAAAGTTGGCTCACTGGCTAATACACAAGGATAAATCGCTGCTGGGGCACTGGTTTCAAACTTTGAAAACGCCCCGTACTTATTGAGATGTGCTTGTAAAGACTCAGCACAATCAGCACTGATAACCACGTCATAATGCTTTTCTGCTTGTTTTTTGATCCAAATACCAAATTCAATACGACCTTTTAAGTTGCCGATGGCGGCTGCCTGATAGCTAAGCCCGAGTTTGGTGACGTCACAAGTCAGTTGCCCTTGTAAGAACTTTTCGGCGTCCTCACCTTGAATGGTTAATTGCGAAAACTGCGGTACGGCTGATGGATTTGAAGACTGAGTCATTGTTATTATCCTTCTGATGAGAGCTTATTTATTAATAATATAGAGGGTAAATCGAAGTGACAAAAAATTATACGGGCGCTTTTATCATTGACAGTATATGTGCACATAAATCTAAATGAGGCTAAGAAGAGTACCACAAAAACCCCTGTCATAAGAAACGTCATCACTAAGCGATGGGTTAAGCGTTAAATTGGGCATAGCGTCCCATTTTCAACCGTACAAATTGGTTAAAGATGGCGAGTTACGGTACAATATTGGCTCTACAATTAACCTAATGTACGATGGCTGCCGAGGATAGAATGAGCTTACCCAATTGCCCAAAATGTGATGCTGAATATACGTATGAAGATGGTGCGTTACTGGTATGTCCTATGTGCGCTCATGAATGGACGGCAGCTGAAACTGATGCAGCGCAAGCTGAAGACCAAGATGCCGTCATTCGTGATGCCGTTGGCAATGAGTTACAAGATGGCGATGCTGTGACCGTCATCAAAGACTTAAAGGTCAAAGGTTCTTCAATCGTGATTAAAGTAGGAACGAAAGCGAAAAGTATTCGTCTGTTGCCAGATGCGACTGACGGTCATGATATCGACTGCAAACTTGATGGTTATGGCCCCATGAAGCTGAAATCTTCCGTTGTCAAAAAAGCTTAAGCGGCTACGTTTAATTCAAAGAATAATACTAAAATCTGATAAAAGTTAATCAGAAAGTTTACTTTTAATAAAATAATACAGAACCAATAAATAGAGAATAACTATGAGTACTAAAAACGAACAGCTCTTTGCGCAAGCACGCAAACATATCCCAGGTGGTGTCAACTCGCCAGTCCGCGCCTTTGCAGGGGTCGGTGGTACACCAATCTTTATGCACCGTGCCAATGGCAGCAAAATCTATGACACCGAAGACAATGCCTATATCGATTATGTGGGCTCGTGGGGGCCGATGATTTTGGGTCATGCGCATCCAAAAGTAATCGATGCCGTAAAAAAAGCAGCCGATGATGGTTTGAGCTTTGGTACACCAACACCGTTTGAAACCACGGTGGCTGATAAGATTTGCGAAATAGTCCCGAGTGTTGAGATGATTCGTATGACCAGCTCAGGTACAGAAGCGACCATGAGTGCGATTCGTCTGGCACGTGGTTATACCCAACGTGACAAAATCGTCAAATTTGAAGGCTGTTATCATGGTCATTCGGATAGCCTATTGGTAAAAGCAGGTTCGGGCATGCTTGATATCGGTGAGCCAACGTCTAAAGGTGTGCCAGCGGATTTTGCTAAGCACACGATTACCATTCCTTATAATGATCCGCAAGCGATCAAAGACTGTTTTGAGAAATGGGGCGAAGAGATTGCCTGCGTTATCTTAGAGCCGATCGCTGGTAACATGAATATGATCATTCCGACTCAAGAATTCCATGATACCTTGCGCGCAGAGTGTACTGCCAATGGTGCGGTATTGGTATTTGATGAAGTGATGACTGGGTTTCGGGTAGGACTTGGCGGTGCACAAGCGCATTTCGGCATTGATCCTGATTTGACTTGCTTTGGTAAAATCATCGGTGCTGGCTTGCCAGTTGGTGCGTTCGGCGGTAAGAAAGACATCATGTCTTGCATTGCACCACTTGGCGGTGTTTATCAAGCTGGTACGTTATCAGGAAATCCTTTAGCGATGCGTGCTGGTATTGCGATGTTTGAAGACTTAACGGCAGACGGTTTTTATGACGAGTTAGCCGCGAAAGTAGACCATCTAGTGGATGGTTTTCAAGCGGCTGCTGACAAGCATGGCATTCACTTGCGCACCAATAAATTGGGTGGCATGTTTGGTATGTTCTTTGTCAAAGATACTGAAACTGCAACGCCGAAGAACTTCGATGACGTGACAGAGTGTGACATGACCGTGTTTAATACTTTCTTCCACGGTATGCTCGATCGTGGTATTTATCTGGCACCGTCGGCTTATGAAGCGGGCTTTATGTCTATCAAGCATAGCAATGAAGATATTGATGCGTCTATCAAAGCGGCTGATGAGATATTTTCAGAAATGGCCAGTGCTTAATCTATTCTGATTATTCCAAAGTCATAAGTAACATTAATCTAGGCAATCAAAGCAATAAAAAACCAGTACCTTCAGAGGTGCTGGTTTTTTTATGGACATCTATTTTTTATTGCTACTTATTTTCTAAAGTTATCTATTTACTTTTGATGTTTTTAATATCGGTGTCTAATTGTACGCGTCGTTGTTGTGTATAAGTGGTCAAACAACCATTGAGCACCATTGGATAAGCACTACCGCCACGAACTGGACTGGCAGAAAACTGGCAAGCTTTGTCTCTAAAATCAATCCATGACAATTGTACTGCTTTTAATTGCTTTTTCTCAGAGCTATTAAGTAAGCGCTGAAAATCACGGTAAGACTGGTTCAGTTTTTTGTCTTCTACGGCCAGCTCAGCTGCAATACACTTGTTAATATCAGTCTGAGTATAAGCCTTGTCGCAGGTGTTTGCTGCGGATGCTTGAACACTGAAAAATAGTCCTGTTGACAATAAAGCAAGACAGCCGACGTTTTTAATATGGCTCATGATAAACATATAATCTCGTTACTGGTATGAAATGGCATTTAGCATAACATGGCTATATTTCGGACATATTTCAAATTTATGAGAGGTTTGGTAAATGTTCGTACGGAATTGAACCTATAGTCGATTCAATTCAAAAGTAGTACAAGGCAACCGAGTGTAGATGTATATCAAATACTTCAAGCGAGGTTAACGCAGTAACACTTTTTTAGTGGAATGACTATATAGTTTTAAGCTGATAGAGCCAAGTCTTTGTTCTATATACTGGTCATAAAAGGCGATCCATATAGACCAAAAATACTGTCAATGACAGACCTAATAGAGTGACTCAACCGCTTAAAAAATCATGATTAGAGTGTGCTATGCTGAGAAAAACTTACTCAGCAAGGACGCTAACTCATGACTACCAGCACTAATAATATGCCTAGCACTAATACGCCACCGTTATGGCAAGTTTCGTATGAGAAGTATGGGCTAAGAAATAATTTAGATGTGTTAGAAGGTAAGCACAATCTGCTGGATTTACTACAACCAAAGATAGATCAGCATAGTGATTCTGTGGCTTTTAGCATGGGACCCGCCACACTTACCTTTGCTCAATTAGATATCGCTAGTCGGCGCTTTGCTGCATTTTTACAAGCAAAAAACATCGAAAAAGGGGCCCGAATTGCCGTACAGCTGCCAAATATATTGCAGTACGCGGTGGCATTGCTCGGTTGTCTGCGCGCAGGCGCAGTATTGGTCAATGTCAATCCGATGTATACCCATTATGAATTGGCACATCAGCTGACTGATTCTGAGTCCTGCGTACTCATTGTCCTTGATGGGATGGCATCCGCTTATGAGCAGCTCGATGAAGAAGTAAAAGCGCAATTGTTATTAGTCATACATTGCTCCATTGATCCCACTGTCGCACCTGCCGATAACGATATCGCCTTGCTTACTCATATCGATCAGACAGCAAGTGCTACAAGCCAAGTAAATAACGCTCACGAAACCACAGACGATGTCGCCGCAAACGATGTCGCTACAAACGATACCTCAGCACGCAGCGTCAGCTTTGCCCATATTATGAATACCTACCATGCTGAGCAATGTCAGCCCGTCACTATCGAGCGTGAAGATTTGGCTTTATTGCAGTATACGGGCGGTACGACTGGCAAGCCAAAAGGCGCGATGCTCACACACTATAATGTCATGGCCAATGTCTGTCAGTGTTATGCGATGTTTGGCAAAGCGATTGAAACAGGTCGCAGCGAGCAGATCAAAATACTCAATCCTTTGCCGCTTTATCATATCTTTTCCTTTACAGTCTGCGGGCTGCTTGGTCTTTATGGCGGCTGGGAAGATATATTGGTTACCAACCCACGTGACATCGATGGTCTGGTCAAGACCATTGAGCAGCATCGTCCGCATGTCATTCCTTCGGTCAATACCTTGTTTATTGGAATGCTGCATCATCCAACGTTTGCCAGTCTTGATTTCAGCCGACTGGCACTCTCCATCGGTGGTGGTACGGCTATTATCAAAGCGGTCTCTGAGCAGTGGCAACAAGTCACTGGCATGATTATCAATGAGGGTTATGGCATGTCCGAAACCGCGCCAGTTATCTCTTTTAGTCCGCCCGGTATAGATGGTTTCAACGGTAGCGTGGGTCTGCCACTCGCCATGATGGATATCAAAATCATGGACGATAATGGTTCAGCGTGTGCTATCGGAACACCAGGAGAAGTAGGTATTAAGGGGCCACAAGTGATGCAGGGTTATTGGCGTCAAGACAATACGGATACCTTTAGTGCCGAGGGTTATTTCAAATCAGGAGACATTGGCGTGCTGGATGAGCAAGGGTTTTTGACGCTTGTTGATCGCAAAAAAGACATGATATTGGTGTCAGGATTTAATGTGTATCCGAACGAATTAGAAGCGGCGTTGACTGAACATCCAAAAGTGCTTGAGGTAGCGGTCATTGGGATTGAAGATGCACATAGTGGGGAAGTGCCAAAAGCTTTTGTGGTCAAAAGAGATCCAAGCTTGACGGCTGAGGAGCTGGCTGCTTTTGCCAGTGAGCGTCTGACGGGCTACAAACGTCCACAGTCTTATGCGTTTATCGATGAGTTACCCAAGACGGCAGTCGGTAAAATATTACGTAAGTCTTTACGCTAAATGAATGCGTCATTTCACTGATGAAAATGACCTGACATCAATGAAGCTTTTAAAACGAATAAAAAACTGGGCTGCTATTTTTAGCAGCCCAGTTTTTTAATGCGTGCTGTATATAACGATTGAGTTTTATCGTGATTTATCAAACTTGCGATCTCTCAAGCTTAAGTTGCCGCGTACCACATCGCTATACATTCGGAAGTCGCTGGCGAAGCTCTTTAACGGAAATTTAAAAGAGGCTGGTTTGTTTTTTTCAAAGAAAAAATGACCCACCCACGCACAAGCATATCCTGCGGCAATACCTTTGAGTAACGGTTTGGGCGAACGGGTTTTGACCGACTTTGCCAAGCCCAATAAGCCAAAGCTGCTGCCTGCGAAATGCAGTCGTCGGCACGCCATATTTTGATGTTCTTCTAAGTAGAAATCGTAAAACTTCTGCTCAGTGGGCGTGGCAGCTTTTATTATGTCATGGTTCACTTGGCTGTTTGTCTGAGCATTTGCTGTTTTATTGCTATGCTGTGTTTGATTGCCATGCAGTGTGTGATTGGTGGTTTGATTCATTGTCGTCGCTTCCTTGCGGGTTATTTATTAATCATCCGTCCATGACGCTTTTTGTTACCAAAGCCGAACGGTTTTACTATGCGATGAGCACGGATTGGTTTAATAGAAAATTAGAATGGATAAGTAAGTGCTTGTTCTTTATTATAATATTTATGGTTTTTAATGTAGCAAATCACCCTGGTTAACACAAGCGCCAAATGTGCTCTACTTGTCTGTGCTGGTGCGAGGCTTTAGCCAAGTGTGCGTCTTACTTGCCAGTGTTTGGCATAAATGCTTTAATGGCGAAACTCGCTGTGATTCGTTCAGTGATATAAGCTATTCATAGAGCAATTTTCATATATTTCAGCAAATATCCTATCCTTTTTATCTAACACGGTAACGATATCTCCTATGCCTAATGACTATCTAGCAAACCCACCAATCGCCGAAGATGAAATGATGGCAGCCATTGATATTGGTTCGAACAGCTTTCATTTGGCCATTGCGCGTCTCGATCATGGTGAGGTACGAAAAGTGGTTTCCATGTCTGAAAAGGTGCAGTTGGCGGCAGGATTGGATAAAAATAATATCTTGGAGGCGGCAGCTGAGCAGCGCGGACTTGAGTGCTTAAGTCGGTTTGTGGCTCGACTCGATTCGGTGCCTGCCGAGCGCATCCGTGTGGTGGCGACCAATGCCTTGCGACAAGCTAAGAATGCGAATGACTTTATTACCCGTGCCAATAAAATCTTGCCCAAGCCGATTGAAATCATCGCTGGACGAGAAGAGGCACGTTTGATTTATTTGGGCGTGTCACACACCAATGCCAGTAGTGATAAGCGTTTGGTCGTCGATATCGGTGGTGGTTCGACCGAGTTCATCATTGGTCAAGAGTTTGACCCGCTATTGACCGAAAGCTTACAAATGGGCTGCGTTGCCTTTACCAAAAGATATTTCGATGACGGGCAGATTACCAAAGAAGCGTTTAACAATGCCATATCAGGCGCACGCAAAGAAGTATTGGCGATTAACGGGCGCTATCAAAAGACGGGCTGGAGCAGCGTGGTTGGCTCTAGTGGCACAATTAAAGCAGTGCGTAACGTGCTTGTCTCTAAAGGTTGGGCGGATGAGCAAGAACGCATTACTTATAAAGGCGTCAAAAAACTAGAAAAATTATTGATTAAGATTGGCAATGTCAATGATATTGAGCTTGAAGGGGTTAAGGAGCATCGCAAGGCCGTCTTCCCTGCAGGCGTGGCAGTGCTACGTGCAGTCATGAAAGTGCTGGGTATTGAGACCATGACCTATTCTGATGGCGCGTTACGCGAAGGCGTCATGTATGACATGCTCGGGCGCTTTGCTAGTGAAGATGTGCGTGACCGTAGTGTGCTCGCGCTGATTAAACGCTATTCTGGGGATAAAAAACAAGCTAAGCAGGTGGTAAAAACCAGTCGTAATCTGTTTGAGCAAGTGAAGGCGAAGCTGACACTCAGTAGCGACGATGGCGATTTGCTCAGGCGAGCGGCATTTTTACATGAGATAGGATTGGCGATTAGCCATAGCAGCTACCACAAACACAGCGCTTACTTGCTTGAACACTCAGATATTCCCGGGTTTTCACAAGTAGATCAAAAGCGTATGGCGCAGCTGATGCTCAATCATCGTCGCAAGCTCAAGTCGGATATGTTAGAGCAGACTTGTACTATTGGCGGTGATTCGCTGGTTTATCTCTGCTTATTGTTACGGTTAGCAGTACTCGCGCATCACAGTCGTAGCGATAACGAACTACCAACGTTGCAGCTTCAAGTCATTGATACCAACTGCTGGCAAATCACAGTGACCGATAACAATGAGCATTATGCGTTCTTATTATCAGATTTGCATAATGAGGTCGAGCAGTTTGCTAAATGGGGCGTGACGTTAAGCGTGGTCGAGGCATAAGTGCTGAGCGCTAGCATTGAGTCGTTACTATTGTGATGAGCAAGCTACAGATTAACGTAACAAAAGCGGCTTTGTCAGTAATGTCATGCCATTTAAGATGTGCTACTATAGCTTCTATTGAGTTTACAACTGTACTTTTATTATCTACAAACCGATAACGATGCTATTGTTAAATATAATTATTAAAGGGAAAGGTCTATGAGCACTGTCTGGGATAGTGTGCAGCTTGCACGGCACGCCAAGCGTCCATTATTTATGGACTATGTTAATCAGCTGTTTACCGAATTTGATGAGCTGCACGGCGACCGTGCGTTTGCTGATGATAAAGCCATCTTGGGCGGGCTTGCGCGCTTTGACGGTATGCCAGTAATGGTGATTGGTCAACATCGCGGTCGCAGTACTCGCGAGCGTATCGCCCATAACTTTGGTATGGCCAATCCTGAAGGCTATCGCAAAGTCATTCGCTTGGTAAAAATGGCGGAGCGTTTTAATATTCCCGTGATGACCTTTGTTGATACTCAAGGCGCGTACCCTGGTATCGGCGCGGAAGAGCGTGGACAAGCGCAAGCCATTGCTGAGAGTATTGCGGTTTTTTCTAGCTTAAAAGTACCTATTATCGTGACCATTATCGGTGAAGGTGGTTCAGGTGGTGCATTAGCGATTGGTGTGGGTGATAAGGTAAATATGCTGCAAAATAGCATTTACTCAGTTATCTCTCCTGAAGGTTGTGCCTCTATCTTGTGGAAAACGGCCGAAAAAGCACAAGATGCCAGTGAAGCATTAAAATTAAATGCGATTAATTTATATCAAATGGGCTTGATTGATGCCGTCATCGAAGAGGGTGAAGGCGCTCATATTCAGCCACAGCCAGTCATGACTGCATTGAAAGCACTCATTGCTGAGCAGTTAGATGAGCTTAAGGATTTAGATGCGCATGAGCGTTGTGAGCTGCGCTATGAGAAGCTGAAAACTTTCAACTCTGAAGTGATGTTGCCTTGTTAGTTGTTTAGCATAAAAATGATTTAACATTTAGCGTCTCTAATCTTGCGCTTTTCATATTAGAGACTCAGTCTTAATGCTAAAATAAAAACGCGTCATTCTATGGCGCGTTTTTTTGTGCCAACTAACTTCTGCATTAATAATGTATATATAGTCAGTGCAAAGTAATATCGAACCATGACGCACTGCTGATATCAATTTTTCTTGCTTGCTGTGCCTGCGCAGACAGAGGCTACAAAAAATTGATATCAGCAATACCGTCGCGTTTCTAGGATATTTTGACTATATAGTCAATCCTCTATAAATTGGATACGGTGTCAAGCTTGCTTAGTCTACTACTTGTAGTACTTTCACTCGCCTTCCTTGTATCCAAATTATACTGAACCGACTATAGCAACTCAATAAATAAGATGAATTATGACCAGCAGTGCAATCCTTCCATATCACATTGAGCCAATAGCTGAGTTGCCAATTGATACTCATTTGGCTGAGGCGTTATTGACCAGTTTGGCTGAGTACGGTGAGCAGCTGCATGGTCGACGACTTTGGCTGGCTTGTAGTGGCGGGCGCGATTCCTTAGCATTAGCGGCATTGTGTGTGCAACTCTATCACCAAGGTAAATTGCCATTTTTACCGCAATTACTGCATGTGAATCATGGTTTGCAAGCGGATAGTGATGCTTGGGCGAAACATGTGGCTGATTGGGCAGCGGCTCAAAAAGTACCGTGTCAGATTTTACATGCGCAAGTGAACGGTCATGATGAGCAGGCGGCACGGCAAGCACGCTACGGTGTCATGCGAGCGCAACTCAATCAAGATGATGTGTTGCTATTAGCGCATCATGCCGATGACCAAGCAGAAACGGTACTGATGCGGCTGATTCAGGGCGCTGGGGTGAATGGGCTCTCAGGCATACAGCCGTGGTGCATCCAAACGCAGGGCACACATCGTATGACATTATGGCGACCTTGGCTCACTGTGCGACGAGCCACTATCAGTGCTTATGCCCAACGCTTGAAATTGCCCTATATCGACGATCCGACCAATGATGTTGGCGACAATGTACGCAGTGGACTGCGCCGTGATGTCATGCCAGCACTGACAAAATATAATCCCAACGTCATTGATAACATTGCTCGTAGTGCGCAGCTACTAAGCGATGCACAAGCGACTGTCAGCGCTCAAGCGAAACAAGATATGTATCGCACAGCTATTCACTCTTTACAGTTACCACCTGCGCAGCGTGTGCTAAGTATTGATGAGCTACAGAAACTACCACTCTATCGGAAGCGCCAATTATTGCATTATTGGTTGGGTCAAGATGAGCCATTACCGCCCGCCAAGCAGCTAGTCGATGATGTACTACATCTAAGCCAACGTGATGATAATGATCACCAAACGGAACTTTTTTGGCAAGGTCGCACGAATGCGTATACCATTCGACGGTATCGTCAGCAGCTTTATCGTCTAAGCAATGATTGGCTGGCATGGCTTAACATGCCGCTTAATGAACAAACCCAAACGTTAGCCCTTACCAATCTATCCAATAGTCTTAGCAATGGCTTATCTGAGAATAATTTGGCACCGATTCATTTACGAATGAGCACCGACTTTACTTGGCAGTTGCAGATATTACCTCAGGCATTGGCACAGTTATTAGACAATACAGAAGATGAGCATGCGTTACAGACAGTAGTGAAGATAACAGCACTAGATCGCAACCAGCGCTTACAGACTGCATTGGCATCGCGCCCACAATCAGGAAAAAAACTGTATCAAACGTTGGGCATTCCATCATGGTTGCGTGAGAGTTTAATAGTGGTTAGTGTAATGTGTATTCATACAGATGAAGAATTGCCATTATTGCTAGTATCACCATTTGAAAGTTGGGTGCTAGGGACTGATCATTCAGGTATTCATTTCGACGACAATCAGTTGGCAAAATATATTGAGAGTAATCTCAGCCTAAATAAGAGAGTCTGAATACTTACTGAGTTCATTCTAATGTAACGATAGTATTAAGCGCGACAGCATAACGAGCATAACGGGTACTTTGAATTTATCAAACGGTCGTAGTAGCAGTATGGTAAACTGAGTGTCATTTTAAATGCCATTATGTTACTTTGATTACCTTTGAATTTTTTGAGTAGGAGACATGTATGTCAGTATTAGATAATAAGAAAATCAGCTTCATCGGCGGCGGAAATATGGCGCAGGCTTTGATTAGCGGGCTTGTGAGCTGCGGTATCAAACCGAGTTTAATTACTGTTGCTGATCCTAGTAGCGAGGCTCGCGAGCAACTGGCTGCTAAAGGGTTGAATACGGTTGACCCCACTGTGGATGCAACTGCTGCTATTATCGATGCTGACATTGTGGTACTGGCAGTAAAACCGCAAGTGATGAAACCGGTCGTGAGCGCTTTTGCCGATGTGTTAGACAAGCAATTGGTGATTTCGGTCGCGGCAGGTTTATCGACGGATATTCTGTCAGGTATGTTGGGCGGCTATGGCAATATCGTGCGCGCGATGCCAAATACACCTGCCATGATTCAGATGGGTGCGACCGGTCTGTATGGTACGGATGATATCTCTGCAGAACAAAAGCAGTTAGCAACCGCGGTGATGGAAGCGTCTGGTCTGGTCATGTGGGTTGATGAGGAAGAGCATATGCATGCAGTCACCGCTGTGTCAGGGTCAGCGCCAGCATATATGTTTTATATCATCGAATCGATGGTCGATGGGGCAGTTGCTTTAGGTTTAGATAAAGAACAAGCCTCAGCATTGGCCATGCAAACCATGCTAGGCGCGGCAAAAATGGCGATGAACAGTGATGATGCGCCTGCTGAGCTACGCCGCAAAGTCACGTCACCGAACGGTACGACTCAAGCTGCGGTAGAATCAATGCAAGCCAATGAGATTGGTCGTCAAATCGGTGAAGCCATGCAAGCTTGTTATGACCGTAGCCAAGCGCTTAGCGAAGAGATGAAATAATACCAATAGCCAACAGATACAACCAGCCACTTCTTCGTGAGTGGCTGTCATCATAAATGGTTAATACTGGTCTCGATTATTCGTCTTTTATTAATTTTGTTGTTATTAGCGTACAAGCCCATTGAGTAGCAATTCATGAACAACCTGTTGTTTCAAATTTTTGATTTGGTCACCACCTTCGCTATGATGTTGGTCTTCATCCGTTTTATGCTCCAGTTTGCAGGGATGGATGCCAGTAATCCGATGATTGCTCCGGCTTACAAAGCGACCCATATCGTCGATGTGTTTGGGCGTATTTTCCCAACTGTCGGGCAAGGTCGTATCAGTATTGCCGCCATCGTGCTGATGTTTTTGATACGCCTGATTGATATCTCTGGTAAAGCCGCGTTGACCCATAAAGGCATCGCACCTGTCCCGCTATTTTTTACGGGTACCATCAGCTTGATATTAGACTTTTTACGCATGTGTCGCTATTTGGTCATCGGCTCTATCATTGTGAGCTGGATTGTCGTGTTCACTAAATCTGAGCATCCTATTATTGGCATCATCATTAATTTGGCTGAGCCAATTTTAGCGCCCTTTCGCCGTATCACACCAAACTTAGGCATGCTTGACTTGTCACCCATGGTCGCCTTTTTTGCTTTTATTCTGCTCGAAATGCTCATTGGTGGTTTGGCAGCGAGCTTTATGCCGATGTTGGGCTAGTAAAGTAAAGACAGAAAGCTAAGAAAAGATTCGCTAAAAAAGACGCTCTATTAATAATAGAGCGTCTTTTTTTATTCATCGATTATAGATTATTCTGAAAGTCTATAAAACGATTGGGTATCAATTGGGCTTGGCTATCATCAGGGTGAGGAGCATCAGCCGCACGCAGGGTTTGTGTAATCCAGCTATCGGCTGCCTTGACCGCATCGATAAGCACATCTCCCATCGCCAAGCGTCCAGCGATAAAGCTAGCCAGCGAGCAGCCAGAGCCATGAAATTCACCTGTTAGGCGAGGCAAAGTGCTTTTATGCACCATATCACCTTGTACATATAGATATTGCTCGATATCACCGCTATCAAAATCGTGTGAGGTTTTGACCAATACGGCATAAGACCCTTGTGCGCACAGTTTTTTCGCAGCTGTATGCAAGTCTTGCTCACCACTCAAGGCTCGCAGTTCATGAGTGTTTGGGGTAATTAGAGTGGCATAGGGCAGCAGCTTCTTGAAAGCGGCGACCAACGTCTGCTCGTCACCTAAGCTGCCACCACTATTGGCAACCAATACTGGGTCCAGTACAAAAGAGGTGTGTTTCTTGATGACTTTATTAGCGAATAATCTAGTCATCATTTTTATATTATCAGTAGTGCCGAGCATGCCCGATTTGATCACCTTTACTGGCAAATCATCGAGCACTGCCATAGCTTGATTTCTGACTAATTCAGCGCTACAAGCTTCAAAACTAAAAACTTGCTGTGAGCTTTGTATGGTAATGGCCGTACAAGCAATGGCAGCATGACCACCTGCTTGACCAATGGCTTCGATGTCTGCTTGTAATCCAGCACCGCCTGAGGGATCCAATCCTGAAAAACACAGTACTACTGGTCGCATCATACTTCCTTTGACATAATTTAAAATGAGTAACAAATACTATAGACACCCACTACTAAAAAAGCCATAGCAGGTTAAAGATTGTGTATAGACGGTCAATCCACCAACCAATAACAACGCATACCAAACCCAAAAAATACGATTAGCTGTGTCAAACTCGTTTAGTCTACAATGCATAGCACTTACACTCGTTTTCCTTGCTACTCTAATTTTTGTGAATGGTATCAGATTAAGCTGACTGCTCTAAACCTCGTTTTTACTGATTACTCTGGTACTTTGGTCGTTCAAGAGGGTATAAGGCGATGTAAACAAATAAATATGATAAAAATCGCATTAAATCTGTAGACAACGCTTGCAATTCGTTTCGGCTTTGCTATAATACTCGCCCACGGGATAAGACGTATTATCAGCAATAATACTATTTTTTAGAACTTAAAAAGTCTTACATCGTTTGGTGAAGTGGGTGAGTGGCTGAAACCAGTTCCCTGCTAAGGAACCATACGTTTGCGCGTATCGAGGGTTCGAATCCCTCCTTCACCTCCATTTATAGTGTTGTTTTTAGAGTAGTATCGCAAAAAGTAGTGGTTGATTTTTTTATTTAAAAAGCAATTTGATTTTAATGAATAAAGATGTTGACACAAGCGATATTATCTATATAATGACCAACCTAATTTACTACAAAGTTATTTACTGCGTAGTGAATGATGTGCAAAGTACGCGCTTGTAGCTCAGTTGGATAGAGCACTTGGCTACGAACTAAGGGGTCGGGAGTTCGAATCTCTCCAAGCGCACCATTTGCATTATCACTTCTTTAACCCAGTTAAAGAAACATTAAAATAATCGCCTGTCTTATGACAATTTGGCGGTTTTTTTATGTCTACAGCTTTTATAAAACTACTATTCATAAAGTTACTATTTATATTATAAAGCCATGTCCTACTTGTCATCCTCCCTCTAAATTTGAATAAATAGTCTTTTGCATCTGACGTCTTCTCTCATCATAATATACGATAAGTGCCTGAATTACGGTACAATGAACGCTCTATTTTTCGCTTGCTATGGGCTTGTATCATGTCAAAATCGTCGTCAAAAGCGGCTAATAAAGCCAAATTGCCACCAAAAACCTCCATGCCTCGCGCCTCTGAAATTGAAGAACCAACGATTGCCAAACCTAGCACTCGTATGGCAGCGATCCTTTATGATGGGATGTTGATTTTAGCGTTGTTATTTTTGGTAGGGACTTTGCTGACGGTGATTGGCACACTTATGACTATGGAGACGGGTAGCGAGTCTTCACAAGCGCAGTCGCTGCCGACATGGTATCAAAACTTCATTATGACGCCGTCTTTTATACTGACGCTGGTGGGGTTCTACGGGATATTTTGGCGTCGCGGTGGGCAGACGTTAGGCATGCAGACGTGGCGCTTAAAAACGGTCAATAATAGCGGTCATTTACTGACGTGGGGTCAGTCCTTTAAGCGCATTTTAGCCGCCTTTATCATGCCACTCATATTTGGCATCATTGGTAGTGTCATCGATGGCTCGCGGGCTATCTTATTAACCAGTGCTTTTTTGGGCTTTATCTTTAATTATGCTTTTTGCTTCTTCAACCCGCGTGGTCTCGCGGTGCAAGATATGCTATCAAATACTATCACGTTAAAAATGCCAAAAACAGAGAATGAAGGACTATGGCGAGTCATTAGAAACCGCAAGCAAGGAAAATAAACCGCATTATCATCGCCATAGTCTGTCAACACACTTTAAGCGTTACATATTGGCTGTCTGCATCAGCCATAAAGTATAGCCGACGAAAAACATGACTAAGGTCGCGCCAGATATACGACCAAATGGACGCTTGGTCATAAAGGCAAAAACACACAATACCACGAGTAATAGAGTGATCAACCCCATCGCTAAAATATCACGCGATAAGATAATCGGATTGGCAGTGATGGGGGCGATGAGGGCGGCCAAACCAACGACGCCTAAGGTATTAAAGATATTAGAGCCAATGATATTGCCCAAGGCCATGTCATGCTCGCCTTTACGCGCTGCTGACAAGCTGGCGACCAATTCAGGCAGCGATGTACCAACCGCAACGATGGTTAAGCCGATAATTAGCTCGCTTAAGCCCCAAAACGTTGCCAACTCTACCGCACCCCAGACAATGGCTTGCGAGCTTGCCACCAGCATTGACAAGCCAATCAGTAAACTGCCTAACCCACGCATCAAGCTAGGATGATTGTGCTCTGTGTCGCTCAAACTTTCTGTAATAGCATCTGCGTCATTTGATTTGCCTTCGCGTAAGCTCAGCACGATTTGAATCCCTAAGACGAGCACTAGCATTCCTAATAATACTAACCCGTCAGTTAAGCTCAGCAGCCCGTCACGCAGTTGCCATGCTGCCAATGCGGTAATCACTACCAGTATCGGTAGATCGCGCTTTATGACACCTTTATGAATGATAATAGGGCTAATCAATACGGTTGCACCCAATACCAAAGCAATATTGATGATATTAGAGCCATAAGCATTACCTAATGCCAGCTCAGGGCTGCCTTCTAGTGCGGCTAACACGGAGACGACCATCTCAGGTGCGGATGTGCCTACCCCCAATATAATCACGCCAATCAAAAAACTTGGCATGCGTAACTTAATGGCTAAAGCGGTCGCTCCATCAATAAAAACATCAGCGCTCCAAACCAAAATTGCTAGACCAATCAAAATTGCAATGACTGCCAACCACATGTAGATAACTCCTTCGTTAGGGATAAAAAATAGATATTGGATGTTGAATAAGCTTACATCATATAAAAATGGCATAAAAAAAAGCTGAATCACAATCTGGATTCAGCTTCGATATAAGTACAAGTATTTTAATGGGATTTTGACAACAACAGCAACTGTATGATGACGTATTTACCCATACTTTATGTAACAAAATTTGAAGTGATTTTCTTAAGCCACTTGTACTGGAATGATATTTGCCGTGTCTTTTACGGTGTTGTCTTCATTACAATAGACCAGTTTTGGCTGATACGTTGAGGCTTCAACTTCATCAAAATGCGCATAAGCACAAATGATGACGATATCACCCAAATCTGCCATATGCGCCGCAGCACCATTTAGCGAGATAATACCAGAGCCTGCTTCAGCACGAATAGCGTAGGTGCGAAAGCGCTTGCCATTGGTCACATTATAGATATCGATAGATTCATTTTCACGTAGACCAGCAAGATCTAACAGATCACCATCGATACCACATGAGCCTTCATAATGAAGCTCGGCATGGGTAACGCGAGCACGGTGTAATTTGCATTTAAGCATATTAAGTAGCATAGGTTGCTTCCTTAGCGTAACTGATATTAAATAACTAAATCAAAAGGTTAATGGGGACAAAACTGCCAAAATAAAAGGCCATTATAATCGCACCACTATATTATTCGGGTAATTTAAAGCCATTAATTTGTGAACGTGCTTTTTCGACATCACCACCTAGCAGTAACGGCAAGGCCTCAAAGGCAGCAGTTAATGCGCTATCAATGGCAATTTGCTCATCGGGAGACGCTTTAGAAAGGACATGCCCACTGACTTTAGATTTGTGACCAGGGTGACCGATACCCACACGTAGGCGATGAAAATCATTGCCGATGTGAGGCGTGATATCGCGCAGACCATTATGACCACCATGACCACCATCGGTTTTTAGCTTGATACTACCAGCGGGGATATCGAGCTCATCATGGGCGATCAACAATTCATCATTATGGATGCCATAAAAATTGATCATGGGTACCACGGATTCGCCAGATTTATTCATAAAAGTCAGCGGCATCAAAAGACGAACATCGTGCCCATGAATTTGCCCGCGTCCTGTTACCCCGTGAAACTTTTTGTCAGGGGCGAGCGTGATATTAAACTGCTGCGCTAAATGATGGACGAACCAAAATCCTGCATTATGGCGCGTAAACATATACTGCTGACCGGGATTACCAAGACCGACAATAAGTTTTATGGCCATAAAAACACCCTGCTTAAATTTAATAAATGAGTGATAAGGTTTGAAAAGTAAGACGACTCTATAATATTTAGCCTATATAAAAGTTGTCCTAATTTTCAAACCTTACGGACAAAAACAGCAGGAGATATTCATCACCTGCTGTTTTTCTAACCAAACAAACCTTTTCTACGTAGCATACGATAAGTCGCTACATAGTGGTGGTTTATTATTCGCCGTCTTTCTTGTCTTCAGTTTCGCCGTCAGCATCTTGCTCAGTGGCTGGTACGTCAGCTGCATCAACGTCTTCAGCATCTTCGTCAACTTCTTCAACCGTTGGTGGCTGCATGTTAACGATAGTACGGTCATGGCCGTCTTCTAGCTCAAGCTCATGAATGACAACGCCTTCAGGAAGTTTGATGTCTGATAGACGGAACAAATCACCGATTTCCATACCAGATACGTCTACTTCTAGATACTCAGGAAGTAGTGATGGTAGGCAGATGATTTCGATGTCAGATACTAGCGTTGATAGTACACCAGCAGCAGCAGTACCAGGCGCATCTTCACGACCAGTGAAATGCACAGGAACATTCATGTGGATTTTTTGACCTTTCACAATGCGCTGGAAGTCAGCATGCATTGGGAAGCCTTTAGCTGGATGACGTTGCAAATCTTTGATAACAGCTTGATGTTCTACGCCGTCAACATTGATGGTCAAAATATGTGAGAAGAACGCTTCAAATTCAAGCGATTTTACCAACTCATTGATTTTGATAGAGATAGAGGTAGGCTCTTCGTTGCCACCATAAATAATAGCAGGAACTAGATTCTGCTTACGTAGGCGGCGGCTCGCACCTTTACCTTGTTGTTCAGCAGAACGATCAACTGCGTTTAGCTCAAAATGGTTAATGCTCATGGATATAATCCTATAAAAAGAATGAAAAAGTGTCTGGTCATAAAAAGTGGATTTGCGACCGATCCACTAAGACGTGATGATAGCTAAGATGGCCAATGATTAATAATAACTAACAATCAACCAGCCTCTTAAACCATTCGCTCATAGCAACGGTTTTTATCACCATAATGATCATAAAAGTCATTATGGTGAGCATAAAAGCCATTACTTATCAGCGTGATCAGCACTTTTGGTAATACCGACCACTCTAGATAAGACAAATGGTCGGCACAGGCGCGCATTATACGTGGTTTTGTTGTGATAATAAAGACCTAGAAAAAAGGCTTACCTAAAAAAAACGCCAAGTAATGATACTTGACGCTCTATTTTTTGCTATTAAGGCTACGTGGTCACAGTGCTTACTATCAAAATCACTGCGATAACGGTTTAAAGTTAGGCATCAAACATTGCGCTAATAGATTCTTCGTTGTTAATACGACGTAAGCTTTCAGCAAGCATCGGTGCAATACTGACCTGACGAATTTTGCTACATGCTTTAGCTTCAGCCGATAATGGAATTGTATCGGTAACGACGACTTCGTCTAGCGCAGATTCGCTGATGTTTTTCAGCGCATTACCCGATAGAACAGGGTGAGTAATGTAAGCTAAGACGCGACGCGCACCGTTTGCTTTTAATGCTTCAGCCGCTTTACACAATGTGCCTGCAGTATCGACCATATCATCAACGATCACGCAATCACGGTCACGAACATCACCGATGATATGCATCACTTGTGATTCATTGGCACGGGCACGGCGTTTATCAATAATCGCCATGTCGGTATCGCCCAATTGCTTGGCCATCGCACGCGCACGTACCACACCGCCAACGTCAGGTGAAACCACCATGATATTGTCATAATCTTGTTTTTTGAGGTCGTTGAGTAGTACAGGCGTACCGTAGATGTTATCAACTGGAATATCAAAGAAACCTTGAATCTGATCTGAATGCAAATCAACGGTCATGACACGATCGATACTAACGATGTTTAACATGTCAGCGACGACTTTGGCCGAAATAGGTACACGAGCTGAACGAGGACGACGGTCTTGGCGGGCATAACCGAAGTAGGGCATAACAGCCGTGATACGGCCAGCACTAGAGCGACGCAAAGCGTCAGCCATCATCATGATTTCCATCAAGTTGTCATTGGTCGGTGCACAAGTAGGCTGCATGATAAACACATCTTTACCACGTACGTGTTCTTTGATTTCCACGGCAATTTCGCCATCAGAAAAACGCGTGATGTCAGCTTTACCAAGAGGTATATGAAGGTGATCGGCTACGGTTTTTGCTAATTCTGGGTGGGCATTGCCCGTAAAAATCGCCAAATAAGGCATGACAGAAGTCCTATTGATTGACTCAAGCAGCGACCGCTAAGCAGTGTCAAACTGCTCAAATTCAGAAAAGAGTGGTGAAAATGATTGGAGACTACTATTACAGTAAAAAATGGTAGGGGTAGCTGGACTCGAACCAACGGATGTCAGGATCAAAACCTGATGCCTTACCAACTTGGCTATACCCCTGTAATGTCTAGGCTATGAACATCTGATATCTAATAGTAACTACTAGTTATTCTTAGAATGATGTCATCACCTGTTAGCTATCTGATAAACGATTAAACCGTCTAAAAAACAACTTTTTCCCTAGCGGTGTCCATTGCGAACTATACCGAAACTGGGATAACGTTGTCAATGACAATCAAAATAAGTAAGTATTTATAATACCAATTATAATCAGTGTCTATCGAACGCTTCGTACTAAAAAATGGTAGGGGTAGCTGGACTCGAACCAACGGATGTCAGGATCAAAACCTGATGCCTTACCAACTTGGCTATACCCCTATTGAGGCGACCTATTATAATTAAATTTTCAGATTTTGCAAGTCATTTACGGCTTTTTATGCTATTTATTCTTAATTCATCAAGGACGGTATGATTTCGATAGGTATATGGTGAAAGTCGGTAATAAGGATTGATGCCTTACTGATATTCTCTCGTAGGGCTATATTAGTGAGCTTGAGACTAGCGTGTCTGGTACAGGATTTCCAAAGTAGTCTTATATGTTCCGAGGAGCAGCGTAAGACTCAACTGTATGCAACAGCTTTAGCAATGTAGCTAAGAACTCACTTTTCTTTATTCTTGAAGTGATAGTATTATTACTATCAAAAAATTTCCCAAAAAATATCAGACATTCATCTTCTTGGTAAACGTAAAATAGAGATTTGTTAGTAGATAAGTCATAGAACAAAAAGTTAGTTTTCTCACTACTGCTATCGTAAACTCCAGTTTCAGTTTCATAAAAAATATCGTGTAGCTTGCTTAGTGGTTTATTGATCAAGCTTTTATTTAGGTGAAATTCGCCATCAGTAATAAGTTCTATTTCTTTCTTAATATTGTTAACAAGTGGAAACGCATAATAATTATTATCTTGATAACTGATATTTACTGAGTTCACAATAATATCCATCACTATGAATGGCTTTTCCATTTCGTGTATTTTAAAAGCAATAGTTTCTGTATTTCCGAGAGTGATCATATTTTGCTCTTAAATGCTT
This sequence comes from Psychrobacter sp. Pi2-51, assembly GCF_904846665.1. Classification (NCBI taxonomy): domain Bacteria; kingdom Pseudomonadati; phylum Pseudomonadota; class Gammaproteobacteria; order Moraxellales; family Moraxellaceae; genus Psychrobacter; species Psychrobacter sp. Pi2-51. The sequence goes on from NZ_CAJHBP010000032.1 coordinate 22,586, forward strand.
TAGGCTTGATAGTATTTGCGGCTCTTACCTTTTCACCTATCTATAAAAACTTGCGCAGTTATAAACTCCCAACTATATATACCGAACAAGGCGCACCTTCAACCCATTTCGCCAAAAGTGCCTTATCAGTAGCAACATTCACATCTAACGGCAAAAACACCGCACTACCAGAGCCAGTCATTCGTGATGTTCCTAGTGCTTGCTCTTCTAAACGTTGCAAATATTGAAGCGCTTCATCGACAGCAGGGGCAAGGCTGGTCACCACTGGCGTAAAGACATTGTGATAAGGCACATTCAAACGTTGAGTATAGTCATTGAACTGATTTTTAATCGTCTCAATTGATAGTGGCGTAATATCGCGCTGTAATTTAGGATGGGCGAACAGTTTGGCGGTATTCACATGCGCATTTGGCGTTAACACTAAATACTGCTGCTCTGACAAGTCAATCGCTGTCAGCTCCTCGCCAATACCCATCGCAATCGCATCACGCCCAAAGATAAATATGGGCACATCCGCACCCACTTTAGCACCGATTTTTATCAGCTCATCACACGTTAAATTAAGCTGCCAAATATCATTTAATGTCAGTAGCGTCGTCGCGGCATTGGAAGAACCACCGCCCAAGCCTGCACCCATCGGTAGATGCTTGTCTAAAGTAATTTGCACTGACGCTAATTGCTTAGGTAATCTGGTTGATTCTATGATAGATGCTAGCAATGCGCGTGCGGCTTTAAAAATCAAATTGTCATCTATACTGGCAGTTATTGCGTCTGCGCCAGTTAAGGTTAGCAGCTGATGACAGAGCTTATTAGCATCTAATTCACTATCAGCCGTAGAAATGACGGCATCATCTGTGACCGAAAAGTGCAAATAATCGCCCCAATCGAGCAGGCGAAAAACGGTTTGCAAGTCATGATAGCCATCAGTACGCTTACCAGTAATGTGCAAAAACAGATTGATTTTTGCTGGGGATAAGCGAGTGATGGTCGTTTTAGCGCTCATATTATTTTGCATCGTCATTTGATTTATGAATGTTTCAATATTTCAACGTTTAAATGTCTCAATGCTTTAACGATTCTGATGATCAATCGTCATGACGACTTTATTGCCTTGTGATTGTGCAGCGCTGATTTTACTAGGCAGCTTATCGTTGCCTTTATAGGTAAAGCTAGCATTCCACTCACCATTAACTGAGCTAATCAAACGATTTTGATTGTCAAGGGTAGGGGCGGTGTCGGAAGGCGCTGGGCGACCAGATACCCAATACGGCATTTGCGAGATCGGTGCTTGCCAGCCAGTGGCTTTTTTGAGCAAGGTCTCAGGGTCATCAGCGGTCAATGTACCGGTTTTTTCGCTGACTAGCGTTGCCGTTTGACCATTATATTCAATGTTAGTTTTGCCAATCCCGAGCGCACCAATCAACTCAATTGCAAAGCGGTCGTTTTGTTGTCCCCATGCGTAAAAGGCACTGCCGCCTTGAGCACCGTTAGTGTCATTAGCAGGTGTCGTAACGCCAATTTTTCCAGTGATATTGAAGCTCTCAAGCTTTTGTGGCTGCTGGCCACTTTGTCCCTGTACGGTGCTACTAGGTTGGTTTGTGCCGCTGGTGGTTTTTAATGACTGACAACCAGTCGTCACCAAAATGGCTGCTGTCAAAGCCGTCATTAGACTGAGTTTTTTGGCTTGAAAAGGGAGTGTTTTTGATACTGACATGATGCTTCCTCAAAATTAACAAAGATAATAGCTTAAGCTGAATTTGTTACCCATTTATACGTCGCTGTTAGCTTCTTATAAGAGCCTTGTAGCTTTGATAACTTGGGTTTTGATAGCTTGCGCAATGGTTATGGCTTATTTGTTATACAAAATATTGCTTAAAAATGACGCCAACTGTCATTAATACAGTTGTATGCGGTCATTAACATTGTGTTGCCCAAATGAGAAGCGCTGCTGTAGATCGGCGAGCAAGGCGTCGACTTTGTCATTATCCCCTAGACCTTGATAAGCACGCAGCAATAGCGTCCCTGAGCGTAGAGTGGGTAAGACATCGTAAGGGGTTTGCAGGTAATTGATCACTTGGCGGTAGTCTTCGTTGGCCAAGGCATTGCCTGCCAAGATATTCAATGCTTGCAGATGTAGCTCGTTATCGTAACGTGGGTCATCATAGCGAATTTGGATGATCGCTGTCGCTAGCGCCAACCCTTGCTCAGAGCTGCGCTCGTTGGAGAGCAATAATTGGGCGTAACTGAGCTGATAAGAGAGATTGTTAGGATCGAGCGCTTGTAAGTGATTGAGCAAGGTGCGTTTGACCACGTAGTCGGCTTTATCATCTAACAGCTGAGCACGGGCAAACAGTAACATCTCACTATTAGGATACTTACGCGCTGCCCGCGTCAACAACCGCAGCGCTTCCTCTGGCTCATTCTGTTGCCATAAAATATCGGCTTGTAGCACATAAGTATCAGGCGCAAAGACGTTAAATTCTTTGCGTAGTTTTTCTAAGGTAGAGATGGCTGCATCTACGTCATCATTAATCAACTCAAAAGCGACGACTTTTTTGCGTGCTTCTAGCACCAAGTCTTCTTGCATGACACCATTGAGATAGTATTTCGCTTGATCAAAGCGTTGTTGGCGCTCGGCACTGATACCGAGATAATAATAGGCTTGGTCAAGGTAAGCAGGACTTTTTGCCAGCATATTGAGTAGGCGATCAGCACTAGGATACTCTTCGATGTCCAAGCTGACCAGTGCGGCCAATAAGGTAATCTCAGCATCATCAGCAAAGCGATTGTGCGCCTCTAGTAATAGCTGCCACGCCTGCTCGCTTTGTTTCAAATCCAGTAAGTAACGAATCTCATATAGGTACAAGCTTTTGCTATCAGGATTACGCAGACGTGATTGGCTAACATAATTAATCACCATTTCAGGCTTTTCTATTTTGCGCAATATATCTGCTTTTAAGGTGATAAAAGGCACATAGTCAGGCTGACGCTCTAGCGCGCGATTGATATGGACGATGGCAATTTCAGGTTCGTTAAATTGGTATAGCAAGCCTGCCTTTAACACCGATAGTGAGGCATTTTGTTCACTATCAAGGGGCTGTAGGGCGGCGAGTAATTCTCGTTTGTCATTATCGGTATTGGGATAAATACCGATAAGGATTTCGCTTAAGTCTGCCCGAGGGTCATAACGCAAGATACGATTTAAGGTCTCACCTGCCAACAGATAGTCGTGCGCGCGCAAGGCCAAATGTGCCACATAAAACCATGCGGGGACATGATCGGGATTTTGATCTTGCCACGTTTTGGCAAATTGTAAGGAATCTTCAACACTCTCATTACGCAAAGATAAGCTAAGCGCTCTCTCAAACACTGCCGTCGCATCTTCTTTAAAAGATTGCTGCTTATAAATCATCACCGCACGGCGTGTGTCATTGCGATCAGCGGAAAATTCTGCATCCAAAAGCGCATACAAGCTTGGCTCGGTCAGCGTTGGTTGTGCGGCAATCGTCGGTGGTAAGCTATTTACATTTGCCACACTTGTTCTTGTTCTTGTTGTTGACTCGTTCTGTGTTGGTTCATTGGAAAATGCATTACGATTAGTCGCATCTGTATTTATCATTGCGACTGAAGGCTGGCTTAATGAGGATTGATTATTAGTGGCATTATGAATGTCTGATGGGTCGAGCAGATTGGCCTGAGCGGGTGAGGCTAGGCACAAACAAATGGCCAACGATAGTGTTAGCTTATAACGTTGGCATAGACGTTCAATAATGACGTGTAATAAAGCGCGAAGGCTAGATTGATCGTTATGCACAAGTTGTGATCGAAATGATGACTCAAAAAAAATCATAAATAGCAGTGTACACCTATTGTTTACCCATTAATAAGGCAATTTTATCCTGATGATTTTAAAATAGACATCGGTAGCCAGTACCCATGATCGACATTATAAAAGGAGATTGAGGTGATAAACAATAGCGCCCGTGTTACTCAATTATTCGTCCAAAAAATCTATCAGGTAGTTGATTTGTTACTCATGCGCCCAGATACAAGCAAATAGTCACCACAGGTGGTCGAGTGTTAAATAAAGCCAGCAATAATGATATAATAAGCGGTTTTAGGTTTTCCTTTAAGCGCTGTTTGCTAAACACTGCTTTTCTAATTTATAAAAACTGCTTTTTTATAAAAACTGCCTTTGGCAAACGGCGAGCACGCTTGGCTGGCAAGTGAGCGTTATATTTATGGTCTATCAATAATGAGATTAGTGGTCATTGGGGTCAATCACAAAACCGCACCAGTCGCTCTACGAGAGCGCTTGGCGCTTGTGGGTGAGGATGTGGCTATCGCCCTTGAGCAGTTAGAGGCCTTTACCGATGGTAGCGTGATTGTCTCTACGTGCAACCGTACTGAGATTTATGCCCTCGTTCCGCAGACTTTGTCTCAGCAAGCAGTAACGTCGCCCACGGTCAACGACGTTACCTCACCGTCTTTTAGCAGTAATAATAGTAATGCTGCGCTCAGCACCAATATCTCATCAGCGGCCATCAGCGCCCATATCATGAAGATTAAAACTTGGCTGGCTGATTTTAAGCAACTGTCGCTCACCGAGATTGACCCATATCTATATGTGCACCGTGATACTCACGCCTTGACTCATTGGTTGAGGGTTGCTGCTGGGCTGGACTCTATGATATTGGGTGAGCCGCAGATATTGGGTCAAATCAAGCGCTCCGTACATATGGCGCAAGAACAAAAAGTATTAAGCAATCAGCTAGGATGGATCGTCGATCAGGTATTCGCTGCTGCCAAACGGGTACGTAATGAAACCAAGGTTGGCGCTCAAGCCGTATCGCTCAGCTTTGCTGCGGCTAAATTGGTCACGCAGATTTTTGATGATTTGCCCAATCGTACCTTGTTGGTGGTTGCCGCTGGTGAGATGAATCGTTTGGTTGCCACACATATTGCGGGGCTTGGGGTTGGGCGGGTGATTATTTGCAACCGCAACCCTGAGCGTGCTGAGGCTCTAGCGGCTGAGCTGCGTAAACCTGGACGACAAGTGGAAGTCAGAACTTTGCAAGCGTTGCCGCAAGTGCTGGCAGAGGCTGATATTGTCAGTAGCTGTAGCGGTAGTATGGACTTATTAATTGATAAGACCATGACATTGCAGGCGCTGAAACGTCGTCGTTATCAGCCAATGCTGATGATAGATTTGGCGGTGCCACGTGATATCGATTCGACTGTGAGCCGCATAGATGACGTGTATTTATATTCTGTCGACGATCTGCAACATGTGATAGCGGGTAATATTGAACAGCGTCGTCAAGCAGCAGTAGACGCTGAGCTACTCGTTAGCCAATTGGTCGTCGAAATGGATCGACGCTTTCAAGTGCGCCAAGTCGGCAAAGACATTCAGCAGTATCGTGAGCGTACTAATGACCAAGTAGATAAGCTGCTTAATGACTCTATTGCTAAGCTTAACGCTGAGGGTGCGAGCCCTGAAGATATCATAGCCGAGCTGTCGAGACGTTTAACTCAAACCTTGACCCATGCGCCATCCAAGCTGATGCGCAAAGCGGCACGCGAAGGGGACAGTGAATTGTTAGACTTTGTTGTCTCAGGACTAAAAGATGCCAATCGTGGACATTGATGCTGATCAGCATCGCATTTACCAATAAACAGTCAACAGTGCAAGTCATATCATTGCCTAGGCGTATCGTTGTCAACCCTCGGTATCGGTGCTAATATCAAGCTCTCATTAACTAAATGGTTTGGATTAAGATACCGTACTGGTGTTCGCTAAGCGTGTGGCTATGAATATATTGGCTTAGGGTTTATAGGCTTTATCAATATTCATTTTTAGCCCATTTAGTCGCTTCCGTTCAGATTGAGGACACGCTCTAGGCTAAAGTACAATATTATCAGCCTTACGTCGTTTTCTGGTTTCTTATCCGATATTAGTACCTAGTCTGTATCCATATTTGGATATGGCTGTACTGAGATTTAAGCGCCATTAAATTATCTAACCATAAACTAGGAGCGTTCCATGACTGCATTACGTCAAGATATTGATCCAAATGGCCTATTAGAATATTCAGTGGTTTACACTGACCGCGCTCTCAACCATATGTCTAAAGTCTTTCAGCAAGTAATGAACGACTTATCTAGCGAGCTAAAGTCAGTCTATAACGCTGGTGCCGTTGCTATCGTGCCGGGTTCTGGCACTTATGGGATGGAAGCTGTCGCCCGTCAATTGGCAAAGGATGAAGATTGTCTGATTATCCGAAACGGTTGGTTTAGCTACCGCTGGACGCAAATCCTAGAAAAAGGCAACATTGCCAAGTCATCGACGGTATTGACCGCTGATCGTACAGAAAATACTGATGCGCCAAAGCCTTTTGCACCAGTCGATATCGATGTCGCTGTAGCAAAAATCAAAGAACAAAAACCAGCCATTGTCTTTGCCCCGCATGTCGAAACTTCAGCCGGTATTATTCTACCAGATGACTATATTAAAGCATTGGGCGAAGCCGTCCATAGCGTAGGTGGCTTATTGGTCATCGATTGCATCGCCTCAGGTTGTGTTTGGTTGGATATGAAAGCCTTAGGCATTGACGTGCTTATCAGCGCGCCACAAAAAGGCTGGAGCAGTACACCTTGTGCTGGTTTGGTGATGCTAAGTGATGCAGCCGTCAAAAAAGTCGATAATACAGAATCTGATAGCTTTAGCCTCGATCTTAAGCAATGGTTGAACATCATGCGCGCCTACGAAAATGGCGGTCATGCTTATCATGCGACCATGCCAACCGATGGCCTGCGTCAGTTCCGCGATACTATTAATGAGGCCAAAGAAGTGGGCTTTGCTAAACTGTCTGACGCGCAGTGGGAGCTTGGCAACCGTGTCCGTAAGGTCATGGAAGACAAAGGCGTCGAAAGTGTTGCCGCTGAAGGCTTTAAAGCGCCAGGTGTGGTCGTGGCTTATACTGAGCGTGATGACATGCATAAAGGTAGCGCTTTTGCTGAAGCGGGCTTGCAAATCGCCGCTGGCGTACCATTAAAAGTTGGCGAACCAGAAAACTTTAAAACCTTCCGTTTGGGTTTGTTTGGTTTAGATAAATTGACGGATATTGATGGCGCGGTAACGCGTTTTGAAACCGCGCTTGATAAAGTATTGGCGAAATAGCAGCTGTCGCAGAAGCATGATTGGCTGTGCCAAACTTGCTTTATCTATTTGAAGTAGCACTGATGCTCGCTTTCCTTGCTACTCAAAATGAAATCTGTTTAATTTAAAAATACTGAGCCTTTATAACAATAGGTTCAGTATTTTTTTACCTTTTTATTATATTTTATAATATAATGT